>CAJUSS010000019.1:0-1900 GCA_910588895.1 uncultured Lachnospiraceae bacterium
CCGTGCGGGCGTCGGCTTCGTGCCGCGG
The DNA here is from genome assembly GCA_910588895.1 of uncultured Lachnospiraceae bacterium. Lineage (GTDB taxonomy): Bacteria > Bacillota > Clostridia > Lachnospirales > Lachnospiraceae > Caccovicinus. The sequence goes on from CAJUSS010000019.1 coordinate 29, forward strand.
CGCGGCTGCATCGATCAGCTGCTGGAGAAGGAGGGCTTCATCCTGATGATCGCCTGTGAACCCCACCGACAGGCAGTTCTCCTTGATGGCGATCGATCCCACCAGACTGTGGCTTTTTAGGATCGCCATCGCCTGGTCCAGGTTCTGATATACCAGGATCTGCAGCGGGTCGGATCGTTCCACCCGGGACATGATCTCCCCCATGCTCCCGCTGAGCACCATCCGCCCTTGGTCGATGATCCCGATATCGGTACACATCTGGTCCAGCTCCGAGAGGACATGGGAACTGATCAGGATCGTCTTTCCCTCCCCGTTCAATTCCTGCAGAAGCTCTTTGAACTCTCTGCGCGTCTTGGGATCCAGCCCGGAAGAAGGCTCATCCATGACCAAGAGAGCCGGATCGTGGATCAGTGCCCTTGCCAGGCATAAACGCTGCTTCATCCCTCTGGACAGACCGTCCACATACTGATCCACCCTATCCTCCAGGCCCACCTGTTCTAAGAGCATCCCGCAGCGCTTTCTGGCCATCAATCCCTCCAGGCCATAGCAGGCCGAGAAAAATTCCATATACTCCCACACCTTCAAATCCGCATACACGCCAAAGGTATCCGGCACATAGCCGATCTTCCCCTTGAGCGCCTGCCTTTCTCTCCGCGCATCCACTCCGTCCAGGATGACCTGGCCGCTGTCTGCAGACAAAAGGCCGGCCAATATCTTGATCGTGGTGGTCTTCCCTGCGCCGTTTGGGCCTACAAAACCATAAAGGGCTCCTTCCTTTATCGTCATAGACAGACCATCAAGCGCGTGATACCTCCCATAAGCTTTCTTAAGATCCGTTATCGTGAGCATCCTCTTTCCTCCCCACTACGGCGATCACCGGAAGGGTCAGATCCAAGATCTGATCCTGGTATGTGTCATAAGCATATTTCACCGTGATCTTATTCTCCGGAGACAGATAAGGCTCCAGCTGCCAATCGATATACTCCCTCTGCCCGCTGTCGACCTTATCAAAATTCCCTGTGCTGTAATTATAAAAATATAGATCCCCGTCAAAAGCCAGCAGTCCTCCATATTTTGGGGTCTCCGCAAATCCTTCGGACATAGGGACGAACGTCAGCTTCTCTACCGTGATATCCTGGCCCAGGGGATATTCCAGTGTCAGCGGCAGCAGCCCATCCATTGTGTTCTGCGCCACACTGCAGGTGCCGCTTATGACCTTCGGCGGCGTCTGCAGCGAGGTGCGGTAGATTCTGTCTCCATCCCGGCAGTCTGCCTCCAGCAAAGCCGTATACATGGTCAGCCCGTCCACCTCATGGCCTTTATCCAGCAGGAAGCCATCCTCCTCCCTCTCTGCCGAAAACGCCACCACCCTGGCGCCGGACTGATACCCGGTCAAAGAATAGTCCATATAGCATTCCAGCAGGTTCGTACGCTTTAAGGAGTCCATATATTCCTTTGAACGGATATCAGCCTTTTCGAACCGATACCCTCCGCAGACCCGGTCTGCCATGGGAAAATAACTCACCAGCGGATAATAGATCACCGGAAGATCGTCTAATCTAAGCGTCTCTCCGGCCTCAAGCCGATCGATCAGGACCATGGCATTAGAACAGATCACCGCTCCGGCCTCCAGATCGATCCCCAGCCGGTTGGTAACGGATCCTTTCATCACGCCGTCAAAAAAGGTCACTTCCCCTGTGATACCTGCTCCCTCCCGGTTCTCCTCGCTCTTTTCCATGCGGAAATAATTGGTGGAAAATGCCGCCACGTCCCGCACGGCCAGGCGGGTCACATCCTGCCCATGATAGATGCTCACATTCTCCTCTTCCTCTCCTGTGAACTGGGGAGATCCGATCGCCTCCCACACTGCCG
>CAJUSS010000019.1:1910-13589 GCA_910588895.1 uncultured Lachnospiraceae bacterium
GGTCAGCGGACGGATCGTGTAGGACGGATCTAAGTTCACCAGATAGGGTTTGTTATAAGGCGCCTGCATGTTCATATAGGTTATCTCTTCGATGCTTTCCTCTCCATACTCCCGCACCGACGCATAATTAAAAAAGGTATCCTCAAACCTGGTCCTGCCGCTCATCAGATAGATCATCCCACTAAAGCAGATGGACAACAGCACCACAAAAGATCCGTAATGGATCCCCATCTCTCTCTGCTTTAAGAAAAAGTAGAGGCCCGGTCCTGCCAGCAGGATATAACTGAAGATCGCTACCGCATACAGGGAGATCTTGGGAAGCTTTTCGATGGACCCGGAATTGATCATGCTCTGCACCGTCCAGTACAGATCGTTCCCCCCGTCATAAAGATAACCGGCCAGCTCCTGGATCCGCTCTTCTCCCAGCAGGTCAGTGAAGAGCTTATCTACATACGCATGCTCCTGGCAAAAGCTGGCGATATCACAGAAGTCATAGGCAGCCACTGCCACCATCCCTTTTTTCTGGTTGACCGCCGTAAGGACCGGAAAGCCATGGCTGGATAAAACGACGTTCCCTTCCTTTACATCCACCCGCATCGCCTCCAATGGGATATGCACATCCGACGGACCATAGATGGCAAACTCCTCGCCCATATCCAGGACCATCTCCTCCCCCTCCTTAAGCGGCTCCTCCAGATGCCCCTCCAAAAAGGTCTCTACCGCCTCCCATCCTCCCGCTCCGGTCCCCAAGAGCAGGACCCCTCCTCGGCCTACCCATTCTTTGATGGCGTCGATCTGCTCGCTGGTCAGACGCCGGATATCATAATCGGTGATCAGCAGAATGTCCAGCTGATCTAAGCCCGCTGCCTGTCTGGGGATGCTCCCCGCTACCATCGCACAGGTCCTGGTCTGCAGCGCGCCATAACGGATCCCCACGCCATTTAGATGGTCCAGCTTATCCTGGGAGTCGCTCAGCGTCCCGATCAGCAGCTCCGGGGTATCCTGGCGCATATTGATCTTCAGCCGTTTCTTTACGATCAGCTCGTCGCTTCCATCATAGAGCTGTACATAGAGCTGATCGGAGCGCAGGCCCAAGGGGATGTTCAAGTTCATCTGGGTGGTGCTCCCCCCCTCCAGGACCACCGGGTAACCATAGGTATAGATATCATGGTCCGACTCCATCGCTTTGACCGTCACCTTCCCATAAAAGGGCTGCATCTGCAGATTGGTGAGGGTCACATAGACCGGGAGGTACCGGCCTCCCTTCGCCATATTGTCATAGCCATAGCTGGCCTCCATGGCGACAGCGGCATTTTTATAACCGTAGGCCGCGTCCACCGGCACTGCGTCTTCTTCCTCCGCAGCCTGGGCTATGGCCGGACCTCCCCATAAAAATAAGGCAAGTGCGAGCACCGCCGCCCTTGCCGTCCTTCTCACAGCAGACAGATCGGCCCTCTCCACCCGTCTGTGGTCCCGCCGTCCTTCCTGCCTATCTCTTTGTCTGTTCTCCCTCATATCCTCCCACCGCTCTTATCCTGCAGGCGTTCTCCCACGCCTACCCAAGCTTTCCAAAGTTTTCTTTATTGATATCAAAATGCACCTTTAAGCGGACGGTGAACACGGTCCCGTCCAGATCGCTGGAGGCCTGGATCGTACCGCCATGCATATCTACGATGTTCTTTGCGATCGCCAGTCCCAGGCCGGTGCCCCCTGTGCTGACCGATCTGGACTGCTCTACCCGATAAAACTTGTTGAACAAAAGGGGCAGCTCCTCCTTGGGGATCACATGACCATAATTGGTCACCGATACCGTGGCCACATCCTCTGTGCTATGGACCTTCACCAAGATCCGTTTTCCCTCCGCCCCGTATTTGATCGCGTTATTGATCAGATTATCAAAAAGCCGGGCGATCAGATCCGCATCCGCCGTGACCATCAGCGAGGTAACATTGGAGGTCAGCTCGTAGGTCAGGTTTTTATCGGCAAAGCTGGGATAAAATTCCTCCAAAAGCTGGCCCAAAAGCTTGATCAGATCTACTTTAGCCACCTTCATGGCCACTTTCCCATAGGTCATCTTCGTAAAGCCGAAGAGGTCTTCTATCAGTTTTTCCAGCCGCTTTGCCTTCGTATACGCGATATCGATATATTTTTTTTGTACCTCATCCGGTAGGCGGCTGCTCTTGCCCTTTGAGGACAAAAGCTCCAGATAACCGATGATGGAAGTCAGGGGAGTCCGCAGGTCATGGGCGATATTCGTGATCAGTTCATTTTTCGTCCGCTCCGATTCCCGCTCCCGCTCCATCAGCTCCCGTATATCGGCGGCCATCTTGTTCAGATCCGCCGCCATGGCCGACAGCTCATCATCTCCCATCACATCGATGGCCGTGTTCAGATCTCCCTCCGAGATGTTCCTCACAGCGGCACAGATCTTTCCCATATACTGCATGGATCTGTGCTGCAGACAGAGGAATGCCACCGAAAACACCAAGATCCCTATGATCACACAGATCAGTATCCCCGGCAGGCTCTCCTGTCCGCCCATGAACAGAGCAAACAGACGGCTCTCCTTCCCCGTCCCTTCCAGATATCCGGCGATGATCGAAAGGTTGGTCATCAGAAAGATCTCTACCATGCAGGCGATCAGCGTACTGTACGCGATATTGGCAGCCATACGCCCATAGAAGCGGCGGCTCAGATCTTTATCTTTCAATCTTGTATCCTACTCCCCATACTGTAGTGATGATCTTGTTCTGTCGGGTATCCTCTTTCATCTTTCCCCGCAGCCGACGGATATGTACCATCACCGTGTTGTTCGCCTCATAGACCTTTTCGTTCCAGACATTCTCAAAGATCTCATCGGTGCTGAACACCCGCCCCGGATTCGAAGCCAGCAGGTACAAGATATCAAATTCGATCGGGGTCAGCTTGATCTCCTCCCCCTCCACCGTCACCTTATGATTATCCTTATTGATCGTCATCCCTTTGATCGAGATCTCATTCTTCCCCACCTCGTGGACATTGCTGTTGGGGTTTAACTGTGTGTAGCGGCGGAGCTGGGATTTTACCCGCGCAGTCAGCTCCAGGGGGTTGAAGGGTTTGGTCACATAATCGTCCGCCCCGGTGCCCAGACCCAAGATCTTATCCAGATCGGTGGACTTGGCGCTGAGCATGATGATCGGGATATTGTTCGTCTCCCGGATCTTTTTGCACATCTCCAGGCCGTCCATCCCTGGCATCATGATATCCAGAAGGACCAGATGGACCTCCTCCTTCTCCAGCAGAGCCAGCCCTTCCTCCGCATCGTTCGCCTTGAGCACCTTATATCCGTCGCTGACCAGATAGATCTCGATCAGATCCGCGATCTCCTTTTCGTCATCCACCACTAAGATCTTGGTTTCTGCCATATCAGCCCCTCCTTATCCCGTTTTTCTCTATAACGATCTGGCCTGTCATTTTTCGTCAGATCCTGTGCCGCTTTTTCTGCATCCAGTATATCATAGAAAACCATTATCCAGTCTACCACATCTTGGCACGATCTGCTTTACTTTTCTCTTACTTTCTCTTAACGAAAATAGGATCGGAGCCGCCTTTCACGCCCGAAACCGATCCTCACGCAAAAATACGGCAGGAGACATCCATCTGCTCTCCTGCCGCACACCCAAACTACTGATCCTGGCTCTCCACCGGTATGAACACTCTGGTGCTGATCGGATCACTGTGTTTTCTGGCCACATTTGCCGTATAGACCGCTTCCTCGCAGAACTGCTTCTGGGAATCCACTAGGATCTTCCCTCTCTTATCCAGCTTTTCGTAGGTCCCGTCGGGCTGCAGGATATGGGCTTTTACATTGTCCTCCAGCTCCACCTCCAGGATATGGCAGACCGCCTCCTTCAGCTTCTCGTCCTCTACCGGGAACACGATCTCCACCCGCTTGTCTAAGTTCCTGGGCATCCAGTCCGCGCTGCCCATATAGACCTGCGGTGCCCCGTTATTTTCAAAATAGAAGATCCGGCTGTGCTCTAAGAAGTTCCCCACGATCGAGCGGACAGATATGTTCTCGCTCAAGCCTGGGATCCCCGCCTTTAAGCAGCAGATGCCGCGGACGATCAGCTCGATCCCCACACCGGCGCAGGAGGCTTCGTAAAGAGCGGCGATGATCTCCTTATCGCACAGGGAGTTCATCTTTGCCACGATCTTCGCCTTCTTCCCGGCCTTTGCGTAGGCCACCTCCCGGCGGATCAGGCGCAGGAAATGCTTCCGCAGCCAAAGGGGCGCGACCGCCAGCTTGTTCCAGCTGGGCGGCTCCGAGTATCCGGACAGCATGTTGAACACCGCGGTGGCATCCTCCCCGATCAGCGGGTTGCAGGTCATCAGACCGCAGTCTGTGTAGAGCTTCGCCGTTGAATCATTGTAGTTGCCGGTGCCCAGATGGACATAACGGCGGATGCCGTCCTCCTCCCGGCGCACCACCAGGGTGATCTTGGAATGGGTCTTTAAGCCCACCAGACCGTAGATCACATGGCAGCCGGCTTTCTCCAGCTGCTTTGCCCAGTTGATATTGTTCTCCTCGTCAAACCGTGCCTTTAACTCCACCAGCACCGACACCTGCTTGCCGTTATCCGCGGCAGCGGCCAGGGCCGCGATGATCGGGGAATGGCCGCTGACCCGGTACAAAGTCTGCTTGATGGCCAGTACATCGGGATCTTTAGAGGCCGCCTGGACAAAGCCCACCACCGGATCGAAGGTCTGGTAGGGATGATGGAGCAGGATATCTCCCTTGCGGATATTGGTAAAGATGTCATCCTCGTTCATCAGAGCCGGCACCGGCTGAGGCGTATAGGGCTTTTCCTTCAGATCGTCAAAACCCTTGAGCCCGCCGTAAATCTTCATCAGCACTGTCAGATCTAAGGGGCCGCCGATCTCGAAGATGTCCTCCGCACTGACCTCCAGCTCTTTCCGCAAGATCTTAAGGAGCCGTTTGTCTGTCTTCTCTTCTACCTCCAGACGGATCACCTCGCCCCACTGGCGTTTTTTCAGCTTCTTCTGGATCTCCTCCAGAAGATCCTCCGCCTCGTCCTCCTCCAGGGTGAAATCCGCGTTCCGCATGATCCTAAAGGGATGGGCCGCCAGGATATCGTAGTTTAAGAACAAGGACTGCATATTTCTCCGGATGATCTCCTCCAGCAAGATCACATAGCGCATCTCCCTGCCGTCCTCCCCTGCCATGGCGGGAAGCTCCACGAACCGGGGAATCACGGACGGCACCTGGACCATGGCAAATTCCAGCTCGCCATCCCCCTCCTTTTTCTTGAGCAGGGCGGCGATGTTCAAGGACCGGTTCCGCACCAGAGGGAAGGGACGCGAAGAGTCAACGGCCATCGGGGTCAGGACCGGGTAGACGTTCTCCTTGAAATACTCGTCCACGAAAACACCCTGGGCCTTAGTCAGGTCCTTGAAGTCTTCGATCACACAGAGGCCGTGGGCCTTTAAGGCCGGGATCAGGGAACGGTTGTAGGTGGTATACTGGAGGTTCACCAGCTCATGGGTCTTCACCGCGATCTTGGCCAGCTGCTCCTCCGGCTTCATGCCGGCGATATCCGGCTTCACGTATCTTGCATGGACCATATCCCGCAGGGAGGCCACACGGACCATAAAGAATTCATCTAAGTTGCTGGACGTGATGCTCAAGAATTTCAGGCGCTCAAATAAGGGCAGGTGCTTATCCCTTGCCTCGCTCAGCACCCGGTAATTGAATTCCAGCCAGCTCAGCTCCCGGTTCACATAATTTTTCGAATCAAAAAGATCCACTGCGTTCTCTGCCATCATCATATCCTCCTCTTCTGCTTCAAGATCGGACGTATCCCGAAGATCTCCTCAAAGAAACCCGCCTTCTGGTTAAAGGACATCTGCTCTAAGGTGATATCTTTCTGGTAGTCTGTGGTAATCACCAGCTGACCGTCCCGGACCACGGTCTTGCATCCGGCTAATTTCTGCTGATGGCTCCTGTCCATGGAATTAGCAAGACGCAGGATAGCCGTGAGCTTGGCGATCTTTATGGTGATATCCCGGATATCCAGGATATCTGTAGTACCCTTGTAGATCTGCGCTTCGATCTGGACCTGTCCGTAATCAAAATCCCGTACATTATAGCGGACCACATTCGCCACCATCTCCCGCTCTAAGTGTCCCAGGCCGATGATCTCGGTCGCTTTGATGATATCATATGCACATTCCGTAGAATTTTTCATACTGATGTATTTCCCGCAGGCGTGCAGCAGCACTGCGATCCGAAGGAGCAGCTTATCTCTGGAGGTGAGTCCGTGGAATTTCCGCATGGCGTCAAAGATGTCCATGGCGAACTGCTCTACGATCTGGTTATGGCCGGCGTGGCATTTATACCGCTTCGCCATGTTCCTGGAGGCCGCCAGGATATCCTCCTCGAAATCGTGCTTGAACTTCACCAGCTTCGTGCCCTCCGCATACCCGGCCGCCAGTCCATCGCAGAGACGGATCCCCGGGAGCCAGAACTGCTCCGCACCGGTCACCTCCAGGATGCGCTTGTAGATCACTGCGCTGGGCAGCACCAGCTCTACATATTCCTTGCTAATCCCAAAGACATCCTCCAGCTGCTGGGGGTTCATCTTGAACAGCGCATCATAAAAATGGTTCACATCCTCCGCGGTCATCCGGTCCGGCACGGTCCTCTCCTTGGCCAGGGCCTTCTGGAGCAGGTAAAGGGAATTATCCCCGATCCCGATCAGGTTCTTGATCCCCCGGTCCTTCAGATAGATCTTCCGGTAGGTGATCAGCTCCTTATCCACCATCTCCCGGACCAGATGGCGGTGGACCTCCATATTGCCCGGGATCTTGGCGATCATCTCCTGGATCCGCAGGATCCCCAGGGGCAGATTCTGGGTGGAGACTAAAGAATCTTTATCGAACAGGGAGAGCTGCAGGCTGCCAAAGCCCACATCCACGATCGCGGTCCCCTTCTGGATCGTATTATTGAACTCCCGGTCCTTGGAGGCGATGGCTTTATAGTTCAGATAACGCTGCTCCGAATTGCTGATCATCTTCACATCGATCCCGGTCCGTACCTGGATCTGGTCCAAGATGATCTGGTTGTTCTTCGCGTCCCGCAGGGCGCTGGTCCCGCAGGCCTTATAGCCCTGGACCTTATATCCCTTCATGATATCGGAAAAGTCCTTTAAGACCAGGCAGAGCTCGTCCGCCACCTGGTAGCTGATCTTTCCGGTGCCATAGGTATCCTTTCCCAGCGCGATCACATGGCGCACATGGTCGATCTGCCGGATCCCATTCTTATTTGAGATCTCATATATGCCCATCTCGACTCCAAAGGATCCAACCTCGATCGCCGCAAATGTCTGTACCGCCATTTTATCCCTCCTCCTTTTTTCCTAAAAGATATGTGATGAACTGGGACGCCGTCCGGCCGGACAGCCCTCCATGGCTCAGCTCCCACTGGTTCGCCTTTAAGAGCAGCTCATCCTCTGCCATAGAGATCTTGCCCCGCTCTGCCAGCGTCCTTACGATCTGCTTGAACTCCTCCGGCTCCGGTGCCCCGTAATAGATCGTAATCCCGAACCTGGCCACCAGGGACAGCTTTTCCTGGACCGTGTCGTTGGCATGGATGTCATCGTCCGACAGCTGCTTCTTGTCCTGGAAGCTCTCCCGGACCAGATGGCGGCGGTTCGAGGTGGCATAGATCAGCACGTTTGACGGCTTCTTTCCCAGTCCCCCCTCTATGATCGCCTTAAGATATTTGTATTCCAGCTCCGATCCCTCAAAGGACAGATCGTCCATATAGATGATAAACTTATAATTCCGGTCCTTCACCTGCTCCAGCACATCCGAGAGGACTTTAAACTGATGCTTATACACCTCGATCATCCGCAAGCCCCGATCATAATACCGGTTCAGGAGAGCTTTTATGCTGGAGGACTTTCCGGTGCCCGCGTCGCCGTAGAGCAGACAGTTGTTGGCCTCCCGGCCTTCGATGAACGCCTCTGTGTTATCCAGCAGCTTTTTCTTCTGGATCTCATATCCCACCAGATCCTCCAGATCGATGTGCTCGATGCTGGTGATCGGCTCGATCCGGCAGATCCTGCTGCCGGCCTCCCCGGTCAGACGATCCTCCGCCTCCATATCCAGTATGCGGAAGGCTTTGTTGAGCCCAAACTTTCCTACGCCAAACTCCTTATAAAACTGCACCACATGGGCCTGGAACGCGGCAGCGTCACCGGCCAGCTCCAAGGAAGCCGCCAGCTCCACGATCCGGTCCCGGATCTGCTTGTTAAAGACACGGCTGCCCTCCTTCGCTGCTCTGTAGTCGGCCAAAAGCCGCCAGATCCCCGGCTCTCCCCCCTCGTCCAGCATCCGGATATCACGGCCGAACAGCTCCATGAAGATCGCAAGGTCGTGGAGCGCCAGCCCGTCTAAGGACCCTCCCGCCGCTCCCTTGATCTCGCAGGAGGTGCTGTAAGCATTCTCATGGCCGGCCAGGCAGAATGCAAGGAAGCAGTGGTACAGGTTCCCTTCGAACCCGTAAGCCACCGCCAGTTCGATCAGCTGACCAGCACAGGAACAGGCCTCCTCCCTTGTGCCTTCTCCCGCTAAGAGCAGCTCCATCTCATCAAATAGCGCCTGGTGCTGGAATCCTCTGTAGAGGATCAGCCCCTTCGCCTTCATTTTTTTCATCGTCTCCATCATCGTATGCCCCAAGTTTATGTATCCTCTATAATATCCCGGCCTTTGGCCTGGTCTTAATAGCTCCCCAGGATCCGCATGGCCACTGCTTCCTTTTGGATCCCCAGCAGGGCGTTCTGTACCTGCACATCCTTCAGGGTCCCCTCGATGTCCACAAAAAACCGATATTCCCAGTTCCTCTCCAGGATCGGCCTGGACTGGATCATCAGCATGTTCACATGATCATAGATAAAATGGCCCAGCATGTTATACAGCGATCCGCTGACATGGGGCAGTTCAAAACAGATGCTGACTTTTTTCGCATCCAGCCGGTACACCGGCTCCCTTCCCATGATGATGAACCGGGTCGCATTGCTGGGATTATGATTGACCGCCGGCTGAAGGACCTTTAACCCGTAGATCTTCCCCGCCGTCTCACTGGCTATGGCCGCCTGGCTGGTATCCTTATCCTTCAGCACCTTCTTGGCCGCCACCGCCGTATTCTCCAGGCTGATCTGCTCCCAATCCCGGTGGGCATTTAAGAACTGGCTGCACTGCATCAGTCCCTGGGGATGGGAATAGACCGTCCGGATATGGGAAAGCTCTGCCTCCGGCAGCCCTAAGAGCGCATGCCTCACCGGGATCTGGGTCTCGCCCACGATGTAATTGTCATACTTTAGCATCAAGTCGTAATTGTCGATCACCGCCCCTGCCGAGGAGTTCTCTATGGGCAGCACCGCATAGGCGGCACGGCCCTGGGCCACCTCCTTCATGGCATCCTCCCAGGCCGGGACATGATACACATCTGCCTGTTCGCCAAAAAAACGCAGGGCAGCCTCATGGCTGTAAGCCCCCTCCACTCCCTGGTATACGATGCGGGCCCCCGCTGTCGGAAGGTTCTCCACCAGCCTAAAGCCGGAGGGCTCCCCTTCCCGGCTTCCCATCATCTGATACTGATAACGGCGGCTGATCGCCATCATCTGGGTAAAGAGCTCCACCACCGCGATCTCGTTAAAGGGACTGCCAGCCAGACGGCGGACCGCCTCCAGCTTTTCCTTCTCCCGGACCGGATCGTAGACCGCTTTGCCGCTCGCTATCTTGGACCGGGCCACGTCGCCGCACAGCGCCATCCTTTTCTCAAACAGCTCTACCAGCTGTCCGTCCACCGCATCCAGCTGGCTCCGGATCTCCTTAAGGTCTAGCTCCTTCATCGCGTTTCCTCCCCCTGCATCTGGCGCAGCATCTCCACGATCACATCCCGGACGTACGCGCCGCTCTTCTTTTTCTGCTCCTTAGACAGCTCCTTTAAGTAGATCGGCTGCCCGTAACGGACCGTCACCTTCTGGGGCACGATCCTGGGGATATGGTTTTCAAAGATATCCGCATTCCCCACCATCGCCACCGGGATCACCGGACAGCCGGACTTATCCGCGATCTTTAAGCTGCCCTCTTTAAAGGGAAGGAGATCGAAAAAGTCCTCATTTTCATTCCTGGTCCCCTCTGGGAAGATCCAGATCGAGGTCCCGGCCTTCACCCGCTCCACCCCGGTAAGGATAGCCTTCAGCCCCGCACGCACATCCTTTCTATCCAGGAACAGGCACTGCACGTTCATCATCCAGATGTTCAGGAGCGGATACCGCAGCATCTCCTTTTTCGCCACAAAGCCCAGCAGGCCGGGGACTGTGGTATAGCCGATCAGCACGTCAAAATAACTTCTGTGGTTCCCCACAAAGAGCACGGCCCGGTCCTTGGGGATGTTCTCCGCCCCCTCCACCGTCACCTTGGTCCCTGAAAGCCAGAGCAGCAGGCGAAACATGGCCTGTACGATAGCAAGACACTGACGCTTCTTCGCTTCCTGGTCGAACTTTCCTAAGACCGCCTCGAACAGGAGGATCGGGATACTGAGGACTAGGAAGGATAATAGCGTCAATGCTACGAGAATAAACCTTATCATTTGAAACACTCCTCGATGGTCTTCTTTTATCAGCGCAGCATCCTGCGGTCTGGCTGATCTCCATAGTTGATTATATAAGAGGAAGAGCGCAATTACAAGTGTGATGCGGTATTTTTTTCTGTTTTTTTCCATACAAGGTCACTATCCGCACCCACACCGATCGTTGTATAGGTGCAGGCACATGACCGGTCATCTGTCAGCTGCATAACGCCTGAACGCCCGGAGGCGGATCGGCGACTTGCTGCTCATCCACTCAAAAAGCAGCCCTGTGAGGAACCATAAAGGAGCGAAGTCCAGGCGGATGAGGCCGTTGATGTTAGTGGGGCGTCCGGCGTAGTCCCAGGGGCAGATGCCTAAGCTGCGCAGGAAGGTGCCGAAGAGGTACTCGCCGCAGAAGATCAGCACCATGTCCAGCATGCCATGGCGGAGGAGCTGGTCTTTTATGGAGATGCCGCACTCCCAGATCCCTTTATCCAGCCATCGGTCCGCCCATCTCCCCACCGGTCCCAGGATCGCCCCAAGGCCGTAAATGGGGAACATCAGGAGGGAAGTACGCCCCATGAGCCGCCAGTCCTGGGTGAGCATAGAATCCACAGAGGTGAACATGATCTCCAGGCACCATCCGGTCACGCCGCACCGCAAGAAGTCATTTAAGAAACCTTGTTGTCTTATCTTTATCTTTTCCATGGGGCTAGTATGCACCGCAGGCGGTCAGATATTCCTCTGAAGGGCTTTTTTGTGCATCTGCCTACAGCAATGGCGACAAAAGCCTGCAGAACTGCTCCCGGATCCGGATCGTCATCCCCCTGTTTGCATAGCCCTCTCTGGTGAGCTCCCGGCAATGGGGAAGGTCCTCCAGAAATGCCTGCTCCAGCCTTTCCGTGGATCTTCCGTCATAGATCATGGCATTGACCTCAAAGTTCAGTTCAAAGCTGCGGATATCCATGTTCGCGGTCCCATAGCAGCTCACCATGCCGTCCACCGCGATCCCTTTGGCATGGAGGAAGCCCTTTTCATAT
>CAJUSS010000019.1:13599-33902 GCA_910588895.1 uncultured Lachnospiraceae bacterium
AGGACGTCTTCGACGCCCGTTTTGGTGTGGGTTTCGTTTTCCCCACGCCTCGGCCCGCATCTACCAGCTCGCCTGCGTAGGAATAAGTGGCCCAATACACGAAGGGATGATCCGGCATGCAGGGGATCATCAGCCTCACATCCACACCAGAGCGGGCCGCGATCTTTAAGGCTGACAAGATCGCATCATCGGGCACGAAATAGGGGGTCTGGATATAGATATGGTCCTTTGCCTTGTGGATCAGCTCCAGATAATTATCCCGGATGTTCTTGGTCCGGGTATCCGGCCCGCTGCTGATGATCTGGATACCCAATACATCCTCCCCTGCCGCCATCTCCCCACTCTGACTCCCGACCTCAAAATAGCGGCCGGATAAAAAAAGATTCTCATGGGTCGCATAGTTCCAGTCCAGCGCGAACCGGATCTGCAGAGCGATCGCCGCATCTCCTATGATCTTCAGGTGGGTATCCCTCCAATAGCCAAACCGGGGGACCTTGGAGATATATTCTTTTCCTATGTTAAATCCCCCAACATACCCCACGCTCCCGTCGATCACCACGATCTTCCTGTGGTTCCGATAGTTCACGCGGAGATTCAGCCGACCTAAAATGGGCGGAAAAAAGATCCCTACGCGGATCCCTTCCTCCTTTAGCCGCCTCCACTTCTTTTTCGGCATAAAACGCCCGCCCATCCCATCCGCCAGGATCCGGACCTCCACTCCCGCCCTTCTCCGTTCGATCAAGATCGGAACAATCGAATCAAACACCTCGTCGTCCTTGATGATGTAATATTGGAGATGGATATAATAGCGGGCCTTCCCCAGCTCCCGCCGAAGATCCGCAAATTTCTCTTTCCCGTCCGTAAAGATCTCCAGCTTATTGCGCACGGTGAGCACCGCGCCGGAGGTCTCCAGATTATATAAGATCGATCCCCTATGATCTTGGAGGATCGGATCCTCATCTATGACCGGATAGCTCCGTATGATCTTTTCCTGATCTTTTATGGGATAGCGTAAACGGTCTTCGACCTCCTTGATCCGGAACATCTTGCTCTTTTTCAGATCCTGGCCAAAGAGCAGATAAAAGACCACACCGAAGACCGGGATAAAGTTCAGCGCGAACAGCCAGGTCCAGACACTCCTTGGATCCCGGCGCTGAAAAAATACGATCAGGATGCTGAGAAATAGGTTTATGATGATGATGTTCTGGATCAGCCAGCGCCATCCGTCGCCCAAGCTGGTCAGAGCGGTCTCCATGATCCACATGTTGTCTGCCTCCATAAAAATATAGGTCCTGCTGTGAGTTGGTGCCTCTGCTCCCGCACGGACAAAGCTCCTTTAGCCGACAAAAAGAGGGCCCGCTGTCCCATGTCCTTTCATACCGAAGCCGCCTCCTATATGTGTAAAATCAAAAAGCCTGCTGAGAGATCCAGTTCTCAGCAGACTCACTTGTCCTCATCCATCTTATCGTTCACTTTTTTCGATCGCCTTATACTCGATCCCGCTCACCAGATCCTTTTTCGTGTAAAAGGTGAGGATGGAATCCTCTGACGTGTAGATATAACTGCCCTTTTCTTCCACATAGCTGCTGCCATAAGCTCTCTCCATCTCCTGGATGGTGGAGCCGATATGGACCCCCTCCGGTGTCTTCGTGTCCTCGCTCAGGAACCAGACCGACTTGATATAATCACCGTTCCCTGACGGGTAGGTGGAAAGCTCAAACCCTTCGTAGGTAAAGACCTTTTCTTTTCCCTGATGCTCACAGCTCTGCGCTTCGTAATAGTTCTCCGCTTTGCCCAACTCCTGGAGCACCTGGGATGCCTCCTGATCCATGGCGATCTCTACCTCACCGACATCAAAGGAATAGGCCATCGCTGTAAACGCGCCGGTCTGGCAGATGCAGAGCGCCAATGCTGCTGCAGCCAGGGATCTGCTCGCCCATTTTATCATCCCTATCCCTCCTATCTGCTATCGCCTACCTCAAGATATACTACCGATCGACCTGCTATGCCATAAATATAGCACGGAAACGGGCGGTTTTCAAGAGTCGTCATCCTTACAAATCTTACGATCCTATTACATTTTCCTTTAATTTTGCGGCATCTCACCGATCGCCGAACAGCTGGCGCAGCAGCTCCTCTGCTTTTTCTGCTTTTTCCGACCGATCCGCTTCTTTTTCCGCTTCACGCTCGGCTCTCCTCTCCGCTCTGCGCTCCGCCCGCTCTTCGGCCCGGCTCTTTGTCTCTTCCTCCTCCCCGGCGATGATGACCCGGTCCGCATCCTCCGCCGTGACCGCCCTGGTGCTCAAGGTAAGACGCCATTCCTTCTCTTCCTTCACCATATTGATCGCCGCTATATCACTGCTGCCAGCCTCCGTGAATATGACCGTCGCTTTGTCCCCTTTTATGTATGTCTCCAGCACCTGGAAGTCCACCTGCGGAGTCTGGACGCCGCTCTGGGCCCCATATTCGCCCAAGATCCCCTGGAACAGCGGGAGCATGGCGATCAGATCTTCAGCACTGATATCGATATCCACCCCGGACACCGCTCCCGCTATCCCCATCACCAGATCCATCCCGGCGGTCAGAGACTTTACCGATCGTTCATCCATACATTCCAGCATCCCATCCACATCCATGGCATTGAGGGCGTCCTCAAACTCCTCCAGCGCATCCTCCGGCAGGGGCTCCCTGCTCTTTGGCAAGGATAAGCACCCGCTCATATTTGTCATCATCCCGATCAGCGCAAGAGCGCATAGGGTCTGCTTGATCTTCATCTCTTTTCCCCTCATCTCTCGTATCGTAAAGATCCGCACAGATCTTAAAAAAGCAGAAGCCGCTGCTGCCTTAGCTCCTGCTTTTTATCCTCTCTCCTCCTGTACGGTCAGCCCTCCATCTGCCGCCCTAAAAACCCGGCCGCCGTAGCCGCCAGCTTGATCTCTGTATCACCAAACCTGGCCCTTGGCTCCCGGCTTAAGATCGCCACAGCCCCGATCGCGTCGCCTTCACTTAAGATCGCCGTCACCACCTCCGCGGTGACACCCTCGAGTTCCTCCGCTACCAAAGAGATAAAGCTCTTTTCATCTTTTCCCGCGCAGACCGACTGCCGTTCATTGATCAGCTGCTCCAACTGCCTGCTGATATTTTTCTGCAGCAGATCCTTTTTGGGCCCTCCGGCAACAGCGATCACCTGATCCCGGTCTGTGATGCACACCATCAGCCCGGTGGACTGTGCCATGGCCTCCGCATACTGACTGGCAAATGCAGTAAGCTCCACCATAGGAGAATATTTTTTTAATATGATCTCGCCTTCCCGATCCGTAAAGATCTCAAGAGGCGTGCCTTCCCGCAAACGCAATGTACGGCGGATCTCCTTCGGTACGACGATCCTGCCCAGATCGTCGATCCTTCTTACGATACCTGTAGCTTTCATATAGATTCCTCCATTTCCGTCGCTGCTCCCATCTGGGATCGTCGACCTGCTTGCGCCAAAAGCGCAATGCGGTTTTTACTGTATGTCCCGCTTCTGGAAAGTAGTATCTGTAGAATGGAGGGATTTATTCAAAAAATTTCAGCGCTGCGGTCTTAAGCTCATCAACGATATGCGTCGTTGTATTCCTGTTCTACATCCTGTATAAAATCTTCCAGGTCTCCTTCTGTCAGGTAGTTCGCGTACACCTTTAATTTGGCTCTTGCATCCTTCTCGAAAGCCGATTCAGAGGAATAGAGACGTTTTTCCACATAATCCTCGCGCAGCTTATCCATGACCATCTGTAAAGCGTCCTCTGCCCCGGGCACTGCCTCCCACTCGTTGGAGACCGTGTTGTACCGTTCCAGGATATTATCCTTATACCGATATTTTATATTATTCTGGATGAACGTACCGCCGCCGCGCCTTGCGGAGCCGTCGTTCTCAAAATACCAATACTGGCCGTCGATCTCTCTCTGGCCTACCGCCATGCTGCCGTCCTCATCCATATAATAGGTCTTGTTCCCGATCTCCAAAAAACCGGTACGCATATTGCCGTTGGAATCGAAATAATACCATTTACCGTTGTCAAGCTGCCAGCCGGTAGCGATGGTCCCGTCATCGCGGAAATACCGCCACTGATAATTTAACTGTCTCCAGCCCTTGGCCAGATATCCGTCGGCATCAAAATAATAATCCTTGCCTTCGATCGTCCTCCAGCCGTCGGCGGCGTAATTGCCGCTGTCGAACACATACCACCAGCCCCTCGCGTCACTCTGCCAGCCGGCCGCCATAGCCGTAAAGGCGCTGCTGATCGATAATGCCGCCACTGCTGCCGCGATCCATACTTTTTTTCTCATCATAGAAACCTCCTGTTCCATCCTTTCTCTGCCGCCGCCAAAGGCCTTCATCCGCCCTCTGGCAGCGGCCGTCTTTTTGCTCCATCTATCTACACGATGGGATACGGGCCGTTTAACGCATACGGCCCATCCCCTCGCAGATGACCATCTGACACCGAAACACGCCTGCTGTCCTCTGTCCCCACAGCGGTGCCGATACCTGCCGCGGCATCAGAACATGGGGATATCTGCCGCACCTTCCGGCACCAGCTGCTGCGCGGCTTCCTCTGCGGCTCTCCTGGCTGCCTCTTCCGCCTCTCGCTGCTGGCGGGCAGCCTCTTCCTGCTCCTGCTGCCTTCTGGCCGCTTCCTCGGCTTCTCGCTGAGCGGCTGCGGCTGCCTCCGCCTGTCGCTGGGCTTCTTCCTGTGCCCGGCGCTGGGCCTCGGCCTGCTGCTCCTGCTGTTTCCTGGCCGCCTCTTCCTGCTGTCTCCTGGCCGCCTCTGCTGCCGCCGGGTCTGCGGTGGTAGGCTGAGCCTGCTGTCCTCCGCCAGCCGGCTGCTTGGACGGATCTTTACCCTTACTGATGATCAGGTCCACCTTATCACCCTTTTTGACCTCCGCATCCTGTGCGATGCTCTGGGATATGACCTTGCCTGCCGCCACAGAATCACTGTATTCCTCCGTGACCGACCGGACCGTAAGGCCCAGCTCCTCGATGACCGCTCTCGCCTCGGCCTCAGACTGCAGCTGCACGTTCTTCATGTAGATCTTTTCCGCGCCGCTGCTGACCCGGACCGTAACAAAAGATCCTTTATTGGCCTCTTTTCCGGCGGCAGGCTCCTGGCCTAAGACCGTGCCGGCGGGCTCGTCGCTGGCCTCTTCCACCCAGTTGATCTTAAATCCTTCGGCGTTCATCAGACGCTCCGCCTCTGCACGCTGTTTTCCGGCCACATCCGGTACCTTCACCTGGACGGACGAGTCTTCTCCGCCCTCCTTCACACAGATCGTCAGGACGATCTCCTGGTCCAGCTCCACGTTATCTCCGGTCTTGTGGCTGGCCTCCAGGACGGCATCCAATACGCCCTCCTCCTCGCCATCCACCAGCCGGACATTTAAGAAGCCGTTTTCCTCAAGGAGCTCTTTGGCCTCTTCCTTCTGCAGGCCGACCACAGAGGGGAACACGGCCTTTTCCTTGCCCATGCTGATCTCCACCACCACCATGGTGTTCACCGGAAGGACAGATCCTGCCACCTGCTCCTGGTAGGAGACCATATCCTGAGGGATCTCACTGGAATAGACCATCTTATCCCGGGACATGCCTAACGTTTCCGCCTTCAAGATCTCCTCCGCCTCATCGGCATTTTTATTGACCACATTGGGGACGCGGGCCGTATCCTCCTCCAGCTGGCTCTTATCCTGAGCCAGGAGGCCAAAATGGATCACTCCGGTGACCATCAGGGCGATCACCACGCCTGCCGCAGCCACGCCTACCCCGGCTATGGCCAGCACCCATTTGGGCACGGCCCCTACATCTCTCTTATCCTTGGTCCGCGCTCTCTCCTTCACCTCGGCCGCCATCAGCTCCTGGGAAAACTCCTCCATAGTCTGGGTCCGGTCCTGGATCTTCACGTTCATAGCGTTCATCAAGGCCGTCTCCATAGGCTTGGGGATCTTGACCCCCAGCTTAGAAGGCTTCTTGACCTCATCCTTCACGCTCCGCTCCATGGCATCCTCAGGCGTGATCCCTGTGAGCATCTTATAGAGGGTGGCCGCCAGCGCGTAGACATCCGTCCAGCTCCCCTGGTCGCCCCGGCTCCTGTACTGCTCCTCCGGTGCGTAGCCTGGCTTGATGATGACCGAAAGGCTCTTGCTGTGCTTGGTGGTGGCATACCGTGCCGCACCGAAGTCTAAAAGCTTTACCTCCAGCTTATCCGGTTCATCCGGGTTCAGCACATAGATGTTGTCCGGGGCGATATCCCGGTGCAAGATCCCCGTCTTATGTACCGCCTCCATGGCCGACGCCACCTGCAGGATCACCGGAAGCGCCTGCTCCACCGGCATCTTGCCGTGGGTCTCCAGATACTCCTTAAGGGACATGCCCTCTAAGTACTCCATGACGATGTAGGAGGTTCCGTTGGCCTCAAAGCAGTCATAGATCTGCACGATCCCCGGGACTGCCTCGAACTTTGCCAGCCGCTTTGCCTCCTCCAAGGTCTTGACCAGACCCTCTTTAAACTGCTCCTCCTTATCGCCGGAATAGACGGTGACCTTCTGCTGTGTAGGCATACGGGTAGCAAATTCACTGGGAAGATACTCCTTTATGGCCACCTTCCGCTCCATCAGGTGATCCCAGCCCACATAGGTCACGCCAAAGCCTCCGAACCCCAGCACCTTGCCTACGATGAACCGCTGCTTTAGCACGGAGCCCGGTGGAATGTGGTAGGATTGCTTTGCCGGCGTGTCAAAGGCATAGCCGCAATGAGGACAGATGTCAAACTGATCGTCGTACTTCCTCATACATCCCATACATAATCTTTCCATATCAACCTATCCCTCTATCTTTTTGTCTTTTGGCCTGCCTGCCGCAGGTCCGTCCTATTTCGTGTCGGTCTTTTTAACCTGGCCCTTTTTCTCCAGATCTTCCCAGGCGAACTCCTCCGTGCAGAAGGGGATCAGCAGCAGCTCCACCTTGCCGACCGACAGACGGTCATAGGGGGACAGCTTCTCATTATCCAGCACGACCTTATCGTTCAGATAGAACAGCTCTCTGGAATCGCCGGGCTGGGCTAAGAACATCCTTCCTCTGGGCTCGTAGATGATAGCTGCATGGCGGTCCCTGGACACAGATGCCTCTCCCTCTAAGCACACATCCATCTGGTGGCTGCGGCCCACAAAATTCCGACCGCTCTTTAAGGGGAAGCTCTGCCCGAAATACTTTCCGGCCGTGCACACCAGCCAGCCCACCACCGGCTCCGCCTTGAGAGGCGCATCCATCTGCTCCATCAGCGGACTATAATGACTGATCGTCACCGGATCGTCATCCGGGAACATTCCTGCTCCGTTCTCGATCGACTGGATGGCTTCTACGATCGATCCGCCTGCTACATCCTTTGCCTGGGACTTCTGGGTCACCGGATCGTCCATCATCGCGCTGCTGCCGGCCATGGTCACCGGCTCTTTGCTCCCCCCGGACATAGCCACTGTCACATCTGCCGAAGGAGACGTCATAGCCCCGCCTGACAGGCCAGAAGACATCGCCACCGTTACCGAGTCCCCGGATATACCGGTCGGGCCGCAATGGGGACAGCTGGAAAACTTGTCGCTGTCATAAAAATGTCCTTTATTACATTTTACCAGGTTCATGTGGGATCCTCCTTTTCCTTCATATACGCTCTTTTCTCATTGTCCTGTCATAGCGCCCGGCTCCTGGGGAAATACGTTCTGACCGCTGGTGCCGCCAGATCCATTTCCACTGTCCCCGCCCGGCTCTTTCCCTACTTCTACTTGCGTTCCTCCGCCATCCGGCGCCTGAGCGCCCTCAGCCGGGTCCTTCGGCTTGCTGTCGATCCCCTGCTGGTCTACTCCAGGACCCGGAGTGCCGCCCTGCTGTGCGCCTTGCTCGATCGGTTGGGTACCTGCTCCTGCAGAAGCCGGATCGGTCTGCTGTATTGCCTCTGCCTCCTGCTGCTGCGCCGCCTCTGCCTGACGCTGGGCCTCCAGGTCAGCCGCTGCCGCCTCGGCCTGACGCTGGGCCTCGGCTGCTGCCTCTGCCTGACGCCGTGCCTCGGCTGCTGCCGCTTCCGCCGCTTGTCTGGCGGCCTCCTCTTCCCTGCGCTTCTTCTCCGCATCCTTAGCCGCCTTATCCGGCTCCAGCTGCGGCTCTTCGGTCCCCTTCGCCGGATCCTTCCCCTTGCTGATCACCAGTGCCACCACAGCGCCCGGCTCCAGCTCGGTATCCTGCGCGATGCTCTGGCTGATCACCTTTCCGACATCCACAGATCCACTATATTCCTCCGTGACCTCGCCCAGGGCAAGGCCCAACTCGGCGATCGCCGCCTCTGCGTCCTCCCGGGTCAACAGCTGGACGTTCTTCATATACTTCTTTTCCGGTCCCTTGCTGACCCGGATCGTCACGTAAGACCCTTTACTCGCCGACACACCGGCTGCCGGATCCTGACCCAAGACCATACCCTTTGGCTGGTCGCTGTCATCTTCCACCCAGTTGACCCGGAAGGCCTCTCCTGTCATGAGCGCCTCCGCCTCTTTCCGGTCCTTTTCCAGAACGTCGGGGACCTTTACTTGGATGTTGGGATCTCCCGACTCCTCGTTCATACAGATCGTCAGGACAATCTCCTGATCCAGCTCCACGTTCGCCCCCTGCTCCCGGCTGATATCCATCACCGTTCCATAGGCGCCATCCTCCTGGCTCTCCTTCACCTTTAAATTGGTGAACCCGGCCCTCTGCAGGAGATCTAGGGCATCAGCTCTGGAACGGCCGACCACCGGCGGGATCACCGCTTTTTCCACCCCCATGCTGATCCAGACCTTCACCACCGATCCCACCGGGACCTGGCTGCCTTCTTTCGGATCCTGATAGGATATCCTATTCTGCGGGACCTCCTTTGAATACTGCATCTCCACCCGGGACATCTCCAGCCCCTCCCGGGCCAGCTTCTTCTCCATCTTATCGGCGTCCTTGCTCATCACGTTGGGGACCCGTGCCATCCCGGCGGCCACGCGGCTTGGGCCCAGGCTGAACCGCAGGGGGATCACGCCGGCGGCTACCAGGCCAGTAAAACTGCAGAGTCCGATCAGGAGCACTGACGCCGACACCATGATCCATCGCGGTATCTGCAGGGACTTTCCGCTCCTTCTCTTCTTCCGGCTCCCCTGGGCGATATGGCGTTCGCCCCGCATCCCCTGGCAGAACCGTTCCACCGAATCGGTCTGATGGCGCAGAGCCGCCTTTAGGGCGGCGACCATCGTTTTTTTTAAAGAGGCCTGCTTTTTTGTCAGCTCCCCTTCCAGCTTTTCTTCATCCTCGATCTCCTGTCCCACGATCATCTGACAGAACATCTTCGCCAATCCATAGACATCTGTACCGTATCCGACCCGGCCGTAATCCACGATCCCAGGCTCACCGCTGATGTAACGGGAGGCGCCGAAATCCTTTAAGATCAACCCTCCTCCGGGCTGGACCCAAAACGCATCCAGGCCGATCTGCCCGTGGCAGACCCCGACCTGATGCGCCTTCTGCACCGCATCCGCCGCCGCATACAGCCATCTCTCCGCATCCTTCACCCGTATCGCATGTCCCTCCAACTTATCCGCCAAGGTCTGGCAGCTCTGCTGATCCTGGATGGCATAGGCGGTCCCGTTCTCCATAAAGCAGGCGTGATAGGTGATCACATCCTCCTCTTTATACAGACGGATCAGCTGCTGGCTCTGGCCCACGAACAGCTCCAGCCCGGCCGCGAACATCTCCTGCTTCGAGTCATAGACGCTCATCTCCGGCTGTCCCGACCGGGCGGCGCAATACCTGGGGAAATACTCCTGGATCTGCACCTTTCGGTCAAACAGGGCGTCCCAGCCTATATAAAACACATCCGTCTCCCGGGTCTTTAGGATCGTCCCCACGATATACCGGCCCTGTAGGATCGTGCCTGGCTGCAGGTTGATGCCGCCATTTTGGGTCACTCCGTCGATAAAGCCGCAGTGGGGACAGGCCTCATAGTTATCCGGATACTCCTCCATGCAATTCAGACAACGTCTCATTCTTTGGATCCCTCTCCATATTCCTGCATTTTCAGATACTTTAACTGGTCCACCACATCCGTAAACTCATCGTTGCCCTTTACATAGGTCTCCAGCATACTCTTGTTTAAGGAAAGGCCATTGCCATCCTGGAGGTTAAAGACATCCTGGGCCGATTCACCCATCAGATAATACACCAAGCTGTCCGCCGCGGTCTTCTCCTCCCCTTCCAGCGCACCGCTGATGCTCCAGAAATGGGTAAAGCTCCCTTTCACCTTCCCCTCCTTCTGGAGGTCTTCCAGCACCACCATCTTGTAGATGCCGCCTAAGATCGCCCGGACCGCTTCATAATCATCGGTATTCCCCAGGTAATAGGCGGTCTCCTTCTTTAAGAACGGCTCATAGCCCATGGCCCCTCCGGCTTCCAGGCCCTCGTCGCCAAAGGCCTGCCGGTACATGTCCAGATCCTCGGCGCTGACACAGAAGCTCTCCTTGCCGTCCAGCGACAGCTGGTCTAAGCTGATGACCTGCTCCAGCGCCTTATCCTCCCAGTCCTCTACCATGTAGGTGTTCACATACAGCACAGGCGCCCGGAAGGATACCGGGATCTGCTTCTTCTGTCGTCTTTCCTCAAATTCCGCCGCAAACTCTTTATCCTTAAAGAAATGATAGCTGTCCTTATCCAAAGTGTCATAGGTGGTCTCTAATGTGCCCAAGCTGTCCCAGATCTGACCATCTGCCGGTGAGATCTGGCTGCTCTCAAAGACCGCCGGGAGCGGGGTCCCGGACTCTGCCGCCCGGATCAGCTCCTCCCGGTAAGCCTGGCTGCTCTGGGCCTCTCCCAGACCGCAGACCTTCTGCTCCAGCTCCACCTTTTCAAATTTCTTGTCATATTCCGCTACCATCCGGCCCAGCATCGCATCCGATGCCTCTAAGGTGATCTGCTTTGCCTCCCCGCCATCTCCATCTAACAGACCGGCCTGGCGGATCTGATCCATCTTTTCCGCGTTCACATCCGGCATCCAGACCGCGATCTGCGCCTCCACATCGTAAAGGGCCTGCTTCTCATGGACATAGACCTGCCGGCAGACGATCCCGGCGCCGACCAGCAAAAGGCAGATCCCGGCGATGCTGATGCCCCGCATGGTCTTGCGCCGTTTCAGTTCGCCGTCCACGCTCAGCACCTTCTTCTGCTGCTGCAGAGCCTCTTTGAACTGCTCTACGTTCTGGAAGCGCAGCTCCTGGTTCAGGGCCATGGCCCGCATGATGCTGTCGCTCAAGTACTGGGGCAGCTCCGGCACCAGGCCGATCGGCGGTTCCAGATGGTCCTCCACCATACGGTTCACCGATTCCTCCGGCATCCGGCCCACGATCGAGCGGTAGAGCACCGCGCCCACCGCGTAGATGTCGGTCCAGGGCCCCTGCTTGCTCCGGCTGCGGTACTGCTCCGGCGGCGCATAGCCCGGCTTTAAGATGATGGATAAGGTCTTCTCCTCCTCACCGCTGGAAAACCTGGCCGCGCCAAAGTCGATCAGCTTGACCTTATAGTCCTCTGAGCCCGGCTCTGTAGGGATAAGGAAGATATTGTCCGGGCTGATATCCCGGTGGATGATCTTCACCTTGTGGAGCTCCTGCAAGGCATCCAGCACAGACAGGACAACGCCCACCGCCGTCTGGCTGTCCACCTTGCCGCCGTGCTCCGCGATATACTGCTTATAGGACTTTCCCTCCAGGAACTCCATGGCGATATAAGCCGTATTGTTCTCCTCGAAAAATTCATATACGTTCACGATGTTCGGGTGGGTATTGAACCGCGCCATGTTCCGGGCCTCTGCCAGGAAACGAACTTTGCCGTTCTGGAACTCATTGGCCCGGTTCCCCGAATAGATGATGACCTCCTTTTCCCCGGGGACACGGTTCACGATCCCATTGGGATAAAATTCCTTCACCGCCACCATCTTATCCAGCGTCCTGTCCCAAGCCCGGTAGGTGATACCAAAACCGCCGAAGCCTACCGTGCTCCCCACCACATAACGGTCCCGCAGTACGGTCCCCGGGTGAAGATGATAGGCCTCCTTGGGCTTTGACCCTGGTATAAATCCACAGTTCGGACATACGCCGAAAGCCTCGTCAAAAGGCTTTCCGCAGATCTGACAACGAACCATCTCTCTCTCCTCCTGTCTTTTTTAGACGATGCCTGCTACAGCTCTCCAGCAGCCCCTGCAGCAGTTGACCCTGCCCCCGCTGATCCGGGCTCCGGCATTTAGTCATCCCTGGTACTTCAGCAAGATCACCGTGGTGTTATCCTGCCCTCTCACACCGTACCGCAGAGCCATCGCCGTAGTCCTGTCCGCCGCGATGTCCATATCCAGGTCGTTATCCCGCACCATGGCCAGCACCTGGCTCTCGCTTAAGCTCTTGTAGATCCCGTCGCTGCAGAGCATGACGATATCTCCTTTTTGCAGCTCCGCAGGTGTCTTTAACACATCCACGATCCGCAGGCCGTCCATGCCGATAAAGCTGGTCAATGCCTCTGCCTGGGGTGTCTTCTCTTCTTTTTCATAAAACTCTCTGGTGATCTGTCCGGAGGCCAGCTGCTCCTTCAGCATCAAGCGGTAGTTGTGCTCCCGGTTCACCGTAGTGATCTTCCTCCCGCGGATCAGATAGATCCGACTGTCCCCCACGGAGATCCAGGTCATCTTGCCGCCCCGGCAGTATACGGCCACCAGAGTGGTCCCTGCCTTTAGAGGTTTGCCTGTATCGCTCTTTAGCGCCGCCACTGCCTGATCCATCCGCGTGGCCTCCCGGTGCAGAAAGGCGGCGATATCTGCTGGTCCCGGCTTTTCCTTCTTAAAATCCCGGGCCATCAGCTCCACGGCCGTCCGGCTGGCCCTCTCGCCGCCCTCTAAACCGCCCATGCCGTCACAGATGATCGCCAGCACCTCCTGCTCACCTGTATAAAAATAGCCGAAATCCTGCTGGTAGCTCCTGGTCCCCAGGATACTGCTGGAACCGATCTCAAACCGGGGATCCTCTCCCCTTCTCTCTTCAATGATGTTCATACTTCACTCCAAGTTCTATGATGCAGGCTCTGCTGGCCAGCATAAACCTGGCCGGAGGCGTAAAGCTGTACTCCCGCCCCTTCTCCAGCCGTTGTCCGTTATAAAAAACGCCGAAGGACGAAACATCACGGATGCAGAACTGTCCCTTGTCCGGCAGGTAAGCGATCTCGCAGTGGATACGGCTGATGTCCTCCGGCTTCTCGACTTTTAAGTTCGCCTCTGTCTTTGACCGCCCAAACTTCAGCCGCTGTCCGGGCGGGATCGCCCAGGACTTTCCTGCGGAAGGTCCGGTGATCACCGAAACATAGGGGACTGCCTTCAGCCTCTCCTGTGCCCTCTGTCTGGCCAGTTCCTGCCGTTTGGCAAGCTCCTGCTTGCGGCGGAGCTCCTCCTGCTTTTGCCGGGCCAGCTCCTGCTGACGGATGGCTGCCTGCTGCCTCTCCCGCTGCTGTCGGACCGCCTCCTGCTTTTCAAGCTCCCGCCGTCTGGCAAGCTCCTGCTGCTCCTTGTCCCCCTGCTGCCGTGCTTTCTGGCGTTCATATCCCTCCCGCTGCCGGGCCAGCTTCTCCGCTTCGTAGGAGCTGACCACCCGCTTGCCGCCGCCCATGGCCGCCGGGGCGATCCCCTGGATAAAGGCCTGCATGGTCTGGGTCCGCAGCCCCTTATCCAAGATCAGCGCCCGGTCCACTGCATCGGATACGCTTTCCGTGACCCCCAGTCCCAGCTGCTTTAAGGGCACATAGTTCTGTCCGTTCAGCCGCTCCGGGGCCGGCGGCAGGTTGATCCCGCTCAGCGCATAATAGTAGGTAGCCGCCAGGGAATACACATCCGTAAAGCTGCCCTGGGTCATGTTAGCGGAATACTGCTCCGGAGGAGACAGCCTGAGCCTTACCAGCACGGAAAAGCCCTCCTGTGAACCGGTCACCTCTTTTGCGCTGCCGAAATCGATCAGCTTGACCTTCTTATCCTTGGTTATGTAGATGTTATCCGGACTGATATCCCGGTGGATGATCTTGGTCTTGGTGTGGATCACATCCATGGAGACCGCCACCTGGAGGATGATATCGGTGACCTCCGCGACCGGCAGCCGCTTCCCGGCAGCACGCACGATCTGCCCCAGGTCCGCCCCGTCTAGATATTCCATGACAAAGTAGGCTGTCGCATTCTCCTGAAAGCTCTCGGAGATATTGACCACAGAGGGGATGTTCCCCAGCTTGATCAAGATCTGGGATTCCTCCATGAACCGCTTCAGCCCGGCCATATAGGGCATCTTCGAGCTGGATGCGATAAGCTCTAAGGTCTTCCCGTCCGCTCCCCGCCTGCACATGCCGTTGGGCGCATATTCCTTGATCGCACAGATCTTGCTCCGCTGGGTATCATAGGCCTTATAGGTGATGCCAAAGCCTCCCTCGCCCAATACCTTCCCCACGCAGTACCGATGCCGCAGCGTCGTCCCCGCAGGCAGTATCCGGCTGTTGGTATGACTGTCAAAGTTCACCTGGTAGCCGCAGCGGCAGCACTCTCC
Source organism: uncultured Lachnospiraceae bacterium (assembly GCA_910588895.1). GTDB lineage: Bacteria > Bacillota > Clostridia > Lachnospirales > Lachnospiraceae > Caccovicinus. Next base: position 28,246 of record CAJUSS010000019.1, read on the forward strand.
ATTCTTATAGCTATGGGCAAAACAGTTCGGGCAGATATCTTGATGCTCCACGCTGTCACCACCTGATCGTAAACTTCATAGCGCCGGCTTCGATATTATCCCCCGGCTCTATCCTCCTCTTGCCCTGGGTCCTTATCCCGTTGACCGAGGTCCCGTTGGTAGACCCCAGATCCGTTACATATACGCTGCCATTTTCCCACTCCAGGCAGAAATGCTGGCGGGACATCTCCAAATCCTCCACCGACACGTCACAGATGCTGGCCCGACCCACGATCAGGCTGCTGCCCAGCTCCCAAGTGGTCTGGCGGGACTGCCGCCCCTTTGTGGAGATGACCACGTTCAAGTTCCTCTTCTCCACCGGGCTCACAGCCACATGGCTCTTAAAACCTTTGTCGGCCATATCCACTTGGGACACGCCGCTCTGGCCGGCTGCCGCCTCCTGCCCGGTCTTTTTCTTTTTGTTTTTATTGTTCAACACGATCACAAGGATGATCAGCGCCACCACAGCCAATACGAGCAGGAACAAGATCCCTGTATAGTCATGACGCTCCGCTTCAAGGAGGTCGATATCGATATCGCCGCCGGCTCTGTCCGTCTCTTCCTCCACCACGCCGCTGATCTCCACGAATATGCTCCCCTCCAGCGGATTCTTCTCCATAGAATAGTCCGTCAGATTAGCGCAGGTGACCTCATAGGTCCCGTTTTTCACCGCATCCGCCAAGGTCAGGGTGATCTTGGTCTCATCCTCTTTATCATAGGCCACGCCGGTGACCCCTACCTCCCGGCCCTCCAGCAGGACCTTATAATTGGCCGCTCCGGCAAGCCCGGTCATAGGCTCGCTGAAGGTTAAGCGGATCTGCCGGTCCCCCACCGGATCCCCGCCGACCAGATACGGCGCTTCATGGTCCGGGATCCAATGTACGTTCATCACCGCCTTGGAGAGCACGCTGTCATCTGCAAACTGGAAGCTGAAATTCTCTTCTTTATTGGTGACCACATTGCTGGCCGCCTGGTACTGGACACAGATATCGTCCTTAAGCCCCGCCGCGATCTCCGTCAGCACGAAGCTCCCTTCCTCCGGCTGAAAGGTCCTGAGAAGACCGCCTGAGGTCCTGGCGAACTCGCCAAAGCTATTGATGTTCTCCTTCGCTGTCCCCTGGATACAGATCGCATAAGCCGGGAGCCCCTTATCCATCAAGGTGGCTAGGGCTTCCTGTGACTGCTTCTTGCCTGTGGCAAAATCCTCACCGTCAGACACCACTAAGAGCACCTGCCTGCGGCAGTTCCCTCTGGTCTGGTCAGTCAGACCCGCCACCCGGTCGATCCCCTCAAAGAGCAGGGTCTCCTGGTCCTTATTCTTAAGTCCCTCCAATATCCCGGCCATATCCGCGGGGGTCTGGCTGCCATCTGCCACCAGGGACACTTCATTGCCGAAGGTACACAGGACCAGGCGATCCTTCTCGCCCAGACCATCCTGCAGCGCCTGTATCCCGTCCTTGATCGAACGGAAATAGGAGCTGGGGATCGAACCAGAGATGTCTAACATCACATAATAGAAGATCCCCTCGCCGGTCTCCGAAAAAGGCCTGGCATCGATCAGCTCCAGCTTGTCCTGTGAAAGATAGCCTTCCCCCGCCTCCACCTCTTCCGGGCTAAACCCTTCTCCGTAGACATAGACCTCCGGGAGATTTAAGTAGACCTGCTCGATCCGCTCATCCTCGTTCATGACCACAGCCGCTGTCTCAGCCTCCGCCGCCGCCGGCGCGGCAGACATAGCTGCCATCAGCAGGGCAAGCCCTACGCACCATCTTCTTTTTCCCATACTCTTCCCTCCCTGCAGAAGGGGATAAATTCAAATCGGCTGTTCCCCAAGCTGATCTCATCCCCGCTCTTTAGTTTTTCCGGCCCTGTGAGCAGCTGGCCGTTATAGTAAGTTAAGGCTCCTGATGAGGGGATCACCGAAAACTGGTTCTGCCTGTCATCATAGACCACGGAACAATGCCCTTCTCTTGTCACGGCAGGATCGTCGATCACCTGCACGTCCATGTTAAAGCTCCGCCCGATCCGGTTGAAGCCGTGATGGAGCCGGTAGTCACGCCCCTTTTCCGGGCCTTCCAGGCACACCAGCCACCCGGTCACATAGTCGTTCCCCTTCGCGCCGGAGAAGAACCCGATCGTCCTCTGATCGTCCTCCTCCCCCGCCAGAGCTTCCAAAGCTACCGTGCTGGAGTCCTCGATCTTGCTTCCTGTTCCGCTCTCTGTGCCGCTCCCCGTCGATGACAGCGCCATCGTCTTTTCATCATCCGCTCCTGTGCCGAGAGAGCCGCCGTCTCCGGCCTTTTGGGCCTGGGCCTGCTCTAAGGCCGCCGCCTTTTCACGGCTTAACGCCACCGTCTTCTCTCTGTCCAGCCAGCTCAGAAGGCCTCTTTTCTTTTCGCTCTCTGCCTTTGGCGTGCCGGCTGTCCCGGCCCCGGCCTCCCCACCTCCGGCAGATATCCCGCAGTGGGGACACCGGGAAAACCTCTGTTCATCATAATAATGGCCACGAGGGCATCGGATCACTGCCATGCTCTCTCCCTCCTACTCCAGCCAGACGGCTACAGCGGAATAATTATCCATGTTCTTCCCCTGCCCGTTCTTTTTTACGATCCCTTCCATCAGCTCCACCCATTGCTCCGGGCTCCCCGCTTTTTTCAGGCAATGCTGCATCTTCTTTTCATCGATCAGCTCCCAGAACCCGTCCGTACACAGCAGAAAAGCCTGCTTGCCTTGGCGCGCCTTAGGATCCTCCAGCTGATATTTGGGCTGATCCCAATCCACGCCCATGACCCGCAAAAGGCGGTTCCGGTCCGGGTGGTTCCGGATCTGCTTTTCCTTGATCTGCCCGGCGGCCACCAGCATCTGGGGAACGCTGTGGTCCAAGGTCCGCTGGGCCAGCTTTCCGTTCTGGAAGAAGTACAGCCGGCTGTCCCCGATATGCCCCCACCAGATCTTATCCGGGCCCACATGGAGGATCACCAGCGTGGTCTTCATATCCCGAGCGGTCATGTCTTCCTTCTGTTGGTCCAGGATCTCCCGCTGGGCATCCTGGAAGGAGACCTCCAGGCACTCCGTCCCGGCCCCCTTTACGGCAAATATCTTCACCGCCGACTCCACCGCCAGCTGGGACGCCACCTCGCCCTTTCCATGCCCCCCCAGGCCATCCGCCAGCACGAAGCAATACTCCTCATCCCGCTGGTACATCCCTACATTATCTTCATTGTTCCCACGATCGCCGATATTGCTGAGCAAATGATAAGTGATCATAACCTCTCTCCCCTATAGTAAGATCAGGCCGTCTGGACCGGTCTAAATCTCTTTAAACCTCTCCCTCCGACCTGATCATGCTTACGTTATCTGGTTTTTCCTTCTATATCTCCTGCGCGGTCATCAGTTCAGGCGGAACCCGTTCTGCCTGCTGCTGCCCAGATAGACCACAGTACCCTTCGCGATCGTCTTTGGCTGGAACTTCTCTAAGCGCACACCGCTCTCTAAGAACGTACCATTGCTGGAATAATCGGTCACCACATACTGCTGTACCTTTCCGTCAAACCGGATCGAGCAGTGCTTCCGGCTCACATCTGCCGCCGTGGCGTCAAATACCAGGTTAGCCTCCTTAGGATCGCGCCCAAGGATCAGCTCTGTGCCGTCCTTCATCTCAAAGCTGGCGTTCAGATACTTTCCGGCCACGCCTACTACCACGCCGTCAGCGGAAAGGGACTTCCCATTCCGGCTATCCGGGACCACCACATCGACCGGGTCCACATAATCCTTGTAGAGGATCGCGTTAGAGAAGGCGATCAGGTAGGTGAACACAGTCCCGATAAACTGTACGCCAGGGATGATATGCATCCAGGCGGTATTTGGATTAAATCCGAACGCCCTATAATAATTCCGGTAATACAGGACCGTGAACACCAGGCATGCCACGATATAGATGAACAGCAGGACCACTATGATCATCGGGTGGTTCGGGACCAGCATCCCTAACAAGACCGCCACGATGAGCCCCAGGCCGATCGTGATCGTGGTGCCGCCAAAAAAGAATATGTACCAGATCGGGCATTCCGCGATCTTCATCTGGTAGATCTGGCGGGCAATCGGTATGAACGGCATAAAGTCGCCTTCGACCCTGGCCTTACGGCCGGTACACATCAGCGCGTATCCCTGCATAAAATACATAGCTAACCCGCCAAAACAAAACAGCGGGGCCATTGTTATGAGCAGGCTGAACAAGCCCACCAAGGCCTCACCGATCGGGCCGAATTCAAACAACAGATCAAAAAGTATATCCAACATTTATGTATCTCCTCCCAGACTATCGTCTTTCTATATGTTCTCTTATCGATCATCCTTATCCCAGTTAAACTCGCTGTCACAGCAGGGGATCAGCATCAGGCATACCTCGCCGATCTGCAGGATATCATTTTTCTTTAACTGTACCGGCGACAGCACCACGTTATTATTGACATAGAACAGCTCTCTGGAGTCGCCCGGCTGCGCGATAAAGATGTTCTGCCTGGGCTCGTGGATGATCGTGGCATGGCGCTCTCTGGACACAGTGTTTTCTCCTGTCAGGCATACATCCATCCCGGTGCTCCGGCCGATAAAGTTCCGACCGCTCTTTAAACGGAAATCCTGTCCGTAGAACCTGCCCTTGGTACATACCAGCCAGCCCACAGTAGGCGCCATGGTCGGCGTCTCCATCTTATCGCTCTGATAGATGCTGATGGTCTTGGAATCATCCAGATCCGCATAATCGTATCCGCCGCTGGACGCACCGCCTCCCTGCTCCTGCAGGCTGTCTAGATCGATCGTAGCCGACAGGCTCTGGGTCGCTCCAGGATCATCATACGAGATCGTCTGGTTTTCCACAGCGCCGCCGCCACCGCAATGTGGGCAGGAAGCATAGGTATCACTGTCATAAAAATGACCGTTGCTGCATTTGGTTAGGTTCATACTCTCTTCTCCTTATCCATTTTCTATATCGGTCATAGCTCTTGTGGTCCCTGCCATGAAAACACGCTATACACCTATGACTGATCAATTTATTATAACAAAATGTCTTCGACTAATGCAACCTTTTACAAAAACGGGCTTAATTCATGCAAAATTGGGCGATCTATCTGTACGCCAGCCTCGTTATCCTCCACATCCTATCTGCTCTTGGCTATGAGGTCGACCACATCCGCTCCATATAGCGATGGTAACGCGCCTTCGTCGCTCCATACCGGGCCTTGCTGATGGGGATCTTCGTCTCATCCTCCATCCACACCTGCCCTTTTTCCATCCGGCTGATCAGGTCCATGTTCACCACATAGCTCTTGTGGCACTGGATAAAATGCTCCGGCAGACATTCATAAAGCTTCTCCAAACGTCCATAACATCGGTGGCAGTCAGTCTTCGTATAGATCGTCACCATGTGTCCGGCGCTCTCCAGATAACAGATCTCGTCAAACCGGATCGAGCGGGTCGTGCTCTTATGCCTGATCAGCAGGCTGTTGGGATCCTTTTTTTGCTCTGCCTCGATCACCTTCTGGAGATTTTTCTCCAGGAGCCCTTCATCGATCGGACAGATCAAAAAGCCGCTCACATTGGCCGGTTTTAAGAAGATCTGC
>CAJUSS010000020.1 GCA_910588895.1 uncultured Lachnospiraceae bacterium
GTTGCCGTGACTTCACAGATCCTTTGTATCTCCATCACTCTGAATAAGGGATATCAACGAACTTTTCAATTTTGATCTATCTACAAAACCTATACTACTCCGTTTTCACGATCCTGTCAAGCATCAGATCGTGATCGCCTGACCGCTTTTTGGATCCGTCACCCGACCCGCAGCCTAAACTTCTGGACCTCTTTGTCGGAATCCACCTTCTCGATCACCGCTCCCAGCCCTCTCAGCTTCTCGTCAAAGCTCTCATATCCGCGCTGGATATATCCGATCTCGTCTACCGTCGTATAGCCGTCCGCAGCCAGCCCTGCGATCACAAGTGCGGCGCCGGCCCGCAGATCAGGTGCATTGACGGAGGCACCGGAAAAACCGCCCACGCCGTCGATGACCGCCACATTACCCTCTACCTTGATATTGCTCCCCATCCGGGCCAGCTCATCCACATATTTGAATCGATTCTCAAAGATGCTCTCCGTCACGATGCTGGTCCCCTTGGCCAGGGCCAAAGTCACCGTGATCTGGGGCTGCATATCCGTGGGAAAACCGGGATAGGGAAGGGTGTTGATATTGGTGTGCATCTGGGATGGCTTTCCGATCACCCGCACCGCATCGTCAAATTCGATCACCTCGCAGCCAATCTCATGGAGCTTCGCTGAGATCGCCTCTAAGTGTTTGGGGATCACGTTCTTTACCACCACATCCCCCCGGGTGATCGCGGCGGCGCACATAAAGGTCCCTGCCTCGATCTGATCCGGGATGATGGAATACTCCGTTCCGTGCAGCTTTCGGACCCCGCGGATACGGATGATATCCGTTCCGGCGCCCTTTACGTTAGCTCCCATGCTGTTCAGAAAATTGGCCACATCCACCACATGGGGTTCCTTGGCCGCGTTCTCGATGATCGTCAGCCCTTCCGCAAGGGTAGCCGCCATCATCACATTGATCGTAGCGCCTACGGAGACCTTGTCCAGATAGATATGGGCGCCCACCAGGTCGATCGCGTGAGCCACTACTGCGCCCCTCTCTACAGAGATATCGGCCCCCAGCGCCCGAAAGCCCTTTAAGTGCAGGTCGATGGGCCGGCTGCCGATATTGCAGCCGCCGGGCAGCGGCACCTTGGCGCTCTTATATTTTCCTAAAAGCGCTCCGATAAAATAGTAAGATGCCCGGATCCTGCGGATATACTCGTCGTCTACGGATACCTCGCCGATATTAGAGGCATTGATCCTCACCGTATGGCGGTCGATCCGGGTCACATGCGCTCCGATCTCCTGGATCGCCTCCAGCATCACATTGATATCCCGTACATCCGGCAGATTATCGATCACCACGTCATCATCGGTCATGACCGCTGCTGTCAGTATCCCTAAAGCAGCATTCTTGGCACCGCCTATCCAGACTTCCCCTACAAGCGGATTGCCGCCCTTCATGATATATCGTTCCATTTCACACCTCTATATGATCTGACCCCAGCACCGGGACACCCCAGCCGAGAGTGATAAAAACAAAGCTTTTCTAGCCATTATATACCATGCAGAGCGTATTTGTAAAGGCTAACTGTCACCGCCGCTAAAAAGTGCCCCTGCTCATCAGGGCGAGATGCTGCAGATAAAGTCGTTCCCGGTCCTCAAAAAATACTCGCCCGCATCATTCAGACCCATTTTCCAGCTCTCACCCGTCTCCGGCTGATAAAGGGTCACATTATAATGGTCATATGCGGTCAGCAGGAAGCTCTCCCCTCTTTCTCCGTACGCCAGGACCGGACTGCCCTGCCCCAGAAAATACAAGATCTGGCTTAGACTGCAGCCTCTGGCATCTAAGAGCAGCGTGCCGTCTGCAAGGTAGCGGCTGCCCTCGGAAAGCCCGGGCGCGTTTTTGGTCAACTTTCCCGCAACGGCTCCCGCGTCCTGGATAGTGCCTGTCTGCGGGCGGTCCACCCGGTTCCACAATACGCGCCTGTCCTCATCGGTCACCGTGCCCATCTTTTCATAGGCCATAGTCACGGCGGCAGAAAGATCCTCCGTGATCCCCAGCAGGTGCCCGCCTCCATAGGCATAGAACCGCATACTGGGCGGCATCAAAAGATCTCCCAGCTCTAGGATCTCCGAGGTCTCATAGGCGATCTTTTCCGGCGCGGAAAATCGGATATCCCGGTTTTCCGTGATCTCCATGGAGGTCTGGACAAAATACAGCCTCTGACGCTCGCTGTCCGCGTACCATCCGATGTTGGCCATCTTGTCGTCTGGTATCTCTTCATTGCAGACGATCGTATCCGTGCCCACTGGCTGATATACCTCATCCGATACAGGGCTGATCCAGGTCAGATGGATCCGGCTGCCCTCCACCGTCACCTGGGTGATGCAGCAGCCTGCCTTTTCATAGCGGCTCAAGATCTCCATATCTTCTCCTAAGATCGCCAGCGCGTACATGGGGAGATCTTCTTCTCTTCCGTTGACCACCCATCGGCTGTCCTCTCTTGCCAGGCCGTAGATCAGATCATTCCCCACAAACCCCAGAGTACGCAGGTTATCCCCGTTTTCGGATCTCACCTCATCCTTTTCCCCTGTATCTAAGTCCATCAGATGGATCATCTTGGACTGACTGATGGAGCGGCCATCCTGCCACGCGATCCTCCGGCCATCCTGGCTGACGGCATATCCGCCCTCCAGCAGCCCCTCTGCCACGACCACGCATTCATTGCTGGTGGTATCGATCCCGTATACACCGTGGCCGATCTTCAGGTACAGCACACCGGCCGGGCTCAGATAAGAAAGCTCCGTAAGATCTAGCTTAAGCTCCTCGTAGCTTTCCGTCACCGGGATAAAAAAATGCTCCTCCAGCGCATCCTCCTGGCTGTTATATTGGTACATCGCCACACCCACGCAGCCCTCATGGTTCCCCCGTCCCATATATCCATAGGCCAGAAAACACACATCCCCGTTATCCTCTGCCCGGAGGATCTTCAGCCCATGCTCCTTATAGACCGGGCGGATCCCCTCCTCTTTGCTGCTGCGGAAGGAGAAAAGGCGCATGGCCTGCTTCTCCTTCTCGTCAAAGCTCCACAGGTCGTGAGCGGTGATGAAGGCACACCGGCTCCCGTCCTCGCTCTTTACCGCCTGCATCTGCTCTCCTGCCGCGATCCCCAGCATGATCCGACTCCCGGCAAAATTTTCCCGTCCTCCCATGAACACCTGGTCCACCTTGCGGTCAAAGTCCATCATATAGACCCTCTGCTCACCCATGCGCATGGTAAAGTTATCTTCCGCTTCATAATATTCGCGCTTCCCGTCCTCCGTCTGCCGGACAGCCAGATACTCTACGGTGACCTGGGCCGACAGGCCGTTCAGCTCGTTCAAGGTCACCAGAAACTCTCCTGCAGGCTCTACGCCAAGGCTTCCCCAGGTGATCTGCGAGAAGCTGGAGTGGATATCCACACGGCCTAGATTGCTGTTGTCCCCGGTGCTGTCACTCTCTAAGTAGGTCACCAGCTCTCTGGCCTGATCATAGGAAAAGGTCCGGGTGGAAAAGTCCGCCGCAAGATCCACCATCTGCCCCACCGGTCCGTTATCGGTCTGGACGATGCGGGTGTGATAACGGACAGCCCCCTGGCTGTCCGTATCCACGGTCAGGGTCATGAGATATTCCCTGTCCTCCTGTAGTAGATTTTGGATGGGGAGCTCTGCTCTTGCTCCATCCTCTGTCACAGTCCAGTCTTCCACGTTGCTCCGCTCCACCAGACTCTCCTGGTCCAGCGATCGGATCTCATAGTAGATCCCCGTCACGTTCCCCTGACAGCGGCCGATCCTGATGCCCAGCCGCCTGTCCTCGGGAAGGACTGTCAGACAGCTCTGGGCGGCGGCCGCCCCCATCTCCTGCACATAACCGTGGAGGCAGTTCATCTCCCTGCCCAGCGTGTCCATATAGACCACAGGCAGAACGCTCTCCTCCATGGAGATGTACATCGTATTCCCGTCCGACATCCGGACCCGCATCCAGAAGAAGTAGCCCACTGCCGCCGTGATAAAGACCACAGTCAGGATGAGCAGCCGCTGCAATGCTCGTTTCATCGGCCTGCCTGCCTCTCCCGATAGCTGTCCAGACAGCGGTTGATCCGCTTGGTCGGATTTAAGAGCTCGCTCAGGGAAGCGTCATGGTTCAGGTTATCGATGATCAGCGCGATGTACTTGCTCATATCCACATCGATGTAATAAGGCCTGGCCAAAAGCGCCGGATCTTGATAGACCAGATTGGTGGTGAGGATACGGTCGATCAGCCCTTTTTCATGATACTCGTCAAACTTGTCCAGCCCATTGGTGAACAGACCGAAGGTAGCGCAGATGAAGACCTTCCTGGCCTTCCTCTCCTTCAGCTCCTTAGCCACATCCAGCATGCTCTCCCCGGAAGAGATCATATCATCGATGATCAGCACATCCTTCCCCTCCACATCGCTCCCCAAGAACTCATGGGCCACGATCGGATTGCGCCCGTTCACGATCCGTGTGTAATCCCTGCGCTTGTAGAACATGCCCATATCTAAGCCCAGCACATTGGCAAAATAGACCGCGCGGCTCATGCCGCCCTCATCGGGACTGATCACCATCATATGGCTGCTGTCGATCTGCAGGTTCTCCTCATTCTTTAAAAGATGCTTGATGAACTGATAGATCGGCTGGACCGTCTCAAAACCCTTTAGCGGGATCGCGTTCTGCACCCGGGGATCGTGGGCGTCAAAGGTGATGATGTTCTCCACGCCCATCCGCACCAGCTCCTCTAACGCCAGCGCGCAATCTAAGGATTCTCGATCGGAACGCTTATGCTGGCGGCTCTCATACAAAAAGGGCATGATCACATTGATCCGTCTGGCCTTGCCTGCGGCCGCAGCGATCACCCGCTTCAGATCCTGAAAATGATCGTCCGGCGACATGTAGTTGGTCTTTCCGCAGAGGGAATAGGTCAGGCTGTGGTTGCACACATCGACCATGATATACAGATCGTCGCCGCGGACGGACTCCTCTAAAGTCCCTTTTCCCTCCCCGGAACCAAAGCGGGGGGTCCGTGCGCCGATGATATAGCTATCCCGCTGATAGCCGGCAAAGGCGATGGTGGATTTATGTTCGCTCTCCCTCTCCATCCGCCAGGTCGTCAGATACTTGTCCACCTTTTTTCCCAGCTCTTCACAGCTCTTTAAGGGGATCAGGCCAAGGGGGCCTACGGGGATCGTCTCAATGATCTTCTCTTCGTACAGCATCTTTTTCCTCCGTTTTTTGTTTCTTTTATATCATTATGCACCTGATAAGTCAATATGATCCATGTTTTTACACAGGATAACGCTTTACAGTTTTAACCGGATGTCCTCCCCATACAGGGGGATGACCGTATAGCTGCTCATCACCCGGGAGGCCACACGGTCGGTATATTCATCCCGCAGCCGGTCCAAGGACAGATTGGTGGAGATGATGGTGGACCGTCCGGACTGGAGCCTCTGGTTGATGCAGAAAAACAGTTGGGATGAGGTGAAACTGTTGTTCAGCTCGGTGCCCAGATCGTCGATGATCAAAAGGTCGCAGTCCAGGATGAACTGATAGGTATCCTTCAGCTCCTCCTCAGCCTGATAGTCGAACCTGTGCCTGGAAAAGACCTCGAACAGGTCGTGGGCGGAAAAGTAGATCACGGAGTGATACGTATCGATCAGCTCCTTGGCGATACAGTTGGTCAGAAAGGTCTTGCCTCTGCCGGTGGTCCCGGTGAACAGGAGGTTCCCTCCTTTTTCGTCGAACTGCTCCACAAACTCTCTGCACCAGCGGTTCACCTGCTCCATATATCTGGCGACCGTGGTCCCGATCGCCGGCTCTATCTTTTGATCGTCAAAGTACTCATAGGAGAAGGTCCCGAAATTCTCCCTCTGCAGCACCCGGTCCAGATGAGACTGGGCGTAGAGAAGGCCGATCTGAGCCTTTCGAAAGCAATGGCATTTCTCCCCTTCTTTTGTATAGCCGGTATCCTGGCAATCCGGACAATGATAGCGCATCTCCATGTAATCTGTCGGATAGCCTGCTGTAGCAAGGAGCAGCGCCTTCTGTTCCCGCAGATCTTCGATCTCCTCCCGCAGCCGCCCTAAGGCTTCCTGATCTCCGTTCAAGAGCTCTCTGGCCCGATGGACTGCCCGGGCACCGATCGCCTGCTCGATCTCCTTTATCGCGGGAAGCCTGCCATAGACCTCCCTGACCCGGTCATCCTGCTCATGCTTATTTTTTAACTGCCTGGCCTGATAGCCTCGCATGATCGCCTGATACTGGGAATTGCTGAGTGCCATCCTTTTCTACCCCCTTACCTCCTGTACGGCCGCTGTCCGCGGCTTTGCTGTCCGCAGCAACGATCATTTCTGCATCCTGGCCCGCACCTTTTCCATCATAAGCGAATCATAATCCGTGGCGCTCTGTTCAAAATTATGGAATCGGTTCGAAGCGCCGCTCCTTTTCCCTTTTTCCGATCCGTCTCTCTTTCCTTTGCCACCTGGGCCCGGGTCGCCTTTTTTCGCGGTCTTTTCCTTTTCCTGTTTTTGATAGATCATATCCAGTTCTTCCACGTCGGATAAACGCTTTACCCCGGCCTCCTTCCATCCCTGCAGGATCTTATCCGCATACTCAAAGCTGGGCGAATGGATCTTTCGGATCGTGCGGTCGCAGGCTTCCAGTACGATCTCCCTGGTAAAGCCATAGACGCCAAACCAATCTTCGATGAACCTCCGTTCCGCTTCAGCCGGCCTCCTGTCATTTAGGCCAAACGCCTTCATCACCGCAAATCCATCCTTGCTGAAGCCGGCGCAGTAGGCTTTAGCCTCCTCCACCGTGACCAGCCCTCTCTGGTGCCAGTTCAAGGCCACCGTCTCCATATAGCGGATGCTGGTGTGCCCGTTCTGCACACAATACTCCACCAGATACTCCAAAAGCTCCGAGGTGAGCTTTAGCTCCCCGTACAGATAAGCGAACACCTGGCATTCCCGCTGGGTAAAGACCTTGTTCATATACTTTTGGGCAATGTAGAGCAGCTGGGCAAAATCCTCATCATCCGCCAAACGGCTTACCTGTTCCTGGGAATGGACCGGGACCGGCCTTTCCCTGCTCTGCACAGCCTCCGTCCCGGCAGGATCTCGGAGCGGGGCAGCTGTCTCCCCTCTCGTCCCCCCGCCTACCCGCGCGGCCGCCTCTGCTCCTGATGCGCTCATCCCTGCCGTTGCCGCTATCCTCCCTGTCTCTATGCTCTTTCCTCCCAGCATTCCTTCTGTGCCTGTATCGTCATTTCCTGCAGCTCCAGCTTCCTCTGCCATCCCTGTCCTCACGGCACTGTCCGCCAGACCAGCGTCCACGCCCTCTATCGTACCGGACAGTCCTTCCTTCTTGCTGACCGTGTCTCCTTCTGTGCTCTTTTCGGCCTGTCGCCTGATCAGCACGCCTACCTTTTCCCAATAAGCGATCGCCCGTCTCACGTCCCCCTCGGTATAATGCAGGTCCTCCGCAACAGCAGCCAGACCGGGCTGCTCATCCTGGTGGCGGAGGAGATACAGATAGATCTTTACATATTCTCCGCTGGCTCCCGCCATATGATGGTCGATGAACGCATTTGCCACCAGCGTAGCATTTATGGGAAAGGCACTTTTAAGATCCCATGTCATTTTGGACGCACCTTCCTTTCTCTATCCCATCATAACATAAGGTCGAAAAAAAAGAAATAGCTTGACTTATCCACAAAAAACGACCAACTTGCTGTGGATAATGTGGATAACTTGGTGGATGTCCGCATTTTTTGCCTGTCGCTCCTTGTCAGGATATAGCGACAGCAAGGTTTTTCGAATTTTTCTGCCGATCCTCGACAGCATAAAAAAAATCCACATAGCTTCTTTACATAAAATGTTGAAAACTATGTGGATAATGTGGATAACTTACTTGCCAAGCAGCCTTTCGCCCACTTTTACGATATCTCCGGCCCCCATAGTTATCAACAGATCGCCGGGTACACAATTTTTTAAAAGAAATGTCTCGATCTCATCAAATGAGGGGATATAGTGGGCTTTTCCCCCTGCTTCAGTCATCTTGCAGACGATATCGTTGGAGCTGATCCCGATGGTGTTGATCTCCCTGGCCGCATAGATATCGGCCAGCACCACCTCGTCCGCCGTCAACAAAGCTTTTGCAAAATCATCCAAAAGGGCGGCTGTCCTGGTATACGTATGGGGCTGGAACACACACCAGAGCTTTTTATGGGGATACCGCTTTGCCGCTGCCAGCGTGGCCTCGATCTCCTGGGGATGGTGGGCATAGTCATCGATCACTGTCACCCCGCCGATCTCCCCTTTTTTTTCAAACCGCCGATCCGTTCCTTTAAACATATGGAGCCCTTCCCGGATCTTTTCCGGTGCGATGCCCAGACTCCTGGCCGCTGCCACGGCAGCCAGGGAATTGTAGATATTATGCTCGCCCGGCACGCTTAGATGTATCCTTCCGGCCTCCTCCCCGTCGATCAGGAGGGTATAGCCGCCATTTCCATAGTCGTCATAGGTGATATCGGCCGCGCTGTAGCGGCTCTTTTCCGGATCCCTGCCAAAGGTGACCACCTGGCAGGGGAGGCCTTCCACCAACGCTCCTACATCCTGGATATCGCTGCTTATGACCAGCGTCCCTTTCTCATCCAGCTTCTCGGCAAAGAGCCGGAAGGAACGGCGGATATCCTCCAGATCCTTAAAAAAATCCAGATGGTCCGCCTCTATGTTCAGGATGATCTCCATGGTGGGGAAGAAGGACAGGAAGCTGTTGGTATATTCGCAGGCCTCCGCCACAAAATGCTCTGCGCCCCCTACCCGGATGTTCCCTCCGATATCGTGCAGGATGCCTCCTACGGTCACAGTGGGATCGGTCCCTGCCGCCAGTAGGATATCCGTCAGCATAGAGGTGGTCGTGGTCTTCCCATGGGTCCCGGCCACATTGACCGCATTTTTATAATTGCGCATCATCTCCCCTAAGAGCTCTGCTCTGGTGAGCATGGGGATCTGTCTTTCCTGTACAGCCCTAAATTCCGGATTATCCGGATGGATAGCCGCTGTATAGACCACCACATCGATATCTTCCCCGATATTGGAGGCCCTCTGCCCGTAAAAGATCTCCGCGCCCATCCCTTCTAGATGTTCGGTCAGTTCGGTCTTATGAGCATCCGATCCAGATACCTTAAAGCCTTCTTCCAGGAGGATCTGCGCCAAGCCGCTCATACTGATGCCTCCGATCCCGATAAAATGTATAGTCTCTGGCCTGCTAAAATCGATCTGATACATATCTTCCTCTTTCCGGCATTGATCTCGCCTATCTTTATTGTATGTTGTGCGGCTGGCTTTGGGTCATCTGTCCTTTTATCCTGCCTATCCGGCTCTCTCCTGTCTCAGCGCGCGGCTGATACGATCATGTGCGCGTCTGCATCCCTGCTCGTCTAAAGAGCAGCCCTTTATATCGATCCAATGTGAGTAAAAGGATGTTCCCTAACACCCCTATGGCCAGGATCTCCCCGATCCCCACCGTTACCATGGCAAAGGGGATCAGGTCCGTGGATCCGTAGGCGTAGCGCAGCACCCAGGGGATGATGATCGTGTTCGCCAGGATCGGCGGCAGGCATACCAGCCACCGGCTCACCTTTCCTATGTACAGGGACCCCACCGCTCCGATCAGAGTGGCCAGGCTGCCGAAGACCACATCCATAACGGCCGCTCCGCCGAACAGATTAGATAAAAAGCATCCGATGAACAGTCCGGGTACTGCCGCCGGGGTGAAGTAGGGCAGTATGCACAGGATCTCCGAGATCCTGAACTGGACCGGCCCGAAGCTGATCGGCAGAAAGAGCATGGTCAGCACTACATAGATGGCCGCGATGGCCGCTGCATACGCCAGAGCGTATACGGTCTTGGGATCGTTCTTTTTCTTTTCCATATCCAATTGTCTCCTTTAGTTTTGTTTTAGGTGAGGAAGGTCTCGAACTCACCAGTCTTTTTGTCCAAAGACTTGTTTTTACAAGGCTTTTCGACCGTCATAGGATACCACAGATAGGGAAAAAATGCAAGCAGAGCGCCAAAAGAGCAAGATGCCAGACGATCTTCCTGGCACTAAGATCCGTGCTTTTTGGAATATCGCCTGGCATGTTTTTAATCCAGATCGGTCTGGCGGTATACGACGATGCCTCTCTTTATGGTCAGCTGCGGGATGATCGCACAATTCCCGGTCACATACTCTCCGTTCAGATCGTAAAACTTCATTTCCTTTTCTTTTATGCAAAATACTGCAAGGTCCGCTCTTGTCCCCGCCTGTACAGTGGCCAGGTCCTTTTCCAGCCCCATCTGTCTGGCAGGCGCTAAGATCGCAGCATCCAGGACCTGATGGAGGGTCATCCCCATGGCTATGTATTTTGCCATGAGCCGCGGCAGGGTGACCACAGGGTGCTGGTATTGGGTGATGGGCGATATGTCACTGCTGATGATATCCGGGAAAAAACCTTCTCCCACGGCCGGCAGCGCGGTCTTGTATTCAAAATTGCCTTTTCCGTTGCAGGCATCGAACACCACCCCTCTCTCCCTGGCCTTCCAGATACCGGGCTTTACTTTTCCCTGCTCATCCAGGATCGTGCTCCCCTTTCCATAGTACATGTGACAGAACACATCCCCAGGCCTCAGCATCGCGGCAGCCTCCTGGGCCTCGATGATCGGATCCACCATGTGGACCACCACCGGGCATCCCAGCTCCTCTGCGATCTCTAAGGTCCGCTCCAAGGGCTCACGGGTCAGGCCGCTGGGGCCAACGATATTTTTCGATATCCTGTACTTTAAGGCCACAAGATGCTCTGGATAGCGTTCAAAGAGCACCTTCATCTTTTCCACGTCATAATATCTGGGATCTACATTTTCAGGATAGAGCGCCGTGGCCAATCCTGTGGGAGAGACGTTCAGATAGCTTTTGATATCCGTGACCGAATGGATGATATCGGTCTTTTCAAACATCTCGTAATTGCTCACCCCGCAGGTGCCGCCGTCCACCGCCGTGGTGACGCCGTTGGGCAGGTTCATGATATCCGCTTTGACGGAGCCGTCACAGCCGGAATATAGATGGATATGATAGTCGATCAGTCCCGGTGTGACCAGACAGCCGCCCACATCGATGACGACAGCCTCACTGGAGCGCAGTACATCCCCATCCACGATCCGATCCCCTAAGATCTTGATATCCTGTTTTTCACATCGTCCAGTCAGCGGGTCATAGACCAGGCCGTTTTTTAAAATGACTGCGTTCACATCGTCCTCCTTTGACCGCGATCACTTCTTCGCCGCTTCTACGGCATCCAGCAGTTTATCCACCAGCTCATCGCCGATATCCGCACGGATCTGGTCATAGACAGCCGCGGCGTTTTCCTTCATCTGATCCGTCACCGCACTGTCCAAGGTGATGATCTTCGTCCCGCTCTCCTCGATGATCGCCTTATCCTGGGCGATGCTGTCATCGGCAAGGCTGCGTGTATAGATGACCGCTTCATGGGCACAGTCGTCCACCAATGCCTGTACCTCTTCCGGCAGCCCTGTATACAGGTCATTGTTCATCAGGAACACGATGACATGGCCTAAATGATTGGTCTCGATCACATAGTCCTGGGTCTCATAAAACTTATTGGCTACGATGTTCATGTAGGGGTTTTCCTGGGCATCGATCGTCTTCTGCTGTAAGCCCACATAGACCTCGCTGAAATCCATCGCGGTAGCGTTGCAGCCTAAAGCCTGCCAATAGGCGATATGATAGGGGTTCTGGATCACGCGGATCTTCACGCCGCCAAGATCATCTACCGACTGTACTTCCACATTGGAGGTGGTCTGGCGGAAACCGGCATCGGCTAACCCCATCAGCTTGATCCCACCTGCTTCTGAATAAACGTTCAGCGCATCGATGAAGGAATCATCATCCAGCACGCTCCGCATGGTCTCTAAGTCCGGGAAGGCATTGGGGCAGTCAAATACCGCATATTCCTTGATAAAAGAAGGCATACCGCTGGTGATGGTGGTGACAAAGTCATTGGTGCCGTCGATCAGACCCTGGAGCTGCTCCGTGTCATTGCCCAGCTGCCCGTTGGCATACAGGTTGACGGTTATCTTCCCGCCGCTCCTCGCCTCGATCAGCTCTTTGAATTTGTCCATCATCTTGTAGTTCAATGTGGTGTCCGCCACGTTCATGGCCACGGTCCAGGTATAGGAGTCGCCGATCTCCACCACATCCGCGGCGGCCCCATCTGTCTTTTCCTCGCCGGCGGCTGCCTGGGTCTGTTCTGCCAGAGCCTGCGTGGTAGCCGGGGTGCTGTCTCCTCCTCCGGAACAGGCGGTCATCATTAGCATACATACTGCGGTCATAAGTGCTGCTGTCTTTTTCATCTGTTTTTCTCCTTTTCTTTTAATAGATCTACTTTGCCAGCTCAGGTAATAGCAAGCTGACCTGAGGCACAAAGGCGATACATAACAGCGCGATAAAGAATGCGATCAGGAAGGGGATCGTGGCCTTCGCGATCTTCAACACCGGCACGCCGGTCATGCTGCTGGCTACATAAAGGTTGATGCCCATGGGCGGGGTCACCATGCCGATCGCTAAGTTGGCGGTCATCATGATGCCGAAGTGGACCGGATCCATCCCGATCGACTGGGCGATCGGAAGGAAGATCGGGGTCAGGATCATGATATTCGGGATGTTATCTAAGAGCATGCCGAACACCAAAAGGATCAGGTTGATCACCAGGATGACCATGACCTTGCTGGAGATGCTCCCTAATATCCCCTCGCTGATGATCTGGGGGTACCGCAGCATGGTCAGCGCCCGCCCGAAGGCCGTGGCAGCCGAGATGATGAACAGGATGTTCACATAGGTCTTGCTCCCCTCCACCAGAAGGCTCACCAGCTCACCCACCTTTAAGGTCTTGTATACGAACAGGCTGATCAGCAGGGCGTAGATGACAGATATGGCCGCCGCTTCTGTGGGAGAAGCGATCCCGCCGTATATGCTGCCCAGGATGATCACCGGCGTCAGCAGAGCAAAAAAGCTTTCTTTAAACAAGGGGAACAGGCCCATGCTCCGGATCTTCTCATAATTCGCCTTTAACCTTTCCCTGTCCTCCCCGCTCTTCTTACAATGGATATAAGCACAGATCATCAGAGCCACACCGATCAAGAGCCCCGGGATCACACCGCCGATAAATAAGTCTGAAGGCGAAGCATTGGATGCGGAGGAGTAGACGATATAGGATATGCTGGGCGGGATGATCACACCCAGGCCGCCGGCTACCGTCACGATCGCCGTGCTGAACACCTTATCGTAGCCCAGCTCGATCAGAAAGGGGATCGTCATCGCACCTACCGCAGATACGGTCGCCGGAGAGGAGCCGGAGATCGCGCCATAGAACATACAGGTGATGATCACCGCACAGGGCATGCCCGCCGTCCGGTTGCCGATGAAATAGGCAAAGAAGTTGAACAGCTTTTCGGAGATCTTTCCTCTGGCCATGATGATCCCAGACAGCATGAACAGTGGCACCGCCAGAAGGGTAAAGCTGTCAAGACCGCTGACCATGCTCCGTATAGCCGCATCTGCCGTATACGGAAAGGATGCATCCAGCAGAGACGGAAGAGATGCCATCCCTCCGAACACCACCGCTACCGGTGTCCCGACCGCGATCAGGACCGCAAAGATCAGAAAAAATGATAGCATCGACATCACGCAGCTCCTCCTTCCTCTTTTTTAAGCGCATCGATCGCCAGCACCTGGACCACGCGGATGACCGCCAGCCCAAACCCTAAGACCGGAGCCGTATAGATGTACACCATGGAGATCTGGAGCGTACCGCTGACCTGTCCGCTCTTTGCCACGGACTGCAGGACACGGATGGAGCCCTTGAACATCCACGCAAAAAACAAGAATACGATCGCCTGGGTAAGGATCCGCAGGATCTTCCGAGCTTTTTTTGGCAGGATCTGCACCAGTGCATCTACACAGATCCCGCTCTTATTGCGTATCCAATAGCTGATGCTGGTAAAACCAGAAAAGATCAGACAGTATTTGCTGATCTCATCACTCCACGTCAGCCCACTGTTAAAGATGTAGCGCAGGACCACGTTCGCTGACGTCAGCACGATCAGTGTCAGAAGAAAGACCGATAACAGGGCTTCTTCAAAATGCTTGTCCAGCCATTTGAGCACTTTCATGACTCTTCCTCCTTCATTTCTTGTGAGAGCGTTCCCTATATTTTAGTTTTAGAGCGCCCTGCCTTGCCGCTCTTGCCACATCCTCCCGCCTTTTTACTTTTACCAAACCGATCACATTTCACATATCCAGATCCTCCGGGTCTATGCCCTATCCCCGGACACAACGGACCATCCGCCACATCCCTCTGCTGTAGAAACCTCTGGCGCGGATGTGAAAAGCAACACTTATCATCAATTTGTTTGAAAGAAAAGGGGGTAAATGCTTGTAAGATCATTATATATGCTCTATAATACTAAGTAAAGTTACTAATGATCATATCAATAAGTAGTTTTTGTAAGTATTATAGAGAAAATAGATAAACAGGAGGCGATATGGATCTAAAGCTTTTGGAATATATCGTAGCGATCGCGGACTATGGGAATATCACAAGGGCCGCCCAGGCCCTGTATATCACACAATCGGGCCTGAACCAACAGCTCATCCGACTAGAAAAAGAGCTGGATACCCAGCTCTTTTATCGTACAAAACGCTCTCTCCATCCCACCCAGGCCGGTAAGATCTATATTGAAAATGCCCGCGAGATCCTGCGGATCCAGCGGAACACTTATCTGCAGCTCCATGATATCAACAATAGTATCTCCGGTGAGCTGTCCTTCGGCCTGTCCTGGGAGCACGGGATCAATATGTTTGTGGAGATATTTCCTGAATTTGTAAAACGGTACCCGGGCATCAACGTCCGCCTTTATGAGAGAAGAGTGAACGAGCAGCAGGAGATGCTGCAGTCCGGACGCTTGGATCTGGCCTTTATCATGCTCACGGAGAAGGATAAGGTGGATCTGGAATACATCCATCTCTGCGATGAGGAGTTTATCCTGGGCGTCCCCCGGTCCCACCCGATCGCCCAGCGATATGCGGCGCCTCCGGGGGAGCCGCTGACCACCATAGACCTTCAGGAATTTAAAGGGGAGAAATTCTCTTTTATGTTCTCCTCCTCCACGCAGCGGAGCGCCATCGATCCTCTGTTCAGGGAAGCCGGGTTCGCGCCGGATGTGATCTTCGAGACCTCCATGAACTATGCGCTGGCGAAGATGGTCTGCGCAGGCCTTTGCTGCACGATCATGCCCCAGGATTACGCGATAAATGATGAGAACGGCGCATGGTTCCGCCTGAGCAGCCGTCCTAAGTGGGAGTGGGTGATCGCCTATTCCGGCAAGCTGCACTTAAATGACTCGGTCCGCTACCTGATCTCGCTGGCCCAGCGGTATGCCTATGGACGGGAGCTGCAGTGGTTCAATTAAAAAGCAGCTCCCCAGATAAAAAGAGGCTCTTCTATGACAAAAAGCGGTCCTCCCTTCCTTCTCTTTCTTCTTCCGTCTGCATCAGCCCAAAATGGATCGTGACGCATGCTGCGACGATCAGAAAAAACATGTAATACGAGTGGGACATGATGCGGATAGGGGATACACCCGCCATCTCCGCTACGATCATCATGCCGCCGTCATGGGGCATCATAGCGAGGAAAGCGCATGCAAAGATATCCACCAGGCTGGCCAGGCGCTTGGGCGCTATCGTATATTTTTGCCCGATCTCTCTTGCCATGGGACAGGCCACGATGATGCCGATCGTATTGTTCACCAGCACAGCCGACAAGATCCCGCTCAAAAAGCCGATCCCATATTCCGCGCCCCGCCTGGAATGGATCCGGGATGAGATCGCGCCTACCAGCCACTCCACACCGCCAAGATAGCGTACGATCCCAATGATCCCGGAGATCAGCACAGCCACGATACTGATGCTGAACATATCGGACATACCGTTCCCGATCGCCTGCACCCATCCTAATAGGCTGACAGATCCTTGTAAGATCCCGATCACCCCGGTCAGGCCGATGCCGATGAACAGGACGAGAAATACCTGGACCCCGGTCACTGCTGCCACTAATACTGTGATATAGGGGACCACCTTTAAAAGATCGTATCCGCCAGTCCAGATCACACCGTTTGGCCTGCCCCCTAAAATGGTGTAGATCAGCATGGCCATCAGTGCCGCCGGGAGTGCGATGAAAAAGTTCATCCTGAACTTATCCTTCATCTCTGACCCGCAGCCCTTTGCCGCCGATATCGTGGTATCGGAGATCATGGACAGATCATCCCCAAAATAGGAACCGCCGATCACTGCCGCACCCACCAGTGCCAGGTCCAGCCCTGCGCCGCCAGCTACGCCTATGGCCACCGGCGCCATAGCCGCGATCGTCCCCATGGATGTACCGATCGCTGTGGAGATCAGGCAGCAGATCAAAAATACACCTGGCACCAGCAAAGAGACGGGGATAAAATGGAGGCACAGGTTGATGACCGAATCCTTCCCCCCCATAGATGCAGCGGCACCTTGAAAGCCGCCGGCCAAAAGATAGATCATAACGATCTGCATGACACCAAGATCTCCCATGCCTTTGCAGAAGACATCCAGCTTATCCGAAAATCTGATCTCCGGCGCTAAAAATACGATCGATATGATACCAAATAAAAGTGCTACATGCCGCGGAAACTGGCTAAATGGCTCTTCTGCTCCCATAAATGTAAATATGAGCCCACAGCCTGCGTACAGTCCTAAGAAGACCCCCAGCGGTAAAAACGCCATCGCGCCTGATCTCTGCTCTTTCTTCATAGTCCTTCTCCTATTGCTTGAGCCTGTCCTATCTTGATACGATCTTATCCTCTCACTATACCGATCATCCATATCGCTTAAGCCGGCTGTGCCTCTTCCTGCCCAGCTTTTTTCGCCCTGGACCGCTCCATCCAATCCCTTCCTTCTACCACTCTTGCGATGATCATAGCCAATCCGGTATCACCGGTCACGTTGATGGCCGTTGCCGGTGCATCGGTGATCGTGCCGATCAGGACCATGATCGGGATGGATACGGTAGGGAAGCCGAACACAGAGATGATGAAGATCTCGGCCACATATCCGCCTGCCGGGATCCCACCCATCACTACAGAGGCCACTACCGCTACCACCACCGACATGATCAGATTTCGGGGAGTGGCATAGTTGATGCCGAAGGCGGAGCAGAGAAGGGAGATCTTCAGGATCTGGATGATGCAGGCGCCATCTTTATGCAGGTTTGCCCCCAAGGGTACGGAGATATCTGCGATCTCATCCGGGATCCCGATCTCCTTTGCATGCATCAGGTTCAATGGGAGGCTGGCGGCCGATGAGCAGGTTCCCAGCGCGGTCAGCGTAGGGGTGGCCGCGCCCTTCCACCAGGCTTTCACGCCTTTTGCTCCGGCACCGATATAAGCCATCACGGTCTGGGAGACTACATAATAGACCAAGACGACCACCAGGTACATCACGATACCTCTGGAGAGAGGTCCGATCACTTCTTTTCCATACTGTCCGATCAGGATCGCGAAATAACATCCAAGCCCTAAGGGGGCCAGCTTCATCACGATCCCGATCACCTTGACGATCACTTCTGTCATGCAGTCCATAGCATGTACGATGGGCTTTCCTTTTTCCCCTGCCAGGATGACCGCGATCGAGAAGATGACCGTGAACACGATTAGCGCCATCAGATCCGCCTTTGAGAACAGGAGTGGAAAGTCACCGACGGTGAACATCCCCAGAAAGTTCATGCTCCCCGATGCATCGGCCACTTCCTCGGTCAGATCCAGGACAGCTCCCTTCCCCGGATCAAAGACCAGGGCCGGGATCATCATGAACAGACATGCCGCGATCCCCGTTATGATCGTACCGGCAAGGAAGGTGAACATGATCTTCTTCAGCTTCCTCAGATCTTCCATCTTAGAGATCGCCGCTGTCAGTGAGCAAAATATCAGCGGTACTACACAGCAATATAAAAGGTTCAAAAAAGTATCGGCTATAGGCTGCAGGATGGCGGCCCCTTCACCCCAGAACACTCCCACTATCCCGCCGACTACCATCGCTCCCAAAAGCATAAAGGATGACTTATATGTATTCCAGATCGTTTTCATGATATTTACCCCCAGATATAGATATCTTAGACCTTCGTGTACGCTAACCCTAGCTGCGACCTACTCCCATTTCTGATGCCTATCCATAGCATCCTTCAGCTGCGCGAACGCCTGTTCCACGGTAGAACGAGGGCAAGCCAGGTTGAACCGTTCAAACTGTGCCGTAGCCGGCCCGAACACCTTGCCAGAGTCCAGCCACAGCTTTGCCTCCTCCACCATGATGTGCTCCAGCTCCTCGTCTGTAAATCCATAGGCCGAAAAATCGATCCAGGCCAGATATGTACCCTCCGGCTCTACAAAGACCGCCTTAGGAAGGTTTTTCTTTACAAATCCCCTCACATAAGCGATGTTTCCTGCGATATAGCTGACCAGTTCATCGACCCATCTGCCGCCTTTGGTATAGCAAGCCTTTACCGCTTCCATCCCCATGATATTCCCCTGGCTGTATCCGGCTGCCGTATTGGCACGGCGGTACCTTTTTTTCAGCTCCTCGTTGGGGATGATGATGTTCGCCGGCTGGAAGCCTGCCACATTAAAGGTCTTGCTGGGCGAGGTGTACAGGACCAAGTTTTCCTGGTATCTGGGTCCCAAGGTCATAAAGCTGGTGAACGTATGCCCTTCATATACAAAATCACAATGGATCTCGTCATCCATGATCACCACACCGTGGGCCAGACAGATATCCCCCAGCTGTTCCAGCTCTTTTCTGGTCCATACTCTCCCCACCGGATTGTGCGGATTGCAGAGGATAAAGACCTTTACATCGTTTTCCACGATCTTTTTTTCGAAGGCTTCAAAATCGATCGTATACCTTCCTCCTTCATAGTGGAGCTGGGCATTGATAAAGGTCCTTCCATTATCCTCTATCACCTCTCGGAAGGGATAATAGACCGGCTGCTGGATCAGGATGGCATCACCTGGCTCCGTAAAGGCCTTCACACCTGTGGCCAGACCATAAACGATCCCACATCCCACAGTCACTGTCTCTGGATCCACATGATAGCCGTGACGATCTGAAAACCACTGGTCCACCGCTGCATGATAGGTGGCATCCGGATCTGTATAGCCAAAGATCCCGTGATCGATCCTCTTATGGAGATCCTCTAAGATCTCCTGCGGGAGCGCAAGATCCATATCAGCCACCCACAGCGGGAGCAGATCGTCCCTTCCTTTCCGCTCCATGCCAAAGTCATACTTTAGGCAGCTGGTCCCGCGCCGGTCCACGATCTGGTCAAAGTCGTACCTTTGTTCCCTGCTTTTGTTGTCCATCTTTTTTCCTCCGTCCTTTTTGTTGTTTTGTTCTCATTATCGCATCTTTTAGTTTAGTGATCAAACTTATGTCGTAGATAAATGATACCATTTCTTTCTTGTTCTGTCAATATATTTTTGTTTATTAATTAAACTATTTTATCTTTTTTACCCGATATCCGGGCGTATATACCTATTGATTTTAATGAAAATGATGTTATAATGGTTTAAGAAAAAACGATCCATGGTCAGATCGCCGGTCTGACCTGCGTGATGATCTATAACAAGGAGGAATGTATGACCGACGGCTCTTTTACTGATAAATGTTTGATCGATAAACAAAATATCCACAAACCCTCAGAAGAGGGCAGCAAACCTGTGCCTGCTGCAGATGATGCAAAGAGCAGCTTCGTGGACCAGACCTTCCAGGTACTGAACGATCGTCATAACGTTATCTACGGATTTGTGATGCGCTACAATGACTACATCTATGCCGAGCATGATTACGGGAACGGCGACCCGCTGACCATGATCGAGGTCCATACCCTTACCTATATAGAAGACCACCCAGGTACGACAGTCACGGAGCTTACCGAGTACTGGCACAAGACCAAAGGAGCGATCTCCCAGATCGTCAGTCGGCTGGAGGCTTTAGGTCTCGTGAAAAAGACAAAAAAAGAAGGCAACGCCAAAAACGTATGCCTCTATGTCACAGAATGCGGCTTCCACACCAGCCGCGCCCACAAGCTCTACGATACCCTGGATATCACAAAGACCTTAAATGAGATCCAAAAGGTGTGTACTCCTGCGGAGATCGATACCTTTTATAAGGTGATATCGGTTTATTACGATGTGATCTGTAAGGATTTTGAAGAGAACAAGATCCCGAAACGAAATAAGAAGCGCCGATGACCATCTTGGGAACAGCCTCTTTAACTGCAGCCTGCATGAGCGCCCTTATGATGATATTTTCCGGCCATGTGGACTATGCTCCTACAAGTATCAGTAAACGGTCGCCGACCAATAAACCCAGATCTTTTTAAAAGCTATCTGTAAGGATATCCTGGATGGTGCGTTTCATCATCATCCCCGAAGCCTCAGCTTTTTTGTAGAGCGTAACCAGCTTGTCCATCCCCATCTCATCTGCTATAATATATCCCACAAACTTATACAAAAAGGGAGGCTATCATAAATGGCACTGATGCATGTAGATTTTTTTTCAGATGTACTGGGGATGTGCATGGATATGGATGTGATCATCCCACAGCAGACCAGCCGACAGATCGGGATGGAGGGAAAGGCCGAAAAAGGACAGTATAAGACCATGTATCTGCTCCACGGCATGAGCGACGACCAGACGATCTGGCTCCGTAGGACCTCGATCGAGCGGTATGTGAGCCAGTTAGGGATCGCCGTGGTGATGCCCACCACCCATCTGGGCTTTTATACGGACACTGCCTACGGGATGCGGTACTGGACCTTTATCTCCCGGGAGCTTCCCCGGATCTGCCGGGAGTTTTTCCCGCGGATGTCCGATAAACGGGAGGACACCTTAGCCGCAGGGCTGTCCATGGGCGGCTACGGCGCATGGAAGCTGGGGCTCGGCGCCAGCCAGACCTTCGGCGCGGCTGCCTCCCTTTCCGGCGCCCTTGATATGTCCGCAGACCTCTGCCGCCATATGGATGACGAGAAAAGCAAGCTGTTCACCGGGATCTTTGGCAGCCCCGCACAGCTAAAGGGATCGGATAACGATCTTCTTGCCCTGGCCGAAAAGCTGGCCGCATCGAAAAAGGACCGGCCCCGCCTCTATGCCTGGTGCGGCGAGATCGACTTCCTCTACCAGGACAATCTCCACGCCTGGGAACATGTGAAAAAGCTGGGCTATGACCTGACAAGCGAGAGCTCCCCAGGAGACCATCAGTGGAAGTACTGGGATGAAAAGATACAGGATGTGCTGCGCTGGTGGCTGGACATCGATATGGACCTTTCTTGATAAGAGCTTGGAGCTAGGACCTTTGACCCGCCACTTCGTCTCTCTGCCGTTCATCCCTCCACGCCGTTGGCTTCTATACACCCTAAGAACCGCTCCCCATACTTATCATACTTAAAGTCCCCCACCCCGGATACAGACAGCATCTCCTGTCTGGTCCGAGGTTTTACAAGGCACATGTGGATCAGGGTCTTATCGGAAAAGACGATATAAGGCGGCACGCTCTCCTCCCTGGCGATCTCCGTCCTCAAAGTGCGCAGCTTTTCGAACAAGGTCTCTTCCTTTTCTGTGAGTTCCACGCCGGCCATCTTCTCTTTTCTGGCCTTACTCCCCTTCTCTCCTCTGCTCTTTGCCCCATCCCCCTTCGGCTTGTCTGCTGCCTTGGCTGCTTTCATGATGACCTGGCCACCATCCGCCATGATCTCCTCCGCCCTCTCTGTCAGCTTTACCACCGCATAGCCATCGCCTGTGACCTCCAGACAGCCCGTTAGCTGCAGATGATCCAGCACCCGCCTGATCTTATAGACAGGCATCTTATCCAACGCTCCATAGTAAGGGTTTTCATCCATCCGGCGATCATTGATCTTTGCCGTCTGCGCCCCGCGCAGCGTGTCCACGATCACCGTCGTCCCATACCTCTGCCCGCTGCTCTTTACACACCCGATCAGCGCTCTTGCGGTCTCGGTCACGTCCACCTCCTCGAACTGGGTCAGACAGTTGGAGCAATTCCCGCAATAGCTGCTGCCATACTCCCCGAAATACCGCAGTATGTAGTCCCTTAAGCAATCAGTGGTAAAGCAGTAAAAGGTCATCTTCTTTAGGCGCTCCCTGTCCCTTTCCTGGATGACCGACCGAGTGAACACATCCAGCTCCTGGTCCGCCTGGCCGTTCTCGACAAAAAACTGGTTTGTGACCACATCCTGCCCGCTGTAGTACAGGATGCACTCCGCCCCTTCCCCGTCGCGCCCTGCACGTCCCGCTTCCTGGTAATAGGCCTCTATGTTCTTCGGCATCCCGCAGTGGAGGACAAAGCGCACATTGGACTTATCGATCCCCATCCCGAAGGCATTGGTAGCCACGATCACCGGAACCCGGTCATAGATGAAATCATCCTGGTTCTTCTTCCGCTCCTCATCGCTAAGGCCCGCATGATAACGGGTCACCAAAAAGCCATCCTTGATCAGACGACCGCAGACCTCCTCCACCTGCCTGCGGGTCAGGCAGTAGATGATCCCGCTTTCCTTTTTATGGGCCTCCAAGTAAGCCCGTATGGCGCTATACCGGTCCTTCTCCTTCATCACGCTAAAATATAAGTTGCTCCGGTCAAACCCGGTGGCCACCACCATAGGATCTTGCAACTGCAGGATATCCACGATATCCTCCCGGACCTCCTTCGTCGCCGTCGCCGTGAACGCGCCGATCACCGGGCGCTTATGTAACTGACGGATGAACTCCATGATCTTCAGATAACTGGGCCGGAAGTCCTGCCCCCACTGAGACACACAGTGGGCTTCATCCACCGCCACCATATCGATCCTGCTGTGCAGGGCAAAGTCCAAGAACCCTTCCGTCGTCAATCGCTCTGGCGCCACATAGATGATCGGATATCTCCCTTGCCTTGCAAGGCTCAAAGCTTTGGCATACTGTCCCGGGGTCAGGGAGCTGTTTAAGTACGCCGCATGGATCCCTGCCTGGTTCAGGCTCCCTACCTGGTCCTTCATCAGAGAGATCAGCGGCGAGATCACCAGTGTGATCCCTTCCATCAGCAGTGCCGGGATCTGATAGCACAGGGACTTTCCTGCTCCCGTGGGCATGATCCCAAAGGTATCTCTCCCCTCTAAGATGCTGTCGATCAATATCTCCTGGGCCTCACGGAAGGTATCATATCCAAAATAACGCTTTAAGATCTCGTACTTATCCATACTGCTCCTCTGCCTCTCCGACTTTTCTCCTGACTGGCCGACTCGCAGCCATCTGCTTTTTCTTGATCCATCATACCATAGTTTCCTTTTATTGTCAAATAAAAATGTAAAATTCTGTATCTCGTAGCATCACCTAAGTTAAAGCTTTTTGATCTGTCCCATGGCAGGATAAAACATAAAAAAAGCGCCGACCCCGCAATCACACGCTTGCAAAATCAGCACTTCCAGTGCGCCTTCAGGGACTCGAACCCTGGACAAATAGATTAAGAGTCTACTGCTCTACCAACTGAGCTAAAGGCGCTTATCGGTCATATTTTGACTTGTTACTTTCTGTTCCCTTAGGAACATGGATTATTCTACATCAAGGGGTTGAAAATGTCAACCCCTTTTCGATATTTTTTTTCACATTTTTTTCACAACTTTAAAATAGTCCCTACAAAGCCCTTTTTATCAAGTCCTCCACAGTCGGCGCCAGCATCTTGCAAGGCATACACTGATCCGCATAAAGATCCACCGTCACTGCCTTCTCCGAACAAAGTACCTTTGTTTCAGGATCTTCTCTTGTTATCTTATCGACCATTTTTTTCTATCTCTCTTTTTTTTTCAGTTTCATCCTTCTGTCCCCCTAATCGCCGCTCCACCTCTGTCAGGGACCGTTTCCACCGGAGCACCTCTTGATCCAGTGCCTGGTTCCCGCTCATCTTTTTTCCCAGCTCCTTCTTGATCTTATCCGAAAATCCCATGCTGCCGCTCCGTGCGCCTGCTTTTTCTTAATCTTATGAAGAGTCCGTCCCATCCATTCCTCTGTTGACCTTATCCGAAAAAACTTCCTCTCCATACTTTACCGTGTGCTTATCGGAGGGCGGTCAATCTGCAGATCTTCTTCCCCTCTGCCGCGAACTTAGCCTCATATTCTGTCATCACATTCCCTTTTGCCATATCGGAATGATAGAGATCAAAGGTATGACTGCAGATCTTCCACCCGCATGCGGCGATCGACTCTAAAGAATAACGAAAGAGCGCTTCATTATCCGTCTTAAATTCCAACGATCCGTCCGCCGCCAGGATCTGGTCGTAAACGGCCATGAACCGAGGGGAGGTCAGGCGGCGCTTCGCATGACGGTCTTTGGGCCAGGGATCGGAAAAGTTCAGATAGATCTTCGAGACTTCTCCCTTTTCAAAAATGTCGGTCAGCTCCCCGGCATCCACACAGAGGAACCAGATGTTGGTCAGCTCCGTCTGTCCCCTCTTTTCTAATGCCCGTAATAGCACACTGGAATACCGTTCGATCCCGATATAGTTCTTATCCGGATGGCTTTCGGCCAACTCCATGATGAATCTTCCCTTTCCCATCCCTACCTCTATCTCGATGGGATCCTTTTTTCCAAATCGCTCTGCCCAGGATCCTTTTTCCTTTTGCGGCTCCTGGACCACATATGGGCTGCTTGCTATCTTTTCCTCCGCATCCCGTATATGGCGTAATCTCATATCCGGTCCCTCCATTCATGATGGCCTGTTCAGCCAAAAATAATACCAGAGCATACAAACTATGACAGGAATTTTAAAAAATTATAACACTAAGATAAAATTTTTACAATACCATAAAAAAATGAGAAAATCATATGTACAATTTGTCGAAATATTGTATAATAAGGGTGATACCAGGGTGAAAAGATCATGTATCGATAGACATACCATTAAGGAGGACCTGCTATATGGCAGAAGCTGCAAACATCTGGGACAAGATCCAACAAGGCGTAAAGGAAACAGAGCGACTGATCGCGCAAAAGCAGTATGATCTGGCTATGGTAAGATCCAGGCAGACCCTGGAATATATGGTAAAGAGCCTTGGCGCACGAGCCTGCATCATCGACGGGGATCTGTCGGATACGATCGACCAGCTTTATGACGGACAATGGATCACCAAGACCACGAAGGATCACTATCATAAGCTGCGGATGCTGGGAAATAAAGCAGTCCATGAAGGAAATGATAACCCGGCAGATGCCAACCAGGCCTATCGTATCCTGGCGGATGAATTTTATACCTTTGCCAATGACTACAATCCGAACCGTCGTCGGCCCCAGAGACCATCCGCCTCCTCCAGGCCAAAGGGCGGTCCCGGTCCTGCCCGCAAACGAAAGAAACGGAAAAAAGCGCCGGCCCTTGGGATCTTTGGGATCCTCCTCCCGGTCCTTTTAGTGATCGTCTT
This sequence comes from uncultured Lachnospiraceae bacterium, assembly GCA_910588895.1. Lineage (GTDB taxonomy): Bacteria > Bacillota > Clostridia > Lachnospirales > Lachnospiraceae > Caccovicinus. The sequence continues at coordinate 25,638 of CAJUSS010000020.1, forward strand.
GTCGATCTTTATCGTGCGTTTACTGGTCCCGGATAAAGATGGAAAGGAGACCAGCGCACCGGAGACCACGCCGACCATGATGACACAGCCAGAGACCTTACCGCCGGAGACGGAACCGACCACACCGGAGGAGACCGAGCCGACTACGGAGGAGACCACGACCTCCACGGTCTATAAGACCACCTCCACCTTAAATGTCCGTTCCATGCCCTCTACCGATTCCAGGATCTTAGTCCAGCTGGCTCCCGGAGAAGAGGTCACGGTCATCGGTGTCCACGATCAGCAATGGAGCATCATCAGCTATGAGGGACAGGACGCCTATGTGGCCACCGCTTACCTTACCCAATGATCATAAGACCCGCCATCCAGGCGGGTCTTTTCTGATATGCAGACCCTCATTTTTCTATATTCCCTTGCATTTTCCCTGATCCTGTTATATGATTTCCTTGTCAGTGCTCCTTCACTGACAAGCTAGAAAGAAGATAAAGCGAGGGATGAAGAGATGAAAGACCATATCTATACCGTTTCCGGTATCCTCTCTGCCTTCTGCCTGATGTTCACCCTGCTGATCACATCGGTGGAAGCTGTATGCTACTGGACACCCGGTTATTTTGAAAAAGAATATACCAGATACCAGGTCTTAGATCGGCTGCCTTCCATGACCATGGAGGACCTTCTCACGGTCACCGACGAGATGATGGATTATCTGAAAGGAGACCGGCCGGACCTTCATGTCCGCACCACTATGGGAGGAGAAGAGCGGGAATTTTTTACGGAACGGGAGATCGCCCATATGGAGGATGTCCAGGGACTTTTCCTGACCGCCATACTCCTGCGCCGGGCCTGTCTAGGCTTTATCTTATTGACCGTCGCTGGTATCCTCCTGACCAAGGGAGACTTACGTCAGGTCCTTCCCAAGACCATTTTTTGGGGGAGCCTTTTATTCTTCGGCATTGCCGCTGTCTTAGGGATGATCGTTTCTACCGATTTTTCAAAGTACTTCATCGTTTTCCACCATATCTTTTTTGACAATGATCTATGGATCCTGGATCCGTCGGTGGACATGCTGATCAATATCGTGCCAGAGGGCTTTTTCAGCGATACAGCGGCCCGTATCCTTATCCTTTACGGCCTGTCCGCCCTGGTGGTCCTTTTGGTCTCCTTTATCCTGATGAGGAGAAAAAAGGGCAGTATCTGATCACCTGACGCAGATATATCATTATAGAAGGAGAGATCCTATTTGATCATGAAAAGACTATCATCCAGCCCCCATCCTATATCCAGATGGGCTGCCTCTACCATCAGCCTGTTCCTTTCCTTTTGCCTTACTATCTGTCCGGTCTTCGGTTTTTTTACCATCAAGGCCCAAGCAGAGGTATCCTGGCCTATGTCAAAGGGTATCCAGGCAGACGGCGGTATCTTGATGGATGCGGATTCAGGGACGATCCTCTTTGAGAAAAACGCGGACCAGCATTTCTACCCGGCCAGTATCACCAAGATCCTCACCGCACTGATCATCATCGAGAACTGCGATATGAACGATATCGTCACCTTTTCGGAAAACGCGGTCAACAACGTAGAGTCCAATAGCTCCAATATGGCCGCCTCCCCGGGCGATCAGCTGAGCGTGCGGGACTGCCTCTACGGGCTGATGCTGGCCTCTGCCAACGAGGCGGCTAATGCCCTGGCAGAGCACTGCGCCGGCAGCATCGAGAATTTTGTGGAGATGATGAACCAGAAGGCCGCAAACCTGGGCTGCACGGGGAGCCATTTTGCCAATCCCAGCGGTCTGAACGATGAAGACCATTATGTGACAGCCAGAGATATGGCGATCATCACAAAGGCGGCGATCGAAAACCCCACCTTTGTAGAGATCGACAGCGCTCTGTACTGGACCCATGCACCGATCAAGCATTACCCTGATCCGGAGGACCCCCACAATACGGTATATGCCCATCATTCCATGTTAAAAAAGAACAATTCCCGCTATTATCCTGGTGCGTTCGCAGGAAAGACCGGCTATACCTCCCTGGCCGGGAACACGCTGGTCACCTGCGCCAGACAGGACGGGATGACCTTGATCTGTGTGATATTAAATGGCCATCAGACCCATTATCAGGACACGAAGAGCCTTTTTGACTTTGGTTTCAAAAATTTCAGGACTCTTCATGTGTCCGAATACGATCATTCCTACACAGCTCTGGAAGATGATATGGTCATCGCAGGACTGAACGCCACCCCTATCTCCAAGATCTCTCTGGATGAAAGCTGCTACATCACCCTGCCCCGCTCTGCAGATCCCGATGATGTCACCTCAAGCTTAGACTATACGCTGGATCCTTCCGCCCCCTATGGGAGCATCGCCAGGATCTTTTATTCTTATGGAGACCGCGCGATCGGTTCTTCTTATCTGCTCCTAAAAGAAGACAGCGCACCTGTTGGCCGGGCCGCCGCGGTCCCTGACATTTCCGAGACAGAGATCATCGGGATCCCCGAACCGACCACAAGGGCGTTAGAGCCCATGACAGAGGAGAAAGCCGATGCTCTTGCCCTGGCAGAAGCGCCTGACGGTGCAGCTGCAGTCCCCGATGGAGGATCTGAGACGGACGGGCAGGACCCTGACACATCTTCGGGGTTGTTCCATTTCACCTCCACTGTGTGGATCGCTCTGGCTCTCACTGTTTTTTTAGCCGCCATCATCACCATCGCGGTTGTCATAAAGATCAGTCTGGAGGCCAAAGCCGACAGGCGGCGATATCTTTTTAATGAACGACGTAAGGAACGGCTGCGGGATATCGGACTGACCCAATCCGAGTTCGAGACGGTCCTCCGCCAGAGAAAGCCGCCCTCCTCTTCCTACCCCAGACAAAAACGCAAACGCCCCTAAGGCCCCTTCCCTTTATCTTCACACCTATACACTTCTTAACAAAAATGCAACGGGTCTTTACTTGACCTTATGACCAGAGCCTATCATAATGGATAAAGAAAAGGAGGGGCGTTCTGGATGGGAAGATGGGTATGGACAAGCAGGCTGTCCCAGAAAAAAGAAGAAAAAAAAACAGGTCCCATCATCTATGGACCGACTAAAAACATCCTTATCTCCAGCATCATCTTGTCTACTGCTACCCTGCTGGCCTTCTTGTTTTTCCATTTAGGAAACAATACAACCAGCGTAGCGATCATCTATATCCTGGCCGTGGTGTTCATCGCCCGCTATGCGGACGGGTATGCCCCTGGGATCATCGCTTCTTTTGTAGGCGTGATCTGTGTGAACTATGTGTTCACCTACCCCTTCATGAAGATCGATTTTACCATGGACGGTTATCCGGTGACCTTTTTAGGCATGATCATCATCTCCAGTATCATCAGCACCATGACCTCCCATCTAAAGCAGCAGAATAAGATCATCCAGGAGCGTGAAAAGATGCTGCTGGAGGCTGAAAAAGAGACCATGCGGGCCAATCTCCTGCGGGCGATCTCTCATGATTTAAGGACCCCTCTGACCGGGATCATCGGCACCTGCAGCGCCTGTCTGGATGAACAGGGATGTCTCTCTGCAGATGAACAAAAGGTCCTGATCCGGAACATCCAGGAAGATGCCAACTGGCTGCTCAACATGGTCGAGAACCTCCTGACCATCACCCGCATCCGCACCAATGATATGGTGATCCACAAGACCTCAGAGCTTTTAGAGGAGGTGGTCTCCGAAGCCGTCCAGCGGCTGCGGAAACGACTCCCCAATATCGAGATCGATGTGCAGATACCGGAAGATCTTATCATGATCCCCATGGATGCCATGCTGATCGAACAAGTCCTGATCGACCTGATGGAGAACGCTTATTATCACGGAGCCTCTGACCGGCCAATCACTCTCCGGTCCTCTGTCTTTGGCTCTTACGTTTACATCCGTATCCTGGATATGGGCGCCGGGATCCCGGAGGAGGTACTTGGATCCATATTTGACGGAAATCCCTCCGCCCCAAGCCAATGCGGCGATACCCGAAAGGGGATGGGGATCGGACTGACCATTTGCCAAACGATCGTGAAAGCCCACGGAGGCCAGATCTATGCATCCAATCACGAAAGCGGCGCAGAGCTGACATTCTGCCTGCCTCTTGGAGAGGAGAAGGAAGATGAACCTTAAACCCACCATCATCATCATCGAGGATGAAAAAAACATCTGTGATTTTATCCGCACCACACTGACCGCCCATGGCTATAAGGCGATCACCGCCTCCTCCGGCCAGGAGGGTTTTTCCTTTATCACCTCCTATCTCCCGGACCTGATCCTTTTAGATCTGGGCCTTCCGGATATCGATGGGATAGAGATCATCAAAAATGTGCGGGAATGGTCCCTGATCCCGATCATCGTCATCTCCGCAAGGAGCCAGGAGGAAGAAAAGGTCCTGGCCCTGGACAGCGGCTGCGATGATTATATCACAAAGCCTTTTGGGATCTCCGAGCTTTTAGCCAGGATCCGCACCGCCCTGCGCCGCCATCACGCCAGTAAAGCGCTCTCCGGCCCGCAGCCCATATATACCTGTGATGACCTGACCATCGACCTTGCAAAACGTCTGGTGACCTTAAAGGGACAGGAGGTCCATCTGACCCAGATCGAATATAAGCTGGTCTCTCTCCTGGCCCAGAACAGCGGACGGGTATTGACCTATGACTATATCATCCATACCATCTGGGGGCCATACGCAGATAATAACAACAACCAGATCCTCCGGGTGAACATGGCCCATATCCGCCGCAAGCTTGAGAATAACCCGGCAGAGCCCCACTACATCTTCACAGAGATCGGTGTAGGATACCGGATGAAAGAGAGTCAGTCCTGACCCCAGACTGTCCCTCCGGCTATCCTTCTGACCATCATCTTGGCTGCCCTGACAATGGGCAGCCTTTTTGTCCTATCTTTTCTGTCCTCTTTATTTTTTCATCGCTCTTTCTTTGTGCTCTCCGTTTCCATACTGCTTTTTTCCGGACTGCTCTTTCCTGTCCTTCGGTTCCGTACCTCCTCTTTTTTCCGGGCGATGAGCGCTGCCCCCTCTTCATCGGTGGCTTTTGTGATCCGGACAGCAAAAATCCCTCCGTCCTCTGCCTTCTTGATCCGGATCTTTCCCCGCATCAGGCCGTGCTCCGGGCAGACCGCCAGACATTCATATAGCTTTGGGTTCACGGAAAACCACCGGATCTTCTTCCGGAGCATCCTGCGGCAGCCGGTGCAGTACATATCGTTCACCCGCTTATCCGACATAGCCCCTTCCTTGCTCTTAAACGGTCTGGAGATATATTTCGTATAGCCGGGAAAGGAAAGATAGACCTCCTCCTCCTCCCTTTCCGGGATCCGATAGTAGTCTACGGAAAAAAACGCCTTGACCTGCTCAAACCCCATACTGGCCATCACTTGTCCTGTATAATAGGCATCATCCAAGGCATGGTGAAAGGGCCTCTCCTCCTCCACAGGGATCTTCTGCTCCTCCACTGCCAGATCTAAGGAGACCTTCTGCTTTCCATCCCCACACCTCAAGCTGTAGAGCTTCTGCAGATCATAGTATAAAAGAGGCATAGGGAATGGGATCTCCAACCCATGATAGACCATGTTCCGCTGCAGCTCCACCAGATCCATAGATCCCCAGGTGACAAACCGATAGTCTTCCCCACACCATTTTAAAAATAAGTCCATGGCCTGTCCAAACGCTATCCCTTCCCGCCTTAAAGTCTCCATTTTTAGATGGGTCACTTCGGATATCTTATAATGCATCTGCGTATAGACCATCGGACAGATCAGCTGTCTGAACTCGTCCTCCTGCTTTAGTTTCTCATCCAGCTTTACAGCCCCGATCTCGATGATCTCAAAAGGAAGATGGTCGATGGCCCCTTCCTTTCCTTTTGGGCTCTGGTTCCACTCCAGATCAAATACGATATAATGCACGATCATCACCACATTTCTAGAATATAAACTGCGTTTGATAGATATTCTTTTCATTTTATCACATGCCGATACGGATCTCAACCAGGGATCTTCGCAGTCAGCGTCGAGGAATAAACCTCATTATAGAACATATGTTCCGTCATATCCTTTTCTGTTGGATCATTATCCTTTCAACGACTACGGTTATCCACAACGATCGGGCATGGTCAGCCTGTTATCGACTCTTTTGTGGATAACTTTTTCTGTTTTCGCCGATCTGCTCTTTCCTTTTATCATCGGGGACCAGGACAGATATAGCTGCATCACTATATCCGCTATCTGCGTCAGCAGATAATGGTTTTTCATCGCCCCCACCCTGTATATCCGTTCCTTCTGCCTCTGGCCTCCTCCTTCCCGTATACACACATAAATCTCGCTCACTGTCTTCTGACGGGTCTTTTTCTGGGTAAAGATATACCCGAAAAAATGCCTCATGATCTATATGAAGTCAACGATCCCCTTATCTTTTTCTTTGAGCTTACACAAGTTATGGGATATGGGAAGATTTATCGCGAAAACTTTTTCATTCTTCGGGTCATTTTTCATATATCCCCATCCAGGTAAGAAAAGAAAGGTTTGACATGCCGATATAAGGGGCGTACAATGAAAAAAAGGGGGTACGGACCATGGAGAGAAGGATCTTATGTCTCGATATAGGCGGGACGAGCATCAAACATGCTCTATGTGATGAGAGAGGACAGATGTTGGAAATAGGAAAGGTCGCGATCGGAGAGGATCTGGATACTTTTTTAGAGCAGATCCGATCGGTCTATGAAAAAACCGGGGATGTGGATGGGATCGCCTGCAGCTTTCCCGGAGAGGTCCACAGCCAGGAGGGGGTCATCTACGGGATCAGCGCCCTCCCCTACATACATGAATGCCCGATAAAGGAGATGATCTCGCAAAGGTGTGATTCCAAAAAGGTCACTTTGCTAAATGATGCTAATGCCGCTGCTCTGGGTGAAGCTTGGCTGGGTGTGGGTAAGGACTATAAAAACATCGCATTTGTGATCGTGGGGAGCGGTGTAGGCGGAGCCGTTATCGAAAATGGTGAGCTATATCCCGGCACTACCATGAACAAAGCGGAGATCGGGAATTTTCCTATGGGCGGCATAGAGGACGGAGAGCTTTTATGCTGGAGCAGCTTTACATTGGATAAAGAAGCAAAAAAATATTCCAAAAAACACCAGTCCACCATAGACGGCAAAGGATTGATGAGACTGGCTGAGGATGGAGATCCGGAGGCCGCTGCCTGTGTGGATGAATTCTACCACTACATGGCTGTGGGCTGTGTCTGCGTCCAGTTCGCCTACGACCCGGAGATCATCGCTATCGGCGGCGGTATCAGCGAAAACGCCGCGATCATGGAAGGGATCTTGAACGCTTACAAGGAACTGGTAAAGGGGCAGCAACAAGAATATCTGAAACCGACCATCCTTGCCTGTAAAAGGGGGAATGATGCGAACCTTCTTGGGGCTCTTGCTTTTTATCTGCGGTCAGAAGCCTGATCCATCGTCATTTTTCATGTTACTATCCACACCCACGCCAGGGAGTCTTATCGCTTAGATATGTCGCCTGCCGGCTGCCCAGCATCCGGAGGCCCGGATCCCCCTAAAGGGACCCTGGA
>CAJUSS010000021.1 GCA_910588895.1 uncultured Lachnospiraceae bacterium
TGCCCTAAGATCCGATCTTTTACATGCACCTCCTGGATATCTGGCCATACCAGACATCCATCTCGTTGACATCAAGATCGTGAACCTGTTTCGCAATTACCTAATTTTACTCTATGATACTTCATAAGTCCTATTTTTGCAACAACAAAACGCTTCGGTGGGGTATGACTGGCCCATGGGTCAGAAACTCCAAACGTGAGAACAAAAAAGACACCATGCAAAAGACGTTTCCGTCATCTGAATGGTGTCCTTTGTCGTCATCCCTTCATCCGCTCACCATGCCTGTCGCGGATGATCATCTTATCTTCAAGTGACTTTACTTTGAAAGTCTGCCGCCGAATAGGCGGCATGCATTCAGGTATGCCAAGTGCGCCCGCCAGACTTTTCTGTGTGGTGGTGCGTCCGCTGTCGGGCGCATAAAGGTTTACTTCGTGATCGTCTCACCCGCCAGCTTACCGAACACAACGGTATCTACAACTGCGTTACCGCCTAAACGGTTCCCGCCGTGAATGCCGCCGGTGATCTCGCCGGCTGCCACCAGGCCTTCGATCGGAGCGCCGCTCTCATCTAATACACGGCCTTCGGTATCGATCTTCACGCCGCCCATGGTGTGATGTAAGCAAGCCTGCCGTGGGGTAGCGACCCAGGGGCCGTTCTCCAGCTTGATGCTGAAAAGGGTACGTCCAAACTCATCCTCGCCGGAATCAACGGAAGCATTGAAGGCGTCTACGGTAGCCTTTAAGGTCTCGGCATCGCAGCCAAGCTTCTCGGCCATCTCGTCCAAGGTCTCGGCGATGATGATGTAGCCCTGCTCTTCCATCTCTTTAAAGGTAAAGCCGTCTGCGGTCACAGCGGTCTCTACGTCAGTGTAATCGCCGTCTGCGGACTCTAAGAAGTAGAACATCGCGTCGGGCTGTGCCAGTACCTGGAGGCAGATCTCGTCACGGCGTCCGTCCTCGCGCACGAAACGCTCGCCGTTCTTGTTGATGAAGATCTCCTGATCGGTGCCGTTGACACAACGTGCCGGATACTTGGTCAGACCGCCGTCCTTGACATTGCCCAGATACAGCAGCTGGATCTGCTCCATCTGATTTAAAGCCGCGCCGATCTCCTGGGCCATGACGATGCCGTCGCCCTGAGAGCAGCCGAAACGGTTGGTGGTGGGAAGGCCGGATAAGTCATCCCACTTTCCGGTGGTATTGTACTCATTGACCATCTTGGAATTAGCGGCAAAACCGCCGGTCGCCAGGACCACGCCCTTGGCGGCGGAGCAGGTGTATGTATTGCCGTCCACATCCTCGGCCTCTACGCCTACTACACGACCGGAATCATCCTGGATCAGCTTGGTCGCGGTGGTGGAGGTCAGCAGTTCGATATTGTCGTTAGCTGCGATGTTCTCTACATAAGTAGAGATGAAGCCGGTGCCCATGGGCTTTGTAGAGGTATGGGTCCTCTGCCACAGGGAGCCTGCGCCCTGCCCGATGGTGTCATTGAACTCCATGCCTAAGCCCTGGATCCACTCAAAGCCTGGGGTGGCGTTCTCGCACAGGACCTTTACTAAGTCTAATTCGGCTACATTGTCGCCGCCGTTGTAGGTCTGGAGGGTGAACCAGGCATCGGAATCAAAAAGGGTGGTATCGCCGTTTTCTTCATGCTCTTTCCACTCGGCCGCTACGGTGTCGATCAGCTCCTTGTGGGCATCGTCCACCGGCTCTACGCCGATCCCGGCTTCCAGGGTCTTCTTTACCGCATCGCTCATCTCCACCTGGCTCTGCAGTTCCTTATCCGGATTGTTATAGATCGCGCCGCAGACTAAGGTATCGCCGCCCACTGCGCCGTTCTTTTCGATCACCAGGACCTTTGCGCCGTTCTCCGATGCGGAGATGGCTGCTGCCAGACCGGCGCCGCCGCCGCCGACCACGATCACGTCGGCTTCCTTCTCGACCGCCTGTCCGTCTGCCTTCTCCACCGGCTTCTTCCAGTCGTCTAAGTTGGCTCCTGCCTGGGTCAGACAGTCTTCCACTGCGGAACGGATAGCTGCGCTGGTGATGGTAGCGCCGGTCACCGCATCCACTGCGGTGGACTGGTTCTCAACGATCGCGGCGGGGATGGCGATCGAGGGGATCGTCCCTTCCTTCTCGCCGTCTACCAGGGGTGAACCGATGCCTGGGGTCTCCTGGTTGTCCCCTACGGTAACGGATACGATCGAGGTCTCATCGACGACCACTTCCACTTCCACAGCGCCGTTCATGCCGTTCTTGGATGCGGTGTAGGTCCCTGCTGTAAGAGCGCCGCCTTCTTCCTTTGCCGGCTCAGTCTCCGCCGGTGCCTCTGTGCCAGCCGGTGCAGCTGTGGTCTCAGCAGCTGTGGTGGCAGTTTCCCCGCCGCCGGAGCAAGCGGTCAAGCTGACGGCCAGTGCGACAGATGCCATACAGGTCAACTTTCTTTTCATAGCTTTATCCTCCTTGATAGAACGTGCATATTTTGTCCCTATCTGTCGGATAAGGAGAGCACGTTCGATATGTGAGTTTACTATACCTCTTTGACAAAAAGATGTCAAGATATTTAGTTATCTTGTTTACGGTCTTTTTATATCATATGGGTCTTGCTAGATATTTTGACGAAAAAATATTTCGTTTCCAGAGAGAAGAGGCAGGTAAAGAGGCAGACGTGAGGGAGGATAACGGAAAGCAGGGGGAGGGGGACGAGGAAGGATGAAACGTGGAGTGATGTGCAAAAATAGACGTAAGATGGATGGAGGGGCCGCTGGCGGCAGGCACTGGGGGAGGTGCTGTTGCCGCCGTCGCCGCACCTGCGCCATAGAGGATCTTGCATCAGGCTTATAAGGGGCTCCTGATCCCTGGACATCCGATCAGGCAGGGGCTTTTGATAAGGTGATGATGGCTAATTCCGCCGGATCGCATACCCGGAACAGGAAATGGTTCCCCAGTCCCCGGCTGACGATCATATGCTTTTTATTTTCTTCAAAATGCCCGCAGTCATATCGGGGGAACAGAGTCACGTCCGGAGATAGCAGGCCGCCAAGCCCGGGGATCTGGATGATCCCGCCGTGGATGTGGCCGGATAAAGTCAGATCGGCGCCCCAGTCCCGGTAGGCCGGGAAATGGAGCGGATCGTGGGATAGGAGGAGGTTAAAGCAGGAGGGATCTGCGGCTCCCAACAGCTTTTCCATAGCCTTATCGGAAAACCGTACTTTTTTTATGGCGTTTTCCAGGCGGGAACGGTAATAGCGCATAGGCAGCACCAGACCGTAGAGCTTGATGGAGGAGCCGTGACGGGAGATGCTGCACCATCTGTTTTCCAGGACGGCAGCGCCTGCGTTCACAAGGTCTGCCCGCAGCGCGGTGTAGACATCCGCCTCCAGACATTGTTCATGATTGCCTGGTATATAGTAGACCGGATGATGGGCGCAGAGCCGGCGGCACAGATCGATCAGCCCTAAGCGGGAGCTTATCGCATGGCCGGCCATGTCCCCGGTCATGACGACACAGTGAGGCTTGGCGCAGGCGATCTGCTGCAGCAGCCGTTCATTGTGCCGGCCATAGACTGCGCCATGGAGATCGGACAGATGGGCGATCCGAAAGCCTTCGAAGGCTTTCGGGAGCTGTTTGGAGGGGATCGTATAATGAAATGTCTTGAACATGGTGGAACGCATCCTTTCTTGGTCCATTTTTCAGAGCGGATCTGGATCAGGTCCTGCTTTGGTGTTCGTTCCATTATAATGGCCGATGGTCCAAAATGCAAGGGCTGCTATCCTTGACTTTCTCTATTCTTTGTGCCAAAATAATAGACGGTGCAGAGAACGTATCCCAAAGATATCATAGGGCAAAGATATCTTAGAAATAGTAGATGGAGATATCCGACGGTCCTGTCTGCCAGAGAGCAGATATGGATCGGACCAAAACGGGAAAGAGGGAATGGAAGATGACGAAGATCGATGTGATCTCTGGATTTTTGGGAGCAGGGAAGACGACATTTATCAAGAAGCTCCTGGAGGAAGCAGTAGCTGGCGAGAAGGTAGTATTGATCGAGAATGAATTTGGCGAGATCGGGATTGACAGCGGATTTTTAAAGGATTCAGGTATCGAGATACGGGAGATGAACTCAGGGTGCATCTGCTGTTCGTTGGTGGGGGATTTTGGAAAGTCCCTGGCGGAAGTGATCGTCCGATACCAGCCGGAGCGGGTGATCATCGAGCCCTCAGGAGTGGGCAAGCTTTCTGACGTGATGAAAGCAGTCCGGGATGTGTCCGCAGACCTGGACGTGCTCCTGAACAGCTCGGTCACCGTGGTGGATGTGAAAAAATGCAGGATGTACATGAAGAATTTTGGCGAGTTCTTTAATGACCAGATCGAGCACGCCGAAAACATCGTCCTGAGCCGTACGGATATCGCCGATCAGGAGAAGGTAGAGACGGCGGTAGCCATGATCCGCCAGCACAATAAGGCGGCGTCCATCATCACCACGCCCTTGGCCCAGCTGACCGGGCCGCAGCTTTTGGAGATCGTCGAGAAGCCGGATACGATGATGGAGGATCTGCTGGCTCAGGTGAAGGAAGAGTATCATGAGCGCCGCGACCATCACCATGATTACGATGATGGGTGCGGCTGCCATGAGCATGGCCACGAGCATCACCAGCACGATGACGGGTGCGGCTGCCATGAGCATCACCAGCACGATGACGAGTGCGGTCATCATGAGCACGGCCACCATCATGACCATCATGAGGGAGACGGTCATGACCATGGGCATCACGGTGATGAACACGAGCACGACCACGATCATCATGAGCATGAGCAGGACCATCACGGCCACGACCACGAGCATCATCATGACCATGGCGATGGGTGCGGCTGCGGCTGCCATGACCACGGCCATCATCACCATCATGCAGATGAGATCTTTACCAGCTGGGGCCTTGAGACCACGGTCCCCTGTACCAGAGAGAGGCTGGAGGAGATCCTGGAGAAGCTGGCTGAGAGCACCGCTTTCGGCGAGGTCCTGCGGGCCAAGGGGATGCTGCCCACAGAGACGGAAGGCAGCTGGCTGTACTTTGACCTTGTGCCGGAGCAGTATGAGATCCGGGAGGGACAGCCGGATCATATCGGAAAGATCTGCGTGATCGGAGCCCGTTTAAAAGAAGAGGAGCTGAAAAAAGCCTTTGGCAGGAGCTGAGCGTATGGATGGATATGATAAGACAGAAGAGAAGATACCGGTATTTTTGATCAATGGCTTTCTGGAAGCGGGAAAGACGCAGTTTTTGCAGTTCACCATGTCCCAGGAGTATTTCCAGACCGAGGGGAAGACCCTTTTGATCGTCTGTGAAGAAGGGGACACAGAGTACGACGAGGCGCTCTTAAAGAAGACCCAGACCTCTGTGGTCTACATGGAAGACTTAGAGGAGATGACTCCGGAGCGTCTGACGGAGCTGGAGCTATTGAACGACCCGGAACGGGTCCTGATCGAATGGAACGGGATGTGGGATCAGAATGCCTTAAAGCTCCCGGCGGATTGGGAGGTCTTCCAGCAGGTGACGGTCTTAGACGGCTCCACCTTGAACCTCTATATCGCCAATATGAAACCGCTTCTGGGAAATATGCTCCGGGATTCGGAGCTGGTGATCTGCAATCGCTGCGATGATGTGCCCGATGATATGCTGACCAGCTACCGCCGGACGATCCGGGCCATGTGTCAGAACGGGCAGCTGGTGCTGGAGGATAAGGAAGGGGAGATCGTGCAGGAGATGCTGGAGGAGGACCTGCCTTTTGATGTCCATGCCGACGTGATCCAGATCGAGCCCCGGGATTTCGGGATCTGGTATTTTGACTGCATGGATGTGCGGGAGCGGTATGAGGGAAAGACGGTGGATTTTACCGGGATGGTCTTAAAGTCCCCGGGCTTCCCCAAAAATTATTTTGTGCCGGGACGGATGGCTATGACCTGCTGTGAGGCGGATATGACCTTTATCGGCTATGTCTGCAAGGCCAGGGAAGCCAAAGATCTGGAGACCGGGAAATGGGTCCATGTGCGGGCAAAGGTCGCCTATGAGTTCTGGCAGGATTATGGAGAGGAAGGTCCGGTGCTCTATGCGGAAAGTGTGGAGCCGGCCCAAAAGATCGAAGGCTATGTACAGTTCTGACCGGAGAGCTTGGATGAGCAGAGCTGTGAGCTGGAGATAGTCTGGAATAGAACAGGAAGATAGAAAAGGCCTGGGGATACTTAGAAACAGTATTGAAAGGTCTTTTTTATTGTCAGTACATAACCGTTTACAGATCGTACGGAATTTGTAAGAAATCGTCCGTTCATCTAGGGGAGGTTCTATGCTATAATGTTGAAAGACCGGATATAGTGTCGAAAGATGGCAGATCTGTAGGGGTCGGAGGGGACCGGAGATGGCAGATCTGGTTTTATAATGGTGATCACAGGGAATACTATAGGTACGAAGATCGCCGACGGCGAGTCTTTTGTATGGGATGACTTATCGGAAAATACGGTTAGACAGGGGTTAGAGAGTTATGGATGCGTCCAATTATGAAGAGATCGTCAGGCGGCGCCAGGCCAGACGGCAGGCGGAGCGGGCCAGACGAAGGCGCAAGGTGTCGATCATATATATGATGCTGATCGTCGCGGTCATAGCAGTGGCTGCGGCAGTGTATATGTTTATCGGGGAAAGGAGCCGACAGGCCGGGGCCGGAGCCGGATCCCAGGGAGGGGACAGCCAGCAGATGGGGGATGGCCCGATGGGAGCGGGTGACGTGCAGCTTTCGGAAGGTCCCTCGGACGGTGAGGAGCAGACGGCCGGTGACGGACAGGTACCCGGCGAAGGGCAGACCGATGAAGGTCAGTCAGAAGGCCAGGAGGGGCAGACCGCTGAAGGTCAGCCGATCGGCACGGACGGCAAAGAGCAGAACATCTTCGCGCGTTTTGTCACATGGCTGAAAAGCTGGTGGAAGGGCTTGTTCCATCCAAAAGAAAGAGCGCTCACATCTGACCAGACCGATCCTCCTTCTCCGGAGAGCAGTGAAGGTAAAGAGCCCCAGACCGATCCCGCGACGATCTTTATCCAGGGGGAGGGAGGCACGGCACAGACCGGGCGGGATTCGCGGGTGGTGGATATGAGCACACCGGAAGGGCGGCTGACCGGTCTGCTAGCGGAAGCCGACGATCTGGCGGCAGGCTATGACTATGATAAGGCCATCGCCCTCTTACAGGATAACGAGGAGTTTTCAGGTACAGAGGAGGTAGCGGCTGCCATAGCAGGCTATGAAGCGACATGTGCCGGACTGGTGGAACAGGATATCACCAAGATCCCCCATGTGTTCTTCCATTCGATCATCATGGATACGGAAAAGGCCTTTGACGGGGATACAAGAGAAAAGGGCTATAACCAGGTGATGACCACAAAAAGCGAGCTGGATAAGATCTTGCAGGAGATGTATGACCGGGGCTATGTCCTTGTGCGGCTCCACGATATGGCCCACGAAGAGGTGGACGAGAACGGACAGGTGAAGATGGTGCGAGGGAAGATCATGCTCCCGGAAGGCAAGAAAGCCGTTGTCATGTCCCAGGATGATGTATGTTATTACCCGTATATGGATGGGGACGGCTTTGCCAGCAGGATCGTCATCGGGGAGGACGGTAAGCCTACCTGCGAGATGAAACTGGACGACGGCACGACGGTCACGGGCGAGTACGACCTGGTCCCGATCCTGGAAGCGTTCATCCAGGAGCATCCTGATTTTTCCTATAAAGGAGCCAGGGCAGTCATCGCCTTTACCGGTTATGAGGGCATCTTAGGCTACCGCACAGCCGCCTCTTACAAGGAAAAAAATCCTGATTACGAGGCAGACTGTGAGCAGGCGGCCCGCGTGGCCCAGTGCCTGCGGGATAATGGCTGGGAGCTGGCTTCCCACAGCTGGGGCCACCGGAACTTAGGGCAGATCGAGTTTGACAAATTTAAGGAAGATACGGATAAATGGGAAGCGGAGGTAGAATCCCTGATCGGTCCAACGGATATCATCCTGTACCCCTTTGGCGCGGAGATCGGCGACTGGCATCCTTATACGATGGACAATGAGCGCTATGTTTATCTCCATGAGGTAGGCTTCCGGTATTTCTGCAATGTGGACTCCAGTCAGGCCTGGGTGCAGGTGGGCGAGGACTATCTGCGCCAGGGGCGCTATAACCTGGACGGCTACCGCATGTGGCAGGATATCGTGGTCAACCAGGAGGGCGGCAGCGGAAGACGGGTATTAGGCGACTTTTTCAATGCCGAGGATGTCTTTGATCCGGCAAGGCCCACACCGGTGGAGTGGGATTAGGAACAGAGACGGACAAAGTAAAGGACCGGGCCCTGTGCTGCACAGGGCCCGGTCCTTTACTTTTGAGGATACAGAGCTTTGGTCCCCGCTCATCCAAAGAACGTATAGTCTGGACGGGCGATCTCCCGGACCGGCAGCGTCCCTTCGCCTAAACGGAGCATCCACAGGGACAAAAGCCGCTTCCAGTAGTCGGAGAAAGCCGCCTTCTCCACATCCTTTTGGAACAGCACCGGCACCTTGCCGATCGTTTCACCATTTAGACGATAGTCGATCCACCCGGCCTGGGAACCGGCGACGACGGGCGCGTCTGCATATTCTTGGAGGATCAGCTCCTTTTCAATGGCGGAAAAGTCCTCTCCTTTTAGACTTAAATAGGAGAAGCTGCCGTCATAGCGGAGGGGGACTGTATCCTCCTTTCCGTTTTTTACGGGGATCGTTGGCAGAGGCAGCATTTCCGTATCCTGGTACATGCGGCAGTTGGCAAAGCCGTAATTTAAAAGGGTCAGCGCGTCATTAAAACGGGCCTTATAATCCGGGGCGGCCATGATGGAGGCGATCAGGCGGATCCCGTCCTTCTCGGCGGTCCCGGAAAAGCAGTACTTTGCCAGGGAGGTGGAGCCGGTCTTTAAGCCGGTGACCGTGAAATCGGTGGACATCTTTAACAGCTTATTGGTATTAGAAAGACCGAATTCCTTGGTGCCCTGCTTGGTCACATGGGTGATCGTGTCCATCCAGATGGTGGAATAGTTATGGATCTGGGGATAACGGTCGATCAGCTCCCGGCTCATCAGGGCGATATCCCGGGCGGTGGTCACATGGGCAGGGGAGTCGGTCAGCCCGCAGCAGTCCTCGAAATGCGTGTTCGTCATGCCGAGACCGGCAGCCCGCTCGTTCATCATCCGGACGAACTCCCCTTCGCTGCCGGCGATGTGTTCGGCCATGGCTACGGAAGCATCGTTCCCGGAGGCGATGACGATACATTTGATCATGGTCTCCACGGTCTGTGTCTCCCCCTCCTCTAAAAAGACCTGGGAGCCGCCCATGGACTTTGCATTGGCGCTGGTGGTGACTATATCGTCCAGCTTGATCTTTCCGGACTCTAAGGCATCGAAGATGAGGATCAGCGTCATGATCTTGGTGATGCTGGCAGGGCTCCTGGGTGTGTCGGCATTTTTTTCATAGATGACCTGGCCAGTGGAGGCTTCCATCAGGAGGGCAGAAGGAGCGCTGACCTCTGGGCCGGAGGTGGGGGCGGGCTGCACCTGCTCTTGTGCGTCCTGCCCTTGCGGCAGGGCTCCATCCTGGATCGGGGGCTGGGAGGAGACTGGTTCTTGTGAAGGGGCAGATGCTCCAGACTGTGCCGGCTCCTGTGTCTGCCCCTGGCTTTGGCCGGCGGCCGATGTCTGGGGCGCGGAGGAGATGGCAAGGGCAGACCAGACATCAGCGGCCTGGATATCCGTGGCTTGGGCATCGGCGGCTGGATCATCGGCGGCCAGGGAGGTATCCTCTGGCGGTCCCGCCAGCTTGGGCGTGGTGGGCCGGGCTGCAGCCTGAGCCGGCAGGACGAGCGTGAGATGAGCGCCCGGAGGCTGCAGAGTGAGCAGAAGGGCCAGAAGAATGCAGGACCGGAAAGAAAAATGGTGGGGGCGGCGTATGTCAGATGGGAAAGGTCTCATAGTCATGTCTCCGATCAAAGGGATCCTCGTTCTAGTCTATGTGACGATCGAAGATCAAATGTCATAAAATCGTAAGCAGTTTGCTGCGGCAAGTTTTGGGATGGTATGCTATAATCGAAAAAGACACTTGGCGCGGATCTTGATAGACGAAGACCAGGATCCTTATTGACGGAAAGCGGAGGACGGCAGATGAAGATGGGGAAGAGGCTCCTTTGTGTGGGAGCGGCATTTAGTATACTTTGCAGCAGCGTGGTCTTTGGAGAGGAAGTAGTCCCTCCTAATCCTTTATCCGGCGGTCTGCCTGCGGCCTCCGGGACCCTGGGGCAGGGGCCGGGAGGAACGGCGAACGGCCAGACCATAGGGAATGTGACTGTAGGAGGGTTGCCGGCCCCTGGGGGGACAGGCGCAGTTTCGGGGAGTCTTTCTCCGGCGGCAGGCAGTACGGCCTCTCAGAACGCGGGGGGCAGCGGGCTCCAGACAGAGGCCGGTGTATCCCAGGCAGCAGGCAGCGTATCGGTGCCGGTAGTGGAGGCAGAGGGAGCGGTCCTGCTGGATTGCCGGACCGGTCAGGTGCTTTTTGGGAAAAATGAGGATACCCAGTTCTATCCGGCCAGCATCACAAAGGTGATGACTGCACTGCTGACCATAGAGAACTGTGGTCTTCAGGATACGGTCACCTTTTCCCAGACCGCTACCACAAACCTGGAGTCCGGGGCAGTGACTTTGGATCTGACGGCCGGAGATCAGCTGACGGTGGAGCAGTGTCTCTATGCCCTGCTCTTAAAATCAGCCAACGAGGTGGCGAACGGTCTGGCAGAGCATATATCCGGCAGTGTCAGCGCCTTTGCGGATAAGATGAACGCCCGGGCGGCCCAGCTTGGCTGCACGGGGACCCATTTTGCAAATCCGAACGGCTTAAACGATGCGTCGCATGTAACGACCCCACATGATATGGCATTGATCGCAAGGGCAGCTTATGCAGATCCTACCTTATCTAAGATCTCCACCACCACATCCTATCAGATCCCAGCGACGATCAAGGGAGGGGCAAAAACAGTCACCATGGGTCATAAGATGGTCTATCCTACGGATCCCCGCTATTATCCGGGCATGGTAGGAGGAAAGACCGGCTATACCTCCAAGGCGGGGAACACGCTGGTGACCTGTGTGGAGAAGGATGGGACCCGGCTGGTGGCCGTGGTCATGAAGGCCAGCGGGACCCATTACACCGATACAAAGGCGATGCTGGACTATGGCTTTGCATTGGCGGCTGCCGGGGCGGGAGCGACCGGCGGCCAGGGCGGTGGAGCCGGGGGAGCAGCTGGCGGCCAGGGCGGTGGAGCCGGGTACAGCCAGGGACCAGGCGCAGCGGCGGGCATAAAGACCGGCTGGGTCCAGGTCGGAGATGACTGGTATCACTACCAGGCGTCCGGAGAGATGACCAAGAATGCCTGGGTAAAGTCGAAAGAGAAGTGGTATTATCTGGGCGCGGATGGGGTGATGCTGAAAAACACCACTACACCAGATGGATATACGGTAGGAGCGGATGGTGCCTGGCAGTGAGCACGCAGATGAGCGAGAGATCCCAACAGATGCCAAATGTTTACTTTAAAAGTCCCGTGGTCGGGCGCATGAAGGTTTAGAAAGAGAAGAGGAAGGTCTAGTGCGGCGGCATGGGCCTCCTCTTTTTTTGGAGTGGGCGAAGGTGTTTGCTGCGCTGCTCATAAAGCATAGCCTGGATCGAAGTTTGTGCAAGAGGGGAAGGAGGTCTATGGGATCCCATAAGATAGACCGGATGCCCGAAAAGAGAAAAATGGAAGAAAGGGGTTTTGTGCAGAGGAAGATCAAGGTATAATAGAGATACCAGAAAGATAGAGATGGGATCTGGCGGATAAAGGCTGGAGGATTTTGATCATTTAGGGTGGATAATAGAGGATTATCCTTTATTATATATGTACCATCGTGCCTGCTCTATAAATTTCTGAAAACTTTCCGCATCCAATGCCTGATACAGAGCATTAAAAAGGATACGGTCCAGACCAGAAAAGGTATCTGCATATAAAGCCATTATGTCGTCGGGGATACGTTGGCGGAGCACCTCCCGCTGCAGCTGATAATAAGAAAACGAGGGGCGATCATAACGGAAAACGAGACATCGCATAAAATGCATCGCACAATACAGACCGTCATACTCTAATTCTGCGCGATAGCTCTGCAGCAGCCCGCGTTTTTCATAATCTTCCCATTTTATCAGCTGTATGGTGACCCTGTCTAAGTGGTGTGGATCATTCATGGCATGGACCGTGGATGAGTCGCGCATAAAGTAATGGTATAGCCGTTTTTGGACTATATAGATCGTATCTGCATAGATATGCAGTAACGGATACCAATAGTTATCTTCATAGAGCAATCCTTCGGGAAAATAGATCTGATGGTCCAGGAGCAGTTCTTTTCGGATGATCTTTGCCCAGGCGAAGATATTTAAAGGTTTTTGGATGAGCATTTCTTTTTTCCTTTCTACTGTATCGGAACAGAGAGCCTGACCTTCTCCTTCGCCCCTGCTTTTTTCATCAAAATAGACAAGAGATGCAGACGGATCTGTGGCTGCGCCACAGGCCACTACATCATAGCTCTGATGTGCGATGGGCGCATATAACTGTTCAAAATAGTCCGGTTCCAGCCAATCATCACCATCTACAAAGGCGATGTACGGAGCAGATGCATGTCGCAAGCCCAGATTTCGGGCCGCACCCTGCCTCCGGTTCACATCCTGGCGGATGAGCAGCATATGCTCCGGAAACTTTTGTTCCCATTTCTGCAGACGTTCCCATGTGCCATCTGTAGAAGCGTCGTCAACACAGATGACCTCCATGCTATCAAGCCCGATCGTCTGTACCGCCACAGATGCTATACATCGATCGATCCAACGTGCTATATTGTAGCACGGGATGATCACACTGATCTTTTTCATGATGTCCTTCCCGATCTTAGATCCGGCGATAGGGATCCTGTGCCTGGATCAGACCTTTACTTTTTTACTCATCAAGATATGCGGGCCTGTGTTGTGTCCGGAGATGACAGTGGCCAAGGATAATCCTCTATTATCCATGGCTCTCGCAGCCTGGATCTTCGGGAAGACAGGCCTTTTATCTGTATGATACAAGGCCTGTGGGCCGATGGCCGCAAAAAGAGGCAGGACCGTGCTCTCACTCGGTACTTGTGGGGATACACTCTCAAAAAAGGAGGACAGACCATCATGGATATGAAAAAAGAGGTAGAACGATATCTGGGATTTTGTAAATATCGTAAGCGATTGAGCCAAAACACGTTGAAGGCTTATGGGATCGATCTGAAACAGTTTCTGGGATGTGTTGGGGAAGCGGTATTTCAGAGAGCAGAGATCGAAGATTATATAACGAGTTTACATAAAAAATACAAGCAAAAGACTGTGAAAAGGAAGATCGCAAGCGTTAAGGCATTTTATAGGTATCTTGATGAGACGGAACGCTTAGATGGACCGAACCCGTTTAACAAGATACATGTAAAATTCAGGGAATCGGAGATCCTGCCGCGGATCATCCCAAGAAATGAGATCGAAAGATTATTAGACCATATGTATGCGGAGATAAAGGGGGGATCAAAACGGTCGACCATTTATCGAGATCTGGCGGTCATTGAACTGTTTTTTGCTACAGGTGCCAGGGTATATGAGATCTCGAATCTGAAAAGGCAAGACATCGATCTGGAGTGTGGTATCGTTAAGCTGATGGGGAAAGGAGGTAAAGAACGTTATGTGCAGATCGGGAATCCGGATGTATTGCGGCTGATGGGACAGTACTATGCATTTGACCGGGAGAGGATCGAAGATAGTGGTTTTTTCTTTTTGAACAGATCGGGAACGCGGTTTACCGAACAGTCGATCCGAAAGATGATCCGCAAAAATACTTTGTTAGCTAAAAATGCTGTGCAGATCACGCCTCACATGTTCCGACACTCGGTAGCTACCTATTTGTTGGAGGAAGGCGTAGATATCACATATATCCAGAGGTTATTAGGCCACAGTTCCATCCGGACGACCCAGATCTATCTCCATGTCGCTTCCAAAAGACAGATGGAGATCTTAAGAGAGAAGCACCCTAGAAATAAGATGCGGGTAGGGAAGGCGGCATGACAAAGATAGATATATGCTTTTATGAGGCGGCTCGGCAGGGCGGCCTGTTTGCCGTGGGAAATTTTCTGAAAGGGGTTTTCGGATGGGAGAAATCGAGGTATGCTCAAGGATAGGCTATAAGAAAAGCCGATGCAAAAGGATGGTCATAAAAAGACGCAGGGCCACGGTATCGTGGTACCTGCGTCTTTTTGTGATCGTAAGTGATATAAGACCGATCGGAGCGTTCCCTTTTCAGCTCGTCACCGCACCGTGAACACGGCCACTGACCGGGGCCGCATGACGAACTCGCCGTCGATCCGGATCTCTTTCCCTGCCGGGTAGAAGTACTGTCCGTGGCCGTCGCCGAAGGTGTTGACCGCCAGATACCAGTTCCCGGTCGTGTTGAGGCTGGGTAAGATGATGTGGACATCCTTCCAGTAGGTGTTCACGGACACATAGACTAAGTCGTCCCGGCCTTTGTCTGTATCGTAACCGGCGAAGCAGACGGAAAAGGTCCTGGCATCCCGGGGGATGGCCGTCTCGGCTGCATTGATATTGTGGGTGTGCAGAGGGGCCATGCCGCAGACGGCATCGGGCAGCCGTTTTCGGATCACCGGATGGGCCATGCGGAAGGCGATCATAAACTGGAAAAAGTCGAAAAAGTCACGATTTTTTTCCAGGAGGCTCCAATCCAGCCAGGAGATCTCATTATCCTGGCAGTAGCTGTTGTTATTGCCGTATTGGGTGTTGCAGAACTCATCCCCGGCCAGGAACATGGGCGTGCCACGGCTGCACATGAGCACGGCGCAGGCGTTCCGCATCATCCGGTAACGGAGGAAGAGCACATCTGGATTGTCGGTGTCGCCTTCGATGCCGCAGTTCCAGCTCCGGTTGTCGTCCGTCCCGTCCGTATTGTTCCAGCCATTGGCCTCGTTGTGCTTTTCGTTGTAGGAATACAGGTCGTATAAGGTGAAGCCGTCGTGGCAGGTGAGGAAATTGATGCAGGAATTATAGCCTGCGTAATCGCCTGCGTAATCCGGATCGAACCCGCCGTAAAGATCGCCGGAGCCGGAGATGCTCCAGGCCGCGTTCCAGGCTTCCCAGTTATCGCCTTTTAAAAATCCGCGCACGGCATCCCGGTAGCGGCCGTTCCATTCGGCCCACCGCTTGGCGGCAGGAAAACGGCCTACCTGGTACATGCCGCCGGCATCCCATGCCTCTGCGATCAGCTTTACGTTCGCTAAGATCGGATCGGAGGCCAGGCTCCTAAGGAGGGGCGGATTGTTCAACGGGGAGCCGTCCTCGTTCCGCCCTAAGATGCTGGCTAAGTCGAAGCGGAAGCCGTCTACCCGGTAGCTGATGGTCCAGTAGCGCAGGCATTCCAGGATGAGCTGATGGACCACAGGGTGATTGCAGTTCAATGTGTTGCCGCAGCCGCTGAAATTATAATAATTCCCATCCGGTGTCAGCATGTAATAGACCTTGTTATCCAGGCCTTTGAAGCAGAAGGTGGGGCCTTTTTCATTGCCCTCTGCGGTGTGGTTGAAGACCACATCCAGGATGACCTCGATGCCGTTGTCGTGGAGGGCCTTGATCAGCTCCTTGAGTTCATTGCCTTCCATGTTCCGCTCCGCCGAGGAGGAGTAGCTGGTATTGGGGGCGAAAAAGCCCACGGTATTATAGCCCCAATAATCCAGCAGGAGCTGGCCGTCCACCTCCCTGGAGTTCATCATCTCGTCAAATTCAAAAACGGGCATCAGCTCCACGGCATTGATCCCCAGCTCCTTCAGATAAGAGATCTTCTCCATCAAGCCGGCAAAGGTGCCCTTGTGCCGGACCCCGGAGGAGGGGTGGCAGGTGAAGCCCCGGACGTGGAGCTCGTAGATCACCAGGTCACTGAGCTCCCGTTTGGACTGCGGCATGGCGCCCCAGTCAAAGCTGTCTTTTACCACGCGGGCGTGATAGGCACGTTCTTTTTTGATCCCCCAGTATTTCTGACCGGTGACGGCCCGGGCATAGGGGTCTAAAAGGATCGCGTTTTTGTCAAAGACCAGCCCTTGCTTGGGCAGATAAGGGCCGTCGATGCGGTAGGCGTATTCGAAGTTCTTGATATTTAACCCGAACACGATCATGGAATAAACATCCCCGATCCGGTAAGATTCCGGAAAAGGGAGGACTGCGTAGGGCTCGTCCTCTATGGTGTGGAAGAGAAGGAGCTCACAGCGGGTGCCATAGCAGGTGTGGATCGTGAAGTTCACGCCTATCCCCAGATCCATGGCCCCATTGATGTCAAAAAAACCTGGACGTACCGGAAATCCTGCTATCTCTCCCATGGGAGAGACTGATGATAGATCCTCTAAGGGGATCGGTGGGGTGTTGATCTTCATAGTGCTTTCCTCCTGGATAGTAGAATATAGAAGGTACCTGGCAGAAGACCTTCGATCTTGCCTAAAGATCGCGCAGGCATTTAGGGTGCAGTTTCCCACATTGTGGGCAATGTCGATCTTAATTATACAGGTATTTTTTCATGCCGTCAAATGGTATGTTAAAATGGTATGTTGGCGGATTTTGCTTTACAAGCCAGCCTATGTCCGTGTATAATGATAGGACTGACGAGCAGGCGCGTGAAGGAGGAGCAGGGCAAGATGAAGGAAAAGCTGTATACATTAGAGGTGATGGACGCTTTAAATGCTGCGGATGAGTGTCCCTGCTGCTATCTGGAGCGCAAGATCGAACAAGATACGATCGACTTTGTGCTGGGGTCCTCTTATATGGAAAGTGATATCCGGGAGGAGACGGACCGGGCCGGCTTTTGCCGCCGCCACACAAAGATGATGTATGATTATGGAAACTCTCTGGGAAATGCCTGGATCTTGAAGACCAGGCTGGAATATGTGCGCAGGCAGTTCCATGCCCAGGCCCAGATGACGTTCAACGAGGGAAAGGGGCCTGGGGACCGGATCGGGAAGATCTTAGGGGGATTGGGCGCAGGAAGCCTGTCAAGGCCGGGAAAGCAGCGGGGATCGGCCGGATCCATCTTTGGAGGAGCGGGCAGGGGACCGGCTTTTGGCGGTGTCTGTTATGTCTGCGCGCGATCCGAGGAGGCCTATGGACGCATCCTGAAGACCTTCCTCTATCTGATGCGGACGGAGCCGGAGTTTTTGGACCGCTTAAGAGTGTCCAAGGGATTTTGCCTGCCCCATTTTGCCGATATCATGGCAGCATATGCCGAGCAGGCATCCGAGAAGGAGCAGCAGAGAGTGGTCCCTGCCCTTTATCAGATGATGGAGGAAAACCTGGGGCGGATCCAGGGGGACATCGACTGGTTCATCGATAAGTTCGATCATCGGAACCGGGACGCAGACTGGAAGACCTCCAGGGACGCGGTGCCCAGGACCATGCAGAAGCTGGTGGGGACGTATCCGGCCGATCCGGTGTTCCGGCAGAAGTAGGACAGATGCCAGGAGGACTTGGGCCAGGAGAGTCTTGAGCAGGCGGACTTTGATCGAGGGTGTTTTGATCGGGAGGGCATGATATGGCGATGGGTAGGTCGTTCGGCGCGGCAGGGCTCATGGCAGCTTCTGCGGCCGGTCTGGGCTTATTGCTGCGGTCCCGCTATGAGCGGGAGCATTTTGTGGTGGAGGATAGCCAGATCCTCTCCCCTAAGATCCACAAAGAGAAAAAGCTGGTGTTCATCACAGATGTCCATGACAAGGAATTCGGTCCGGCCAATGTGCGGCTTTTAAGGGCAGTAGATGGGCTGCGGCCGGATGGGATCTTGATCGGCGGGGACTTAATGGTGGCGAAGGAGGGGAAAGGCAGCCTGGACGCTACCTTTCGTCTGCTGGAGGGTCTGGCCGGTATCGGGCCGGTCTTTTACAGTCTGGGGAACCATGAAGCGCGGCTGGATCGGGAGCGGGATACCTATGGGGACCGATATGATCAGTTGTTAAAAAAGGCGGAGGGACTGGGCGTGTGTCTTTTGATCGACCGGACCGTTTCCTTTGATGAGATGGATATCACCGGGGTGGCGCTGCCCCGTTCCTTCTATAAAAAATTGTTCCTGGAGCGTCCCATAAAGATGCCGGAGGGCTATCTTGCCCAGAAGCTGGGATCGCCGGATCCGGACCGGTTCCAGCTCCTTTTGATCCACTCGCCGCTGTATTTTGAGCGGTGCAGGCAGTGGGGGGCAGACTTGACCTTGTCCGGACATTTCCACGGCGGGACGATCCGGATCCCGGGGTTTGGGGGGCTCATGACGCCTCAGTATCAGTTTTTTGTCCCCTGGTGCGCGGGCAGCTTTGAAAAGGATGGGAAACGGATGCTGGTAGGCCGGGGGCTGGGGACCCATTCGATCGATATCCGGCTGAACGATCTGCCCCAGGTGCTGGCGGTGCGGTTGATGCCAGGCCGGTAGCAGACCTTGACGGCGGATTTATGGTGGGATGGAGAGGGGGAGGAGATAGGATGGAGATCTCATATAAGCTGGAGCATTTTGAGGGGCCTCTGGACTTGCTCCTGCACCTGATCGAAAAAAATAAGGTGGATATCTATGATATCCCGATCGTGGAGATCACGGATCAGTATCTGGAGCATGTGCGGCAGATGGACAAGGAGGATCTGGATCTGGTCAGTGATTTCCTGGTCATGGCCGCCACTTTGATCGATATCAAATCCCGTATGCTCCTCCCCAAGGAAGAAGAGGGGGAGGAGGAGACGGAGGATCCGCGGGCAGAGCTGGTGGCCCGCCTGCTGGAATATAAAAAATACCGTTACATATCCCAGGAGCTGGCCCAGCTGGAGGACGGGGCCGGGCAGCAGCTCTTTAAGCCCCCTACCCTGCCGCCGGAAGTGGCTAAGTTTGAGCCGGCGGTGGACTTAGACCAGCTTTTGGACGGCCTTACCTTGACCAAGCTCCAGGCGGTCTTTAACCAGGTCATGAAGCGGAAAGAGGATAAGGTCGACCGGGTCAGGAGCTCCTTTGGGACGATCCAGAAGGAGCCGGTGAGCCTGGAGGAGAAGATCCTCTCCCTTTTAGATCATGCCAGGAGGCACCGACATTTCAGCTTCCGTCAGGTCCTGGAGGACGGGGCGGATAAGCTGGAGGTGGTGGTGACCTTCTTAGCGGTCCTGGAGCTGATGAAGATCGGGAAGATCCATCTGGTCCAGGAGCATATCTTTGACGATATGCAGATCGAGGCGCTGGAGGAAGAGGGGCAGGAGGAAGATCTGGATCTGGAAGGTTTGGAAGATCTGTTGACATGACATTGGCCGGTGTCGGCCGATCTCGTGCCGTATCAGCAGGATGAGGGAAAGGATCTGGAAAGATGAAGAAGGGTGGAAAGACGGAGCCGTTGGAGACGGAGATGATCGTGGAGGATGTTCTGGATTATCACCAGATCTCCATGGAGCTTGCGCCCTCAGAGGAGGAGCTGGCCCAGGAAGCGGTGGTGGAGGCCGTGCTCTTTGCCATGGGGCGGTCCGTGGAGGTGAGCCAGCTGGCAGCGGCTCTTGGTGTGGACCGGGATCAGGCAAAGGAGGCGGCCCTCCGGCTGATGGGGCGTTATGAGAAGGAACGACGGGGCCTGCAGGTCATCGAGCTGGAGGATGCCTTTCAGATGTGTACGCGGTCGGAATATTATGAGAACCTGATCCGGGTGGCCTCCACGCCTAAGCGTCAGGTCCTGACCGAGGTGGTATTGGAGACCTTGTCCATCATCGCCTACAGGCAGCCGGTGACCAAGCTGGAGATCGAGAAGATCCGCGGGGTAAAGTCAGACCATGCGGTGAACAAGCTGATCGAATACGATCTGGTCTACGAGGTGGGCCGACTGGACGCACCGGGAAGGCCGGCTCTTTTTGCTACCACGGAGGAATTTCTGCGGCGGTTTGGGATCGGATCCATGACCGAGCTGCCGGGCTTAAAGCCAGAGCAGGAGGAGGAGATCCGCTCGCAGGTAGAGGAAGAGCTCCAGATGAAGCTGGAAGAGCTGGGAGCAGGGCAGGAGCCGGAGGGACCGAAGCCGAAGGAGAATGGACCAGAGGGGCAGGAGCCGGAGGAGAAGGGACCGGAGGGGCAGGAGCCGAAGGAGAAGGGACCGGAGGGGCAGGAGCCGAAGGAGAAGGGACCAGGGGGGCAGGAGCCGGAGGGACCGGAGCCGAAGGAGAAGGGACCAGAGGAAAAGAGCCCGGGAGCGGAGAGCGCCGGCAGCCGGCCCGCAGAGACCGGGGAGCATAGCAGATATAGGGAAGCAGGAGGCTATTTTAATGAAACGGATCGCACAGTTTTATAAAGTCGGAAGGGAACAGTTCGTGCAGGACTGGAAGGATACATTTGGAGAAGAGGTGCAAAAGCAGCAGATCCTGGAGATCTACGAGGCTATAGAGCTCCCCCGTCGTGCCACCTTTGGCAGCGCCGGATATGATATCTTCCTGCCGGATAAGGTCGTTTTGGAGCCCGGCCAGTCGGTCAAGGTCCCCACAGGCATCCGGGTGGAGATCGATGAGGGCTGGGTGTTCCAGATCTACCCAAGGAGCGGTCTGGGCTTTAAGTACCGCCTCCAGCTGAACAATACGGTAGGGATCATCGACAGCGACTATTTCTTCTCCGACAATGAAGGGCATATCCAGATCAAGGTGATGAACGACAGCCGGGAGGGAAAGACGGTAGAGCTGGCTGCAGGCATGGCCTTTGCCCAGGGCATCTTTGTGGAATATGGGATCGTCATGGACGATGACTGCAGCACGGTCAGGAACGGTGGGTTCGGGAGCACGAGCTAGGAGGCCGATCGGTGCAGGACGGCCATGGGCCGGGCGGACCGGGGCAGCATAGACAAACGGAAGGATCCGCCGGAAATGGAGAGCATGATGAAGAGAAGGAAAACAAGGAGAAGAGCGAAGAGGAGGCAGTCGGCGGGCGCGGTCTTGTCCGTGGCGGTCCTTTTGATCGCAGCAGCGGCGGCCGTCTTTTTCGTAAAGCCTGGCGGGGTCAGCAAGGCCAGGAAAGAGCTGCGGATGGCGGGCATAGAAAAGATGGATGCCGGTGACTTTTCCGGAGCGATGGCCGAATTTGAGGCTGCGCTGCAGACCGCGAAGAAAAATCCGGGCGCATTTGAGATCGATGTATTAAAATACCGGGCCGAGGCAGAATATAAGCTTGAGGACTATCTGGCGGCGGCCCATACCTATGAGACCCTGCTCCAGGTAGATGAGGAGAGGCCGGAGTACCTTTACCGCATGGCCCTGATGAAAGCCATGGTCGGCGACATCGACGGCGCGGTCCAGGCCTACCAGACCGGATACCAGCTGGAGCAGGAGACCGGGGAGCAGAGCGGCAAAAAGGACAAGCCGGCAGACGAGGCGAAAGGCGCAGATGGAGAGGCTGCGGACGTCCAGGAAGGAGCGGGCGGAGCAGACGGGCAGCAAACGGAGCTTTTCGGACAGGCCGATGCGTTGGCTGCGGTAGCGAGAGCATGTCTGGATGCCCAGCGCGGAGAGGATGCCGTGGCTCTCTATGAGGACGCGATCCGGAATGGGACCACAGACCCATCGGTGTTCAATTCCTTAGGGCTGATCTATCTGGAGGAGGAGCGCTATGAGGGCGCGTTAGGTTTTTTTGAGCAGGCGGTCCAGATGGAGGACGAGCATGGCGGCGCGTTGAGCCCAAGGGAAGCTCTGGCGGTCCGGGAGGCCTGCTTTAACCAGGCGGTGACCTATGAGCGGCTGGGCCAGTTCCAGACCGCGCTGCAGTATTTCCAGGCTTATGTGGCCCAGTACGGGGCGGATGAGGCGGCTCAGAAGGAGATCACGTTTTTGCAGACCCGGTAAGGAGAGGGCTGGCCGCCGTTGAAGGAAGAAGGAGAGCATGACAGGACCATTTGAAAATAAGGAGATCATAGAGCGTGTCCTTTTGATCGGGATCGGCACGGGAGATGGCGATGATATAGAGAGCTCCTTATCCGAGCTGTCCCAGCTGGTGGAGACGGCGGGGGCTGTGGTGGTGGGACGGGTGGTGCAGAACCGGGAGAGCGTCCATCCGGCCACTTATCTTGGGAAGGGCAAGCTGGAGGAGGTCAAATGGCAGATCTGGGAGACGGAGGCCACAGGTGTGGTCTGCGATGACGAGCTGTCCCCGGCCCAGCTAAAGAATATGGAAAAGGCCCTGGAGACCAAGATCATGGACAGGACCATGGTGATCTTGGATATCTTTGCCTCCCGGGCGGATACGAAGGAAGGGAACATCCAGGTGGAGCTGGCGCAGTTAAAGTTCCGGGCGGTACGGCTGGTGGGGATGCGGGACTCCCTTTCCCGTTTAGGCGGCGGGATCGGGACGAGAGGCCCCGGAGAGACCAAGCTGGAGACGGACCGCCGTTTGATCCATCAGCGGATCGGGCAGCTGAAGGCAGAGCTGGAGGATGTGAAGCGGCACCGCCAGGTATCCAGGCAGCAGCGGATGAGGAGCGGCCTTTTGGTGGCGGCGATCGTGGGCTATACCAATGCAGGCAAGTCCACCCTGCTGAACGCTCTTACCGGCGCGGATATCCTAGCAGAGGATAAGCTCTTTGCCACATTGGATCCCACGACCAGGAATTTAAAGCTCCCCGGGGGACAGCAGATCCTTTTGACGGATACGGTGGGGTTTATCCGAAAACTGCCCCATCATCTGATCGAGGCGTTTAAGAGCACCCTGGAGGAGGCCAGATACAGCGATATCATCCTCCATGTGGTGGACAGCTCCGATCCCTGGATGGAACAGCATATGTATGTGGTCTACGATACCCTGCGGCAGTTGAAGATCCAGGATAAGACCATGGTGACGGTGTTCAACAAGATCGATCAGCTTCCGGAAGGGACGATCCTAAAGGACTTTGCCTCGGACTATCAGGTGAAGCTCTCTGCGAGAACGGGGGAGGGGATCGGGGAACTGAAAGACGTGCTGGAGGCAGTCCTCCAGAGCCGCAGAGTGTATCTGGAAAAGGTGTTTTCCTATAAAGAAGCGGGAAAGCTGCAGATGATCCGAAAGACGGGGCGGCTTTTGTCGGAAGAGTATACCGAGGCAGGGATCGCGGTCAAGGCCTATGTGCCGGCGGAGATGTTCGGTCAACTCTTTGAGCAGAGATGAAAAAAGGCGGCATAGAGCATGATGGATCTGCTCTATGCCGTCTCCTTTTTCGTATGTCAGCGCTTTTTGGCAGGGACCACAGCTTGTGGAGCTCTAAAAGACCGATGCAGGCGCCGGGACGGCTGCCTTATCCAGTGCGGAACGGATCGCCTTTAAGAGGATGGCCGAGGTGTATTTCTGCTCGCTCTGGCAGGTGACTGCGTCCAGGGACTGGTTCCTTAGGATCTGCTCGGTCAGATCCTGCATAGCAGGCTCCACCAGAGGGTACATAGCGGTCACAGAATCGCTCAGCGATCGCAATGTGATGGAATTGATATGGTCCGCGTCTACGGTGACCTCCACATTGACCTGTTCATTGCCAAGTGCGATGGAGGCGGAGTAGACACCGGGTATGTAGCTGGCTGCCGCGGTGGATGGCTCTGGCAGGGCAGCGGTCTTATCCCGGCGGAACATGATGAGGAACAGGGCGATCAGAAGGATGGCCAGGCCGATGAAGATGGCTGTGTAGATGATCTCCTTCATACGCAGGACGATGATCTTGGTTTTGGCGCTCATGGGAAACCTCCGCATTCTTTCAGATCCGGTAAGGAGCAGAGGCCTTTTCCCGGATCGGTTTATTACAGTCTATGAGAGGATCCGGTAAATAGAACAGGGCTTTTGGCACAGCAGCACCGGTCTTTTGTGGCATGACCAGTGAAAATATGCTATACTTTTCGAAGATCTTCAGCATCAAAAAACACAGGACCGCGCCGCTATGCGGCAATAAGACAGGAGGGCATACATGTCATTGCGATTTATCCTAGGCCCGTCAGGCTCCGGCAAGACCCGGTATCTTTATGAGGGGATCATCCGTGAGTCCATGGCAGACCCAAAGAAGATGTTCCTGCTCCTGGTGCCGGAGCAGTATACCATGCAGGCGCAGAAGGAGCTGATCCAGATCCACCCGCGCCACGGGCTGACGAACGTGGATGTGCTCAGCTTTAACCGTTTGGCCTATCGGGTGTTCGAGGACCTGGCAGTGGAGACGCTGACGGTGCTGGACGATATGGGAAAGTCCATGGTCTTGCGCAAGGTCCTTTCGGAGAAAAAGGCGGAGCTGCATTTTTATCGGCGGCATCTGGGACAGATCGGCTTTGTGGACCAGGTGAAATCTCTTTTGTCCGAGCTGTACCAGTATGGGGTCACGCCTGCGCTGCTCAATGAGCTTGGGGAGAAGGCGGATCAGCCGATCTTAAAGGAGAAGCTAAAGGATCTGAGCCTGATGTTTGGCGCTTTTCAGGCATTCATCCAGGATAAGTTCACCACCGCGGAGGAAGTGCTGGACCTTTGCTGCAGGGAGCTGCCCCGCTGGGAGAAGCTTGCAAGGAGCAAGATATTCTTAGACGGGTTCACTGGGTTCACGCCGGTCCAGTATCGTATCCTGGAGATCTGCTTAAAGGACTGTGAGCAGGTACAGGCGGCGGTGACCGTAGATACCAGAGAGACGGTCTATGCGGAGGCGGAGAAGATGGAGCTCTTTTATATGAGCCGTCATATGATCTGCAGGCTGATCGATGCGGCCTCAGATGCCGGGGCCGTCCATGAGCCCGATGTGGTCTTAGACGGGCGGCCTCCTGTACGGTTTAAGGAAAGCCCCAGACTGGCCTATCTGGAGAGCCGGTTTGACCGCTACTTAAGGAAGGATGCCGGAGAGGGGCAGAGGCCTCCGTCCGGCAGAGGAGAGGGAGAGGAGATCTTGCTGGTCCAGGCCAAAGATCCGGTAAAAGAGGTGCGCTTTGTGTGCGACCAGATCCAGCAGGGCCTGCGCCGCGGTCTGCGGTTTCGGGATATGGCGGTGATAACGGGAGATCTGGCCTCTTATGGACGGGAGATCCGCCGGCAGTTCGAGGAGCACGGGGTCCCCTATTTTTTGGATGATAAAAAAAGTATCCTCTCCGACCCGCTGGTGGAGCTGATACGGTCTGCTTTAGAGACGGTCCGGCTGGACTTTCCCTATGAGAGCCTGTTCCGCTGCCTAAAGACCGGGCTGGTCCTGGGCGGGGGGCTGGAGGAGTCGGCGCAGGAGACGGGGACAAAGCAGCCGGAGGAGCTCCAGGAAGGTTTGGATCGGCTGGAGAATTATGTAAAAGCTCTGGGGATCCGAGGCTACAAGCGCTGGTCTTCTGTCTGGGAACGACAGTACCGGGGAGCCGAAGCTCTGGATCTGGAGGCCATAGACCAGCTGCGTCAGGCAGTCTGCGGCGCATTTTCCCCCCTGCGGGAGGGGATGAAGGAAAAGGACGGAACAGGAGCCAGCAGGACAGCCGTGCTGCGGGCATTTTTGGAGAGTCTCGCCTTGGAGGAAAAGCTCCGGACAAAAGCGGACCGCCTGATGGAAGAGGGATTTCCTACATTGTCAAAGGAATACAGCCAGGTCTATGGGCTCACCATGGAGCTCTTGGACCGTTTGGAGGCCCTTTTGGGGGATGAGCCCATGAGCCTTAAGGAATATGCCCAGGTCCTGGACGCCGGCTTTTCCCAGATCAAGGTGGGCGCGATCCCGGCCACGGTGGACCGGGTGGTGGTGGGCGATATCACCAGGACCCGTTTGGATGCGGTGAAGGTCTTATATTTTGTGGGGGTCAATGAGGGCGTGGTCCCCCAGCGGAAGGAGACCAGAGGGCTCTTGACGGACGAGGAAAGAGGATTTTTTGCCAGCCAGCAGGTAGAGTTGGCGCCCACAGCCAGGGAGAACGGACTGATGCAGCATTTTTACCTGTATCGGATGCTGACCAAGCCCTCCCGGCAGCTGGTGGTGACCTATGCGGCTTCTAATGGGAGTGGAAAGGAGCTGGAGCCATCCTTGCTGATCCGGGAGCTTGTGGAGCTGTTCCAGGGGGCGCTGAAGGTCCGGGAGGCGGGGGAGGTCCAAAAAACCCTGCTGCCTTACTCGGAAGAGGAGGCTGTCCGTCTGCTGGCCGAAGGTCTGCGGGAGTACCGGGACAGCAGGGGATGCCGGGAGGCGGAGCTTTTGGAGCTTTTTTCCTACCTGCACCGTCATCCTCAGCGCCGCGGGCAGGCAGAGCAGCTGGTGGGAGCCTACGGCTATGCCTATCAGGAAAAGGGCATCGGACGGGCGGCGGCCAGAGCCCTTTACGGGAACATCCTCCAGGGGAGCGTGACCCGACTGGAGCTTTATGCGGCCTGTGCCTATTCCCATTTCCTGCGCTACGGTCTGGAGCTTTTAGAGCGGCAGGAATATGAGCTGGGAGCGGTGGATATGGGGAACCTGTTCCATCAGTCCTTAGATCTTTGTTTCCGGTCCATGATGGATCGGGGGATGGACCTGGCCGAGCTTTCTGATGAGCAGCGGAAGGAGCTGGTAGCAGGGAGTGTGGCCAAAGCGGCGGAGGATTATGGCAATACCATCCTCCACAGCTCCTTTCGCAATGCCTATCTGATCCGCAAGCTGTCCAGGATCACGGAGCGGACCATGTGGGCTTTGGGGGAGCAGCTGAAAAAGGGCGATTTCAAGCCGGCAGGCTTTGAGGTGTCCTTTTCCGCGGCAGATGACCTGGCTTCTATGAAGATCGCGCTGTCAGAGGATGAGGCGCTGCATCTTAAGGGACGGATCGACCGGATGGATCTTAGCGAGGATGAGACCCATGTGTATGTGAAGATCATCGACTACAAATCAGGATCTGCCAGCTTCGACCTGGCGGCGCTCTACTATGGCCTGCAGCTGCAGCTGGTGATCTACATGGACGCGGCGGTGGAGATGGAAAAACGGCGGCACCCAGATAAGGAGGTGGTCCCCGCCGGACTGTTCTACTACCATGTCCAGGACCCGATGGTGGAAAAGAAGGAGGCCATGACGCCGGAGGAGATCGAGGATAAGATCAAGGCCCAGCTTAGGATGGATGGTCTGGTGAACAGCGACCTGCAGGTGATCGGCAGGCTGGATAAGGAGATCGAGGGGGCATCGGATGTGATCCCGGTGGTCTTAAAGTCCGGTATGATCTTGGAGGCCAGATCCTCGGTGGCCAGTGGGAAACGGTTTGGCTTCCTTAAAGACTATGTGCGGAGCAGATGCCAAAAGACCGGACAGGAGATCTTGAACGGGGATATCGGGATGCGGCCCATGAAGCGGGGGGAGCGGACAGGCTGCGACTATTGCCCATATCATGCGGTATGTGGGTTTGACCGGAAGACAGCGGGCCATGTGTATCGGCGCTTGAGGAATATGAAGCCGGAGGAGATCTGGGAGGAGATCATCCCGAAAGAGGATCCGGACGGTGAGGTGGAGGATGGTACAGAGAAAATGGAAGAGGAGGGAGAGGGATGGCGATGACATGGACGGCGGACCAGCAGAGGGTCATTGACAGCAGGGACAGGAACCTGCTGGTCTCTGCGGCCGCAGGGAGCGGAAAGACCGCGGTGCTGGTGGAGCGCATCGTAAAGATGGTGACGGACGACCGCCATCCGGTCGACCTAGACCGGCTCTTGGTGATGACCTTTACCAACGCCGCAGCCGCTCAGATGCGGGAGCGTATCGCCCGAGCGCTCCAGGAAAGGCTTAAAAGTACGCCGGAGGATGCCCGGCTGCGGCTGCAGGCGGCCCTGGTCCCCCATGCGCAGATCCAGACGATCGACAGTTTCTGCCTGTCCCTGATCCGGAGCCATTATGCGGGGCTGGACATCGACCCCTCCTTTCGGGTGGGGGATGAGGGGGAGCTGACCTTGCTGAAGGGGGATGTGCTGGCAGAGCTTTTGGAGGAGCGCTACGAGGCCGGGGGAGAAGCCTTCGAGCTTTTTGTGGAGACCTATGGGGGCGATAAAACGGATTCGGGGATCGAGGAGGCTATCCGCCAGGTCTATCAGGCCTGTGTCAGCCATCCCTGGCCCGATCGGTGGCTGGAAGGCTGTCGAAAGGAATTTGATGAGGAAAATGCGGAGCATTTCACAGACAGTCCCTGGGCAGCGTTCCTTTTGCAGGAAGTAAAGCTTAAGATGAGAGGATACGCCGAGCAGCTGGAGCAGGCACTTAAGCTGTGCGGGGAGCCTGACGGGCCTGAGGTCTATCTTGCCACGATCCGGACGGAGCGGGAGCTGGTCATCCAGATCGGGGAGGCAGACGGCTTTGCGCAGTTAAAGGAGCGGCTGTCGGCGGCGGCCTTTGGCAGGCTGCCGGCGGCCCGGAAAAAGGATATCGATCCGGAAAAGAAGGAACAGGTCAAGGCCATCCGGGACCGGGTGAAAAAAGGCGTCTTAAAATGTAAGGAAAGCTATGCCGTCCAGACCATGGAGGAGATACGGGCAGGGATCGCAGGCTGCGCTCCGGCGGTGCGGCAGCTGATCGACCTGACCGGCGCGTTCATGGAGCGCTACCAGCAGGCGAAGAAGGAGCGGGATCTGGTGGATTTCAGCGACTTAGAGCATTATGCCCTGCAGATCCTCTACCAGGACGGGGCGCCATCTTTGGTGGCAGACCAGCTGAGCTGCCGGTATGTGGAGATCCTGGTGGATGAGTATCAGGACAGCAACCTGGTGCAGGAGGCCTTGATCTGGGCCTTATCCGGGGAGCGCTTTGGGAGGCCGGATGTGTTCATGGTGGGGGATGTGAAGCAGAGCATCTACCGTTTCCGTCAGGCAAGGCCGGAGCTCTTTCTGGAAAAATACGATACCTATGGGCGGGAAGAAGGGCCATACCAGAAGATCGAGCTGCAAAAAAATTTCCGCAGCCGCAGCCAGGTGCTCACGAGCATCAACCAGGTGTTTTCCCAGATCATGGACAGCAGCCTGGGCAAGATCCGGTATACCAGGGAGGCGGCGCTGTACCCTGGCGCTCTCTTTCCCGAGGTGGAGGAGGACAGCCTTTTTGGCGGGATCGGGGAGCCGGCAGAAGGGTCTAGAAAAGGAGCGGATCCATATCGCACAGAGCTCTTTCTGGTGGATACCGGGAGCCGGGAGCTTTCCAGCCTGGACGAGGAGGCGAGAGATCTGACCAGCCGTGAGATCGAGGTGAAGCTGGCGGTCCGTGAGATCTTCAGGCTGACCGACCCGGAGCATGGGCTCCTTATCTGGGACAAGGAGGAGGAACGGTATCGGAGAGCCAGATATGGGGATATCGTGATCCTTTTGAGGAGCCTTTCCGGTTGGGCGGAGCCCTTTGTGAACGGGTTGATGGACGAAGGTATCCCGGCGTTTGCCCAGTCTCAGAGCGGGTATTTTGATACCACAGAGGTGGAGACCATTTTAAGCCTCCTGTCGGTGATCGATAATCCCATGCAGGATATCCCCCTGGCGGCGGTGATGCGCTCGCCGATCGTGGGGATGAGCGACGAGGAGCTGGCCTGGATGATGGCCCGGTTTAAGAGAAGGGCCAAAAAAGGGCAGGACAGAGGGATCTATGGGGCATGGCGTATGTGGCTGGAAGAAGGGCGGCCGGTCGGAGCGGCCGGTGCAGATGGAACGGAAGAGGGGGGAGCAAAAGGAAACGGAGCGGAAAAAGATGACTGGGAGGATATGGAAGACGGCGGGGGACGAAGGATCGTGCCGGGGATACCCGGGCAGCAGGAGATCGATCGGAAACTGAAACGAGCGGATGCGCTCCTGACCCGCTTCCGTTACCTGGCGAAGATCTTGCCGATCCATCAGCTTTTAGAGCTGCTCTACCGGGAGACGGGCTACTATGCCTATGTGTCTGCCATGCCTGCAGGGGAGACCAGACAGGCCAACCTAGAACTCCTGATCGAAAAGGCGGCGGCTTATGAGAGCACCAGCTACCAGGGCGTGTTCCACTTTATCCGCTATATCGAGAAGCTGAAAAAAGTGGACACCGATCTTGGGGAAGCGGCAGTGGCCGGTGCAAAGGAGCGGACCGTGAAGATCATGAGCATCCACAAGAGCAAGGGGCTGGAATTTCCGATCGTGATCTTAGCGGGGATGGGGAAACGGTTCAACAAACAGGATGCCTACGGTCGTCTGCTGATCGATCCGGATCTGGGCGTGGGGGCCGACCATATCGATCTGGAGCAGCGTGTGAAGAGCGCCACCTTAAAAAAGCAGGTGTTAAAGCGCAAGCTGGAGCTGGAGGGCATGGGCGAGGAGCTGCGGGTCCTCTACGTGGCCATGACCAGAGCCAAGGAAAAGCTGATCATGACCGGAACGGATATCCACCTGGAAAATAAGCTGGAGAAATGGGGGATCGACCTTTTGACCGGCGGAGAGATGGTCACGTTTGGAGGCGGTCAAGGCCACCATACGCCTGCCGGTGCCGCGTCCGCTGGTGCCGTGCCTGCTTGTACGTCGTCTGTCCGCGCCGACTCCTTCCCTGACCCGCTGTCATATACGGTCCTGACCGGAGCCGGCTCCTATCTGGACTGGATCCTCATGGCATTGCCGCGCACGGCAGGCACGATCGCCTGCAGCCAGGTCCCGGCGGCCTCTTTTATCGGGCGGGAGGTGCTGCGGCAGATGGAAAAGCAGGCTTCCAAGGAGATGCTTTTAGAACAGTCAAAGGAAAAGGTCTGGGATGAGGCTTACCGAGAGAGCCTGCGGGAGGCGATGGAGTATACCTACCCCCATGGAGCCGATGTGGGGGTGTACGCCATGATGTCCGTTTCTGAGCTGAAAAGGCGCAGCCAAAAGGAGGAGTACGGGGGCGTCATGGAGCTGGTGCCACAGATGGAAGAGACAGCCTGTAATACAGCGGCGGATGGAGAGGCCGGGCAGGCGGCATCTGACCAGAGGCGCGATCGGTCAGGCGCGGCTGGTCCGTTACAGAGTGGACCTGACCAGCCGATAAAGGAACGAGAGCAGACAGAGCGCGCGGGCGCCGAAACCGGCAAGAGCCGCCTT
This sequence comes from uncultured Lachnospiraceae bacterium, assembly GCA_910588895.1. GTDB lineage: Bacteria > Bacillota > Clostridia > Lachnospirales > Lachnospiraceae > Caccovicinus. The sequence goes on from CAJUSS010000021.1 coordinate 31,129, forward strand.
AGACAGGGCTTTGGCGGCGCGGCTCGGGGCAGCGCCTACCATCGCGCCTTGGAGCTGCTGTCCATGGCGGAGTGTTGCTCCTTTAAAGATGTAGTGTGCAGGCTGGATGGACTGGTGGAGAGCGGGCGCTTCCTGCGGCAGGAGAGAAAGCTGGTGGACGCCCATATCCTGTGGGAGTTTTTTAAAAGTCCCCTGGGGCAGCGCCTAAAAAAAGCGGAGCAGGAAGGCTGCCTCCACAAGGAGCAGCAGTTCATGATCGGCATCCGGGCCCGCGAGATGGATCTGGCCGATTCCGACGAGCTGGTGCTGGTCCAGGGTGTGATCGACGCCTACATAGAGGAGGCGGACAAGACGGTGCTGATCGACTATAAGACCGACCGGGTGGAACGGGCCGAAGAGCTTAAAAAACGCTATCAGGTCCAGCTGCGCTACTACATCCGGGCTCTGGAACAGGTGACGGAAAAGCCGGTAAAAGAGGCGGTCCTCTACTCCCTGCACCTGCAGCAGGCGATCCGTGTCCTATAACTTGTACAAAGTGACCAATGATAGCCAGATATTGCATTTTTTGAAAAAAATATCTTTACTGGTCTCGGATTTGTGTTATACTATAGCCAGGCCGCTCGGTGGCTGATCTGTATGGGGAAGATAGTCCATGAGCGGCAGGATACACCACAAAGGATTCTAAATATCTTTAGGAGGAAATGTAACGTATGGCAAAGAAATGGGTTTATTTGTTTAGCGAAGGCAATGCGACCATGAGAAACCTTCTGGGCGGCAAGGGCGCCAACTTAGCGGAGATGACCAACTTAGGCCTGCCGGTACCCCAGGGTTTCACCATCACCACTGAGGCTTGTACTCAGTACTATGAGGATGGCAGGAAGATCAATGACGAGATCATGGATCAGATCATGGATCACATTGGCAAGATGGAAGGGATCACCGGCAAGAAGTTTGGCGATAAGGAGAATCCATTATTAGTATCTGTCCGTTCCGGCGCCAGAGCCTCCATGCCCGGTATGATGGACACGATCTTGAACCTTGGCTTGAATGAAGAGGTGGTAGAGGTACTGGCAAAGAAGTCCGGCAATCCGCGCTGGGCTTGGGACTGCTACAGGAGATTTATCCAGATGTTCTCCGACGTGGTCATGGAAGTGGGCAAGAAGTACTTCGAAGAATTGATCGATAAGATGAAAGCAGAAAAAGGCGTCACCCAGGACGTGGAGCTGACCGCTGAGGATCTAAAGGCGCTGGCCGAGCAGTTTAAAGCGGAGTATAAAGAGAAGATCGGTAAGGACTTCCCCACCGACCCGAAGGAGCAGCTGATGGAAGCCATCAAGGCTGTGTTCCGTTCCTGGGACAACCCCCGGGCCAATGTATACCGCCGGGACAACGATATTCCTTATTCCTGGGGTACTGCCGTTAACGTACAGATGATGGCATTCGGCAACATGGGCGAGACCTCTGGTACCGGCGTTGCCTTTACCCGTGACCCGGCTACCGGCGAGAAGCACCTGATGGGTGAGTTCCTGATGAACGCCCAGGGCGAGGACGTTGTAGCCGGCGTCCGCACCCCCCAGAAGATCGATCAGTTAAAGGATGTGATGCCGGAAGTGTACGAGCAGTTCGTGGGCATCTGCAATAAGCTGGAAGATCATTATAGAGATATGCAGGATATGGAGTTCACCATCGAGGACAAGCATCTGTACATGCTGCAGACCCGTAACGGCAAGAGGACGGCGAAGGCAGCCTTAAAGATCGCCTGCGACTTAGTGGACGAGGGCATGATCGATGAGAAGAAGGCTGTGGCCATGATCGATCCGAGAAACTTAGATACTCTGCTCCATCCTCAGTTCGATGCCGCTGCCTTAAAGAAGGCAGAGCCCATGGCAAAGGCATTGGCTGCATCCCCGGGCGCTGCCTGCGGTAAGATCGTCTTCTCCGCAGAGGATGCAAAGGCCTGGAAGGCAAGAGGCGAGAAGGTGGTTCTGGTCCGTCTGGAGACCTCTCCCGAGGACATCGAGGGCATGAAGGCCGC
>CAJUSS010000022.1 GCA_910588895.1 uncultured Lachnospiraceae bacterium
CAGTTTCGGTTCTCCGGTCCGCAGGTAGCGATGATAGACCTCGACCAACTGTCCGCCGGAGTACTGATCTTTGCGGTCCAGCTGCAAGAAGCGCTCGACGGCCTTTTGCTTTAGAGATCCCAGCCCCAAGAGCGCCTTATAGGGCCGGATCTTTTGGTAGATGTCCACGCTCCTGATCCCAGAAAAGTCATAGGGCAGGCCGTGATGGCGGCAGCGCTTTAACAGGAATGGGATATCGAACGTATCTCCGTTAAAATGGAGCAGGATGGGATCGCCCTCCTGGCGGTGCCGCTCCTTCAGATAGGTAAAAAAGGCGGTCAGCAGTTCCGGCTCGGATCTTGGAGTGTCGGCAAACCATTGGATCATATCCCATTGTCCCGTTTTCGGGTCCGGCGCGATGCAGCCGATCAGGTAGAGCATGGAACGATCGCCGGAAAAGCCGGTGGTCTCGATGTCGAAAAAGAGCAAGCCTGCCTGCAGGCGCTCTAAGGGATAGCTGCATGGCAGCGATACGGTGTGCCGGATGGTCTTCATCAGTGTAGTCCTTTCTGGTGTGAGATAGCTTTATTATAAAGCCAGATGGTCCAAAAATCTAGAAAAACAGCTTTGGAGAAAACTGGAGTGGGCGGAGAATTAATGCTTGCCATTTCTTCCGGGATAGTGTATGCTCACAATATCAGTATACACCGTACAGACCATATAGCAGGATGTACAGATGAGAAGAGGAGGAAGATACATGTCCAAATACGCAGGAACACAGACAGAGAAGAACTTAGAGGCCGCCTTCGCCGGAGAATCCCAGGCAAGGAACAAATACACCTATTTTGCCTCCAAGGCGAAAAAGGAAGGTTTCGAGCAGATCGCCGCTTTATTTTTAAAGACGGCGGACAATGAGAAAGAGCATGCCAAGATGTGGTTCAAGGAGCTGGAAGGCATCGGCGATACGGCGGCTAATCTAAAGGCCGCCGCCGAGGGCGAGAACTACGAGTGGACCGATATGTACGAGGGCTTTGCAAAGACCGCCGAAGAAGAGGGCTTTGCAGATCTGGCAAGGAGATTCCGGCTGGTAGCGGCGATCGAGAAGCATCACGAAGAGCGTTACCGCGCCCTTTTAAAGAATGTGGAGGCCGCAGAGGTATTTGCAAAGAGCGAGGTCAAGGTCTGGGAGTGCCGGAACTGCGGTCATATCGTGGTCGGCACCAACGCCCCGGAGGTCTGTCCCACCTGCGCCCATCCCCAGAGCTACTTTGAGGTCCATGCAGAGAACTATTGATCGGTCAGCCAGATCGGCCGGACAGGTCTGTATAGGTTTTGGATGGATCTGCATACGTTAGTCGTGTAAGAAAGACTGTCACATCGAGGAACGGTGCGGCAGTCTTTTTCGGTAAGTGTTTTTTAGGCAGATCGTTAACAGGCCCTTTTGGCCTGCCCCTACTTCTTCTGCTCCCGTATCCACCCCTCCAGCCTTTCCCGGATCACAGCAAATGGCGCCGGCCCTAATCCTAACAGGAACCGATGGAACTCGATGGGCTGGAAACGCTCTCCCAGCGCTTTCTCCGCCTTCTGGCGCATATCTGAAAATTCCAGATACCCCACATAATATTCCAGATAATTGGCCGGATTGTCGATCATCACCTCATACAGAGCGGTAGAAGTCTGCATGTCGGGATCGCTGTAGTAGTCGGCGATAAAGTCGTGGATCTGCGGCACCTTCCATCCCTGGTCGTTGACCATGATATCGATGTAGGCGTGGATCCCCAGATTGACGGAAGAATCCAGTGCTAAAAGCCGCGCCATGGATGGGCTCATATCCGGATCCAGGCGGTAGGCATCGTACTCCGCATAGGTGGCCCAGCCCTCCGAATAGGCGCCAAAGGAGATGGCGTGCCGGATGGGGGCGGGATCCTTGCTCACAAAATAGGAGGACTGATAAAGATGCCCGGGATACCCCTCGTGGGCCAATGTGGTAAATAGCTGGTCTGTGGCCGCATAGCTGCCCCGGTTGATGTAGATCGGATTGACCGCGGCCCGGTCCATAGGAGGCGTTAAGTAAAAGGCCGGGCTCAGGACTTCCTCAAGGGCCTTTGGCACATAGTGGAGGGAATAGTCCGGACAGATCGGCTCCGGATAATCCTCCCGGATCGCATCCTGGAGATAGGTGACGATCTCCTCCGGGTCGGTCAGGGCAAAGCCCGCGTCATCCAGCTTCTCCACCAGCTCCGGCTGGGCACGCAGGAGGCGGATGATGGACTGACGGTCCTCCTTGAGCCGTTTTTCGATGCTCTTTCGCAGGGTATCCACATTTTTGCAGGAGGTGGCGGTGGAAGAGTAGACCAGGTAACGGTAATAGGCCTTCCCCTCCGGATAGAAGCATAGTCCTCCTTCTACGGTGCCCGTCCCTTTGAGCGCCTCCAGGCCCTGGATCAGGTGCTCATAAGCCGGGATGAAGGCGGTGGCGATCAGCTGGCTGTGGCGTTCGATGTAGGCGGCCTTCTGTTCATCGGTCAGGCCCGCCACACCGTCCAGCCGCTCCGAGAAGGTGCCGGCCAGCACGTTATCCTCCCCATCCTCCAGATAAGGGCGGCAGGAGTCCAGCACACGGTCGATCCCGTCGTCCGTTATCATCAGCCCTAAGTCCGCCTTCTCCTGCTCAAAGGCTAAAAGCTGGCGAAAGTGGTCGTCCAGGCCGGACAGGAGGGAGAGATAATCTTCGATATCCTCCTCTGTGTAGAAGGCATACTCCGCCAATAGGATCGGCAGCTGGGCCTGGGTCCCGATCGTAGGCGCCAGCGGCTGGGCATAGGCCTCCAGGCCGGCGGCAGAGACCTCTGTCTCCAGTCGATAGCGCAGGATGTCATAGTCCAGCTGGCTCTGTGGATCCAGCCGGCTTTTTTTGATCTGGTCCAATCGGTCCAGCATCTCCTGGCAGGAGGCCGTATCCTCTTTAAGAGCGGCTAAAGAGATCTCCCCGTAGAGATCTGCCGGCTTTGACAGTCCCATGCCCGCCGGATCTGTGACCGTATAGTGCAGGTCCAACAAAGAGGAGGTGACCGTATCCTTGAACAGCTCATCGGTCAGCGCCTCAAACCGTGCCTGATCCTGGGAGGCCGCTCCCTTTTGCGCTCCTTTTTTGTCCCGGTCATCCCCGTTCTCACCGCCGGATCCGCCTCCTGCGCCTGTTCCCGATCCGGCGGTCTTCTCCCCGATCAGCCTGGTGATATCATAGGCAAGGTCAGCCCTGCCGCAGCCCGAAAAAAGAAGCTCGGCCGACAGCACAGCCAGTAAAAGCCAGGCCGCAGGCCTTTTATCGCATATCCTCATAAAGATCCTCCCTTTGGACCATGCTCCCGCACCTGGATGGACATGAGCCTATCCATCCGGCGGGGCATATATGTTTCCGTGATCATAAAATATATTCCGATAGATGGCAGATCAGTCGGACTTTTTTTGCCTCCTTTTTTGGAGGGGGCCTTTTAGCCGGACTTGCTGTCTGCAGGCAGGCTAAAAGGTCCGCCCATCCCCCGGCAGGCGGCGAGATAACGGCGGCAGGGCCATACCACGGCTGAAGGTCCGAAAAGGATGAGCGCGAACCTGTGCGTTCCACCGTGATATGGCCCTGCCGCAGCGGACCGTTTCGATATATGTGCAGATCCTTACGTGTACAAGCTCACAGCCGACTCTTGATGATCACACTGACCCTCTTATAGATCAGCGCCGTGATCACAGCAACCACAGTCCCTTTCAGCAGATTGAAGGGGGCTACAGCCAGCAGCACGAAGGCCATCAGGCTGTCGATCCGCGGATTGACGGCAGTGCCCATGGCGACCAGGGCGTCGATGGGCATGTGGAAGGCCTTTGCGTAAGCCGGGAGCATGATATAGGTATTGGTAAGGCAGGCCACAGCCACCATGACGGCCACGCCCACGGCCATCCCCCAAAGAGCAGAGGCCTTTGTCCTCCTGTGCTTATAGAGCAATGCCGCCGGCACGGACAAGGAGCAGGCCTGGACCCAGTTAGAGAATTCCCCTACACCTGCGGTCTGTGTGCCCCGCAGCACCAGGGAGATCAAGATCTTGACCGCGGCGACCAGGATACCGGCCAGCGGCCCCATGGTAAAGGATCCGATCAGCACCGGCACGTCGCAGAGGTCCAGCTTATAAAAGGGCGGTGCAAAGGGGACCGGCACCTGGATGTACATCAGCACGCCGGAAAGGGCGCCGAACATGGCGATGAGCACCATATTCTTTGTGGTCAGCAGCTTCTTCTCCCGGTCCGCCGCGGCAAGGGCGGTCTGGCTGGTCGCAAGTGTCTTTTTCGGTTTTGCAGCAAGTTCCATCATCGTCTCTCCTTTTTTGCGCATAGGTTTTCTACATGTCCATCTGCTCCTGGGTCAATACAGTCCATATGCAGCGAAGGCCGTCTCTCTTGCTCGTTGATGTGTGATGATGCAAAAAAAGCCCCGGATGGACCGGGGCTCGATAAAGATCCTGACAACAAAAACAAAGCAATGATCTTCTCTCATCCAGACTATGACTGTCGGTCCCGGGATCGCACCGGGTCAACTGCGCACGCGCAGCTCGCGGACTATACCGCCGGTAGGGAATCTCACCCTGCCCCGAAGAACTGTATCTACTTAAATAAGACTATTATAAAGGAGAGGGCCGGATCTGTCAATGCTATTTTCGTTCCCGGTCATCGCACATCCTCATGCGGTCCGTGCAAGAAGAACGCCGGTCTTTCTGCGGGGGCTTTCACACGCCCTGGGACTGCTGCCTTTTCTCTTGACAACCCTGCAGGATCATGTTACGATCGGCCTATATCTAAATAGGATGATTTGATCCTAAAATATAAGCGGACAAGGACGGTCTCTCTTTTCGGACAGGTGGGGGATGATCGATATGGATCAAGGAGGTAATTTTATGGATAAGAAAGCAATGTATAATTTAAGCTACGGGCTGTTCGTCCTCACATCTGCACGGGAGGGCAAGGACAACGGCTGTATCATCAATACGGCGATCCAGGTGACTAACGATCCGGACCGCATCAGCATCGCGGTGAACAAAGCAAACTACACACAAGAGATCGTGAAGGAGAGCGGCAGGTTCAATATCTCTATCTTGAGCGAGGAGGTCGGCTTCGAGCTTTTTAAACGCTTCGGTTTTCAGTCCGGCCGCGAAGTGGATAAGTTCGCCGATCTTTTGGATCTTAAGCGCAGCGCGAACGGCCTTTATTACATCACGGCCGGGACCAACGCTTATCTCAGCGCCACAGTAGAGCAGACCCTTGACTTAGGCAGCCATACGCTGTTCATCGCTTCCGTGGACGATATGGAGGTGCTCTCCTCGATACCCTCCGCCACCTATGCTTACTACCAGTCCCATATCAAGCCAAAGCCGGCCCGGCAGGCATCCACGGGAAAGACGGCATGGCGCTGCACGGTGTGCGGCTATGTCTACGAGGGCGGAGAGCTCCCTGCAGACTTCATCTGCCCGCTCTGCAAGCATCCTGCCTCTGACTTTGAGAAGGTGACGGTCTAGCAGACCGGACATATATACAAAAAAGTGTGGCGATCTGCCTGCGATCGTGTTAAATTAGAACTACCGATCGTCAAGTACCATAAAGAGCATTAAGGAGGATATAGCATGTACGCAAAGTTTACAGATGATCTGATCACAGGAAATGAGGTCATAGATGCCCAGCACAAGGAGCTGATCGACAAGATCAATGACCTTTTACAAAGCTGCGAAGAGCGCTCCAACAAAGCCGGCGCCGCCAAGATGTTGAACTATCTGGCCGACTACACCGACCACCATTTCAACGCAGAGGAAGAGCTCCAGGAAAAGATCGGTTACCCCGGTATAGAAGAGCATAAGAAAAAACATGCGGAGCTGAGGGCGACGGTCCAGGAGCTTTACGATATGCTGACAGAGGAGGAAGGCCCCACAGACGCCTTCGTAGCCATGGTAAATGAAAAGGTGACCGAATGGCTCTACTACCACATCCAGACCTTTGACCGCTCCGTCGCCGAATATAAATATATGCGCAACGATCCCGGGCTCATCTGATGCAGCCCCTTTTGGAGCTAAGGATACTCCCCCTAAACTGTGCTGCGGCACGGTTAGGGGGGTCTTTCGTTTTATAGCGGCAAAACGCTCGCCGGACACTTGTAAAAAATGGAAAAATAAGGATGGTGCAACCTTGACATCCCCGGACCCATCAAGTATAATGGGAGCAGTTTACAGAAAGTTCGATCAATATCTGGCCGCTGCAAAAGAACGGCCGGATAGAGCAGGAGGACGATATGCTTACATTAGAAAACCTATCCTTTGATGTGGCCGATGAAAAAGGCGGGGTGGGGATCATCAAGGACCTGAGCCTGACCATAGGAGAAGGCGAGTTTGTTGTGATCACCGGTCCCAACGGCGGGGGTAAATCTACTTTAGCAAAGCTGATCGCCGGGATCTTAAGGCCCACCGGCGGCCGGATCTGTTTTGGCGGAGAGGATATAACCCAACGGAGTGTCACCGACAGGGCCAACATGGGCATCAGCTATGCTTTCCAGCAGCCTGTCCGCTTCAAGGGGATCCACGTGCTGGATCTTCTGCGCCTGGCAGCTAAGAACGGCGTATCCGGCGGGCCGGATACGGCGGCGCCCCAGAAGCCCTTATCCGCGGCCGATGCCTGCGAATACCTGTCCGAGGTGGGCTTATGCGCCAAGGATTATATCAACCGGGAGGTGAATGCCAGCCTTTCCGGAGGAGAATTAAAGCGGATCGAGATCGCCACGGTCTTAGCCCGCGGCTCAAGGCTGTCCCTTTTCGACGAGCCGGAGGCCGGGATCGATCTGTGGAGCTTCCAGAACCTGATCCAGGTCTTCGAGAGGATGCGGGAGCGGGTCAAGGGATCTGTGCTGATCATCTCCCACCAGGAGCGGATCTTGAACATCGCCGATAAGATCGTGGTGATCGCGGACGGCCAGGTGGTCAAGGAGGGGACGCGGGATGAGATCCTCCCAAAGATCTTAGGGACGGCCTCGGCAGTAGATGCCTGCAGCCGTTTCTATAAAGGTACGGACATCCAAAAGAGAGAGCTGCAAGGAGGAAAGAGGATATGATCGACCAGATCCAGAAGACCATGCTCGAGCAGGTGGCAGATCTCCACGCCGTGCCTGCCGGCGCTTACAATATCCGGGCCAATGGCCAGATGGCTGCCCGCAGCACCACCGCTAATATCGATATCATCTCCAAGGAGGACGGCAGCGGGATCGACATCAAGATCAGGCCCGGCACCCGGCATGAGAGCGTGCATATCCCGGTGGTCTTAAGCCAGAGCGGCTTAGAGGAACAAGTCTATAATGACTTTTATATCGGAGAAGGATCCGACGTGGTGATCGTGGCCGGCTGCGGCATCCATAACAGCGGGGATAAGGATTCCCGGCACGACGGCGTCCACCGCTTCTTCGTAGGGAAGAACGCAAAGGTCCGCTATGTGGAAAAGCATTACGGCAGCGGCGACGGGAAAGGCGGTCGCATCATGAACCCGGGGACCCAGATCACCATGGAGGAGGGCAGCTACATGGAAATGGAGATGACCCAGATAAAGGGCGTGGACTCCACAGAGCGGGATACCACGGCAGACCTTGCCGCCGGGGCAAGGCTCATCATCCGTGAACGTCTCCTGACCCACGGACAGCAGACCGCCGTCAGCCGCTTTGACGTGAGCTTGAACGGTGAGGATTCCAGCGCCAATGTGATCTCACGCTCTGTGGCAAAGGACGACTCCTGCCAGACCTTCATCTCCCGGATCAACGGCAATGCCCGCTGTGCAGGCCACACCGAGTGCGACGCCATCATCATGGACCATGCGAAGATATCCGCCGTCCCGGAGCTGACCGCCAACGACCCCGATGCCGCTCTGATCCATGAAGCCGCCATCGGCAAGATCGCCGGCGAGCAGATCGTAAAGCTGATGACCCTGGGCCTCACTGAAGAGGAGGCGGAGGCCCAGATCGTAGACGGCTTCCTAAAATGATGGGACAGGTCTGCTTTAGACCGGATCCTTGCCGGTCTAAGGCGATCTGCCTGGTCGGAAAAATGTCAGAAAAAAATATAGTACAAATTTCCTCTCTTTTCCTGATATCCCTTATTTTTTCTCCCAAAAGGCCGATATACCCTATGGGGCCACGAGGATAGGTCATCGAGGATCTTAGGATGCACGGGGAAGGGAAGCCCTTTACATCATGTGCGGGCATCTGCCGAGGCAGTGTCCCTGCACGATAAAGATCAAGGTATAGCATACCGGAAAGGAGAGATCATATGTCATCAGTCAGTGGGATCACAAACTACAATTACTATGATTACAACAGTTGGCAGTCGACCAGTTCATCCTGGACAGACAAAGCGAATAGCGAGACCGAGAAGCTGAAAGAGAGCCTGGGCCTCAAGGATACCGGCAGCACCGGCAGTACATCCAGCTCCAGCCAGAGTGCGGGCAGCGTATCCGGCTTCCTGCTGGGCTATCAGACCAGGCTGGAAGATCTGGAGAGCGCCGCAGGCAAGCTCCAGTTCTATCAGAAGGACAACGTGCTCGATAAGTTCGACAAGGCTCTTGCCGATGTGGCTGCCAACCCGGAGAACGGGACAGCGTCCGCTACCAAGGCGCAGGACGATGTCATCTCGGCAGTAGGCGACCTGGTGAAGAAGTACAACGACACGATCTCCTATTTAAAGAGCAACACCGGTCTGGGAAGCGGCATCACAGACCAGATCGAGACCCTGAAGAGGGCGATGCCTTCCGAGAAGACCTTAAAGGCGATCGGGATCTCCTACGATACCAGCGGCAATATGAAGTTTGACGAAAGCGCCCTGCGCACCGCCATGGATAACGCCCTGAACAAGGCGGTCGGCGCGGAGGAGGACTTCGACTTAGATGCCGACTGGGGCGTGGAGTGGGAACAGGCGAAGGACATCATCGGCGGCCAGTACGGCATCGCGGACCGGGTAGGGGCGAAAGCCACCTTCATTTTGGATTCCTCCGTCGATCGGATCGTGGGCGGCAGCAGCAGCTCGACTTCCGACACCAAAGATAGTACCGACAGCAGCAACAAGACCACCAGCTCCAACAGCGTCAGCGCGGCGACTACAAAGTCCAGCGGCATGTCCGACAGCTTCATGCAGTTCGCCAGCTTTGCAAAGAGCGGAGCCTTCAACCTGTCGAACTATTATGCCGTATCTATGCTGAACATCCTGGTCTAAGGCACCAGGTCAGAGCCGGGGCGCGGCGACAGGACCAGCTTTGGATGACCGCCGGCAGGGATCTTCCCCTGCCGGCGTTTTGTCACTAGTTCCCCTGGTCTTTCCAAAAACGAATGCCGTTATAGACGATCGTTCATTTATCTTTTTTTCACAAAAACTTTAAGAAAAAAGGACATGAAGACTTGACACAAAGGCAATATAAAGGCATAATAGTTTATCATGGCAAGCAGGCGGCGGAGTTTACATAACATCGTTGCCTTATAAACATGCAAATGGGAGAACAGACATAAATTACCATTGCAAGTTGGCCCGTTATCCATTATCATGGATGATGATAAAGAGCATCCTTGCAGGCCAAGGACACTTTTAGGGGGCGGCTCAGGTGGCATGACCTGGCGACAGGTGGAGAGGAGAGAAGACGCTATGACAGGCATTTACGGCAACGGAGTCGCGTTATCGGAAAAGGTGCTGGACCATCTCTGGGTCCGGCAGGCAGTGACCTTGAACAACATCGCGAACGTGGACACTCCTGGCTTCAAATCACAATACATGACCTTCGAGGAGGAGCTGGGGCGGAGGATCGAGGAGGCGAACGGTGTCAAGCGGCATCAAAAGCGTGCCGTGTCCAATGCCATCGGGACGTCCAGATCCTGGCTCAATACCACATGGGATGAATCCAGCCGTCTGGATGGGAACAACGTCGACATGGATCAGGAGCAGGTGGAGCTGGTGCGGACTGCATATGAATATCAGTTCCTGCTCAATTCCTTTACCAACGACATCACACGCTTAAAGAACGCGGCTAAGGCGTTTTAAGTCTGAAGGGAGGAGAATATGGAAGGCGCATCATTCATCACCCCGCTCCAGCTGTGGAACACCATAGGGAGCGTGAACGATACCCAGACACAGAGCGCGATGGCGGCAGGTGCAGAGGCCACGCTGTTCAAGGATATCTTTAAGAACGCCATAAACGAAGTGAAGACGACCCAATACGATGTGGAGTATAAACAGTACCTTCTGGCCACCGGCCAGCTGGATGACGCCCACACCCTGCCCATAGCGGAAGCGAAGGCAGGCCTCAGCCTGGACGTACTGATCACTTTACGGAACAAGACGTTGGAATCCTATAACGAGCTCATGAAGATGAGCGTATAGGGTAGGACATACATAAATAGATCAAGACAGAAGGTTGGTTGGAGTCGTGCAGAATTTTAAAGAAAGCTGGCAGAACATGCCGGGAAAAACGAGGAATATCATCAAAGCGATCGCGGCCGGGACCGTCGCGGTCGCTTTGGTTGCGATAATAGCCCTGAACCTTTTAAAGGACAGGGATTATGGGACCCTGTTCACAGGTCTGAGCCAGGAGGAAGCCCAGGAGGTGGCCGCCCTGCTCCAGACGAACGGGACTGCGTACATATATGACGACGGCAGCGGTTCCATACGGGTCCCCCAGGAGAATGTGGACCAGACCAGGGCCACGTTGCTGAGCCAGGGCTATCCGAAGAACGGATTTGCCTATGATATGTATCTGGATCATACAGGCCTGATGACCACGGAATCCGATAAAGAGCGGATCTCTGTCTACGATCTTCAGGACCGTTTGGGTGCCACGATCCGCCTGTTCGACGGCGTCCAGGACGCGAAGGTGAACGTGGTCATGGCTCAGGAGCAGAAGTATGCCCTGGATGACACCTCCGGCATGCCGGCTACCGCCTCCGTGGTGGTGACCATGAAGAACGGCAGCGCATTGACCGCCGATAAGGCTCAGGCGGTCCGGAACCTGATCGCCCATTCCGTAAAAGGGATGAACTTTACGAACGTGACGGTATACGATGCAGGCACCATGCTGGAGGTGGGCGGCGATCCCGACGGCTCCTCCGGGAGCTTTGCCGACATCACCAGCCTCACCTCCCTGGTAGAGAGCAATATCGCGGCCAATGTCCGCAGGGTACTGGAAAAGCTCTACGGCACTGGAAACGTGGAGGTCTCCGTAAAGGGCACCCTGAACATGGAGCGCCTGATCCAGGAGGTCACCCAGTATTCCACCCCGGAGAAGATCGGCGAGGAGGATAAGGTAGGGCTTTTGCAGCAGGAGGACCTGTCCGGGGAGAACCTGACCGCTGCGGACCAGGCCGCAGGCGGACTGGTAGGGGCCGATGCAAATGCGGACACCCCGCGGTATACCAATGAGGACGGCACAGAAGCCACGGACGGCGGCTACAGCAACGGCACCGCATCCCGGATCTGGCTCTACAATACATTGAAAGAACAGCGTCAGATCGACCCGGGCGTTTTAGAGGACACTTCGATAGGTATCGTCATCCTCACCGACGATCTCGAGAGCGTGACCCAGCAAGATCTGCTGCGTCTGGTAGCGAATGCCTCAGGTATCGCGGTGGACACGGTGGAGGATAAGGTGACCATCATCCGTGCGCCCGGACCGCAGCAGCCCGAATCGGATGGGACCGGCGACACGATACCGATCGACAGACCTGGCGGCCTCCTGATCCAGGCAGTACCGCTGCCGGTGCTCATCGCCATAGGCGCGGGCATCCTGCTGCTCATCCTCCTCATCCTGCTCTTGCTGCTCAGGAGAAAGCGTAAGAAAGTGGTCCTGGAAGGCGATCTGGAAGGAGAAGGCATCGTGGGCGAAGAGGGCATCGCCTTGTCTGACTTAGGCGTTGACGAGAACGGCCAGCCTGTGGTGGCCGGCGAGGCAGGCATGGCAGACGAAGAAGATGAATTTACCCACAACGAGGAACTTTTGAACCTCCGCATGAAGCGCAGCCTGCGCTTAAAGCAGAACATCGGAGATTTTGTAGACCAGAACCCGCAGATCGCGGCGAAGTTGATACAGACCTGGCTGAGTGGAGAGGAGGAGAACGATGGCCGAAGCAGTAATCGAAAGCGCGCTAAGCAGTGAGGCACCCTTATCGGATGCCAGGAGCAAGGCCGCGCTGGTGGTCGTCTCCCTGGGAGCGGATCGTGCTTCCCAGATCTATAAATATCTGAGCGAAGAAGACATAGAGGAGCTTACATACGAGGTGGCGAAGCTGGGCAAGACCACAAATGCCCAGGTGGAGTCCACATTAGACGAGTTTTATAAACTTTGTCTCACCCATAAGATGATGACAGACGGTGGTCTGGATTACGCCAGGAACGTCTTAGAGAAGGCCTTCGGCGAATCCACTGCCAGGAACCTTTTGGAGAAGGTATCCAAGACCTTACAGTCCAAGCCCTTTAATTTCTTCATGAAGGGCGACCCGAAGGCGCTCCTGTCCCTGCTCCAGAACGAGCGGCCGCAGGTGATCGCGCTGATCATGGCTTACATGGATACGGCGCAGGCCGCGCAGATATTAGAGGAGCTCCCCGACGAGAAACGGATCCAGACCGTCCAGAGCATGGCGAAGATGGACCGTGTCTCCCCCGAGGCTATCGCCATCGTGGAGGAGGAGATGAAGCGCAAGTTCGCTACGATCATCACCAGCGAGGACAATATGAGCCTGGGCGGTGTGGATTATGTGGCCGACATGATGAACCATATCGACCGCAGCAGCGAGCGGAAGATCTTCGAAGAGCTGGATAAGTCGGATCCCGATCTTTCCCAGGAGATCCGCGACAAGATGTTCGTCTTCGAGAACATCCTGGATATGGACGATCGGTCCGTCCAGCGTTTTATCCGCGATCTGGAGGCAAAGGATATCGTATTTGCTTTGAAGAACGCTACCGAGGAGATGAAAGAGCTGTTCTTCAACAATATGTCCAAGCGTATGTCTGAAACGGTCAAGGGCGACCTGGAGATCACGACCAATGTACGTTTGAAGGATGTAGAGGAAGCACAGCAGCGTATTGTTAATGTCATCCGCAACCTGGAAGAGCGGGGCGAGGTGATCATCAAGAAGGGCGGCGGAGACGATGATATCATCCTATAATCCCAGGAGGATCATCAAGCGGACCGATCCGGTCAGCCAGTCTTCGGTCCAGCAGTACGATCCGCCCAGAGAGCTCACCCTCAGCCGTCCGGGCGCGTCGCCCAGGAAGCCGGTCTTCACCCAGTATACCAAGGACGGCCGCGTAAAAGACGGATATGTCCCTTCACCAAATGGATCTTTGGAGGAGCCCCAGGATCGTCAGCAGGCGGAGGCCGACTGGAGCGGCGTAGACCAGGAGCTCTTCCAGCAGATGAAGGAAGAAGCAAAAAAGGCGGTAGAGGATGCAAAGAAGGAAGCCGAGGAGATAGTAAGGGCTGCCAGAGAGCAGGCAGCCCAGATCCTGGAGGAGGCCCGCAACGAGGGCTTCAAGGAAGGCTACGGGAACGGCTATCAGGATGGCGAGGAGAGGGCCACGGAAAGCTGCAGGGCAGAGTTTCAGAAGACCCTGTCCGACTTCCAGGCCGATATGCGCCAGGCCATCCGCTCCGTGGATATCGCCAAGGAGAACTGTGTCCGCGCATATTTAGATGAACTGAAGAACTGCGCCATAGCCGTGGGCGAGAAGGTCATCCATATCAGCTTAAAGTCCAGCGGCGAGGTCATCAAGCAGATGATCATCTCCGCCACGGAGAAATTAAAAAAGACGGCCTGGGTCAAGATCTATATTGACAAATGTGATTACGATATGATGATGGAAGCCGACACAGGCATCTTAGATGAGCTCTCCCGTCTCTCCGATAACATCAAGTTCATCGTCATGGATAAGGAAGAGCGGGGCAGCTGCATCATCGAGATGCCTGAGGAGATCGTAGACGTCAGTGTCAATACCCAGATCGAAAATATCAGAGACATCCTGGAGAACATCCGGATGTAAAAAGGATGTAGGTGGCTATGTTTGATAAGATACCCCAATTGATCGGCAAGTCGGAGACGATCAGCCATATCGGAAAGATCGAAAATGTGGTCGGCATGTCTATGGAGGCTTCCGGCGGCCGCTCCAGTATCGGGGACATCGTCATGATCTACAACGAAGAGGAGAACCGGCAGATGCCCGCCGAGGTGGTGGGCTTTAAGGACGGGAAGATCCAGCTCATGACCTATGAAGCCACCAGCGGCATCGCTTCCGGAAGCTTTGTGCGGAACACCCGCCACAGACTGAAGGTGCCGGTAGGCGATTTTCTCCGGGGCAGGATCATCAATGCCCTGGGAGAGCCCATCGACGGCGGACCAAGCTTTGAGGTCACCAGACATTACACGGTACAGAGTCCTTACATAAACCCCCTGGACCGTCCTCCGATCCGGGAGAAGCTGGAGTTCGGGGTCAAGGCCATCGACGGGCTGAACACCATCGGAAAAGGCCAGAGGATCGGGATCTTCGCCGGATCCGGTGTGGGAAAGAGCACCCTGCTGGGCATGATCGCAAAGAACGTTAAGACGTATATCAATGTGATCGCTCTGGTGGGAGAGCGTGGACGTGAGGTCTTAGAGTTCGTCCAGAAGGATCTGGGCGAGGAGGGCATGAAACGATCGGTCCTTGTGGTAGCCACATCCGATCAGCCCGCCATGCTCCGTATGAAGTGCCCGCTGGTGGCCACCACGATCGCGGAATATTTTAAGGACCAGGGCTTAGACGTCCTGCTGATGATGGATTCCCTTACCCGTTATGCCATGGCCCAGCGTGAGATCGGCCTGGCGATCGGCGAACCCCCGATCGCCAGAGGCTACACCCCTTCGATCTACGCGGAGTTCCCCAAGCTTTTGGAGCGCAGCGGGAATTTTGGCAGAGGATCGATCACAGGCGTCTACACCGTGCTGGTGGAAGGCGACGATACCAATGAACCCATATCTGATACCGTCCGCGGTATCCTGGACGGCCATATCGTCCTGAGCCGTCAGCTGGCTAATGAGAACCATTTCCCGGCGATCGACATCGGCGCCAGCATCTCCCGTTTGATGGTGGAGATCGTCCCGTCAGAACACCAGAAGGTGGCATCCCGCCTGCGGAACCTTTTAGGGCTTTATCAGAAGAACGCCGACCTGATCTCGATCGGCGCCTATAAGAGAGGATCTAATCCCGCGTTAGACGAAGCCGTGAGCAAGATCAGCGCGATCAATGCATTCCTGCAGCAGGAGATCGATGAGAGTTTTACCTATGAGGAAACATTAGAACGTATCCGCCAGATCGTCGGCTGATGCTGGAGGGATGAAGAGTGAAACAGTTTCAGTACAGGCTGGAGACCGTGCTGGCATACAAGACCCAGGTCTTAGATAATCTAAAGACCGAGCATGCCGCGCTCCTCCAAAATGTGAACCGCAAGCAAGAAGAGATCCAGGGCCTGAACCGGGACCTGGCGGGGATGGAGGATGATTTCGACCAGACCAAGGAACAGGGCGCCACGATAGAAGATTACCGGCTCTTCGACATGTGCATCGGCCGTATGGAGCAGATCATCGACGAGGAGAACGAGCGCCTGAAGGTCCTGAAGAAGCAGGAGGACGCCAAAAAGCAGGAGGTGATCTCCGCTAAGGTGGACACCTCCAAATTTGAAAAGCTGAAGGATAAGAAATACCAGGAGTACCAGAAAGCCGTGGCAAAGGCCGACGAAGCCTTTATCGAGGAGTTTGTCTCCAACACCGCGAGGCAGTTCCGACATCAGCACAGAGGATGAGGCCGGGCCGGTGCGGCATCGTATCTCCACACGGATCAGATGATCCCAGTGTATATGGTCCCCAAAAGATCATGCACTGATGATCATAGATAGCAATATGTTATATCAAGAATGAACAGAGAAAGGAGGGAACCAAAGATGGAAGGAACAGCAAAGCTGACCACCAGCAATATGGCAGCAAAGGGGAAAGCCAACTTAGCGGATCGGCTGTCCAAGGAGATGGTCATGCGGACCGATGATTTCACCAAGCTCTTGCAGCAGAAGAAGGATCTGACCCAGACCAAGGAACAGACGAAGACCGACAGCACTAAGGACACAAAGCCCGGGGACAAGGATGTATCCGCAGCCGACGGCAAGACGGAGAAGCCCCAGACCCAGACCCAGGACAAGGATATGTCGGAGGAGGAGCTGCAGCAGGAAGCCATGCTCCAGAGCGCACAGCAGCAGGCCATGGCCCAGATGAACCTGGTGCAGGCCCAGATCCAGCCGGAGACGGTCCCAGAGGCTATCACAGAGCCGACCGCAGAAGCATCGGTCCAGGCCGTGGAGACAGCGGCCGTCCTGGAGGAACAGCCCCAGGTGCTGGCCGAGGCAGCGTCCCAGACTGCCCAGATCCAGGAGGACCTTCCCTTATCCGGGAGACCGGGAGAGCTCCGGCCAGGAGAGGCCTTAGGCACGGATAAGGCTGAGGCAGCTCAAAAAGAGCAGCCTGCCGCCGCCTTTACCGATGTGGTCGCTCAGAGCAGGAAGACAGAGGATGCTTTCAGTGCTCCGGAGAAAGGCATGGAGAGCAGTGTCCAGACCCAGGCAGGCCAGAAGTCCCAGGAGACCAGACAGGAGGACGGCAAGGACGTTCACCCACTGGCGAACGAGGATACCTTCCGCACATCCATGGAGACCAGGGAGAGCGCTTTCACAGGGAAGATCGAGCAGGTGCCGGTGAAGACCACGCCGGAGACCATGCCCCAGGACCTTGGCCAGACCTTGGCAGGAAGGCTTGGGAACGGCCCGAAGACGATCGTCATCGAGCTGGAACCGGCATCCTTAGGCAGGCTTACGATCCGGCTCACCTACGAGGCAAGCCGTGCGGCACTGTCCATCGCGGCGTCTAATCCGAAGACACTGGAGCTCTTGAACCAGAAGGCAGGCGAGATCGCCCAGATCTTAGAAGAGAAGACCGGGCAGGAGACCTTGATCTTCACCCAGCCTACGGAGCAGGAGCCGCAGTATGAGGACGGCAGGAGCAGCCAGGACGGCGCGCAGCAGGAAGGCCGAAAGGAAAGGCAGCAGGACAGACAGCAGGAAGAGCAGCAGGCAGTGTCCTTTGCACAGCAGCTCCGGTTAGGGCTGATCTGAGAAGGTAAAAAGGAGACAGTATGGCAGATAATAAGATAGCAGTCAGTGGAACGGATAACCCGTATGTAACAGGATCGTATGCACCTGGGTCGAATGATAAGAATACCCTGGATATGACCGATTTTTTCCAGCTGCTGGCGACCCAGCTCCAGTATCAGGATCCCACGAACCCTATGGATAATAGTGAACTGATGGCGCAGATGACCCAGATGGCGATGGTCAATTCCATGAACTCGATGACGCAGGCTATGGACACCTCCACAGGGGTCACCACCCAGACCTATGCGGCTGGATTAGTGGGCCAGGAAGTCACCATGGCGGTCACAGAAGAAAATTCCTATGGACAGGAAGTCCCGGTTGGTGTAAAATACGCTAAAGTAGAGTATGTAAACTTTACGACCGGATCGCCCACGATCAAGTTGGAAGGGGATAAAAAAGAGTATGAACTTACCCATCTGGTGGGTATGGGCAGGGTGCCGGATCCCTATAACAAGGATATAGATACAGATGACGGGGAAGATAAGGAAGAGGGAGATAAAGACCCAGACCCGGAGGAAGGACCGTAAGGTTTTACAAAAGAGATAGGGGAAACAGCTATAGGTAAGAGATAGGCTTTTGGGAAAGAGGAAATGATATGATGGATGTGAATGGAGTGCGCTGTTATGAAGGCAGGCAGTCCGCCATCCCCGGCCAAGATAGGTCATTGCCTGGGACCGAGGGAGGACGGACAGAGTTTGAGCGTCTCCTGCAGGAGAGGGCGAAGACCGGCCTGAACTTTTCCAAACATGCCGCAAAACGTATGAACGAGCGAGGCATCGCGGTTGACGCACATCTGATGAACGATCTTGAGCACGCCGTGGAGAATGCCAAGAAAAAGGGCGCAAAGGACGTAGCGATCATCGGTCCACAAGGTGTGTTCATCGTCAACGTACCCAATAACACGGTGGTCACCACCATGTCCCAGCAGGATATGCGGGAAAAGGTGTTCACAAATATCGACAGCGCCGTCCTCATGTAGCAGGACCTCGCTTGAGGGTGCTCATCCTCCGGTCAGACGGGCCGGGGGAGGGACGGTAGAAAGGAAAGAGGGAGATCAGTTATGTTAAGATGTATGGATTCAGCAGTTGCAGGCCTTAGGGCCCATCAGAATAAGATGGATGTGGTTGGCAATAACATCGCCAATGTGAATACGGTCGGGTATAAGGCACAGACTTATACCTTCCAGGATGCTATGTACCAGACCTCGAACGCATCCACGAATGGTACGACGACCGCTGGTGGTACTAATGCTGCACAGTACGGTTACGGCGCTCTGATGGGGAGCATCGGGATGGATATGACAGCCAGTACGCCATTTTTTGCTAATGGGCTGAACGCCTGTCTCGACGGTGAAGGTTTTTTCCTGACCAGTGCGGCGAAGGGGTCTGCTGCGGTCAAGACAGATGGCTTTAAATCGGCAGCGAACACCGATTGGTCTTATACGAGGGTCGGGCAGTTTATGATCGACAGTAATGGTTATCTGACCGATGCGAACGGTAATTTTGTTTTTGGATTTCGAGTAAAGGATGCGACGGGCCTTACCGATAAAGATAAATTTGATCTTGAGAATCTAGTACCTTTGCGCGTCCCGCAACTTACAGGCGGTACGGCGAAATATGATAATAACTTTGACACAGGAGCCAATGCGGCTTCTATCTCAAAGAATGTAACGATCAATGCATTAGGAGAAGTCACCGTATCGGCTAAGAATACGGATGACGATGAGCTTACTGCAGGGATCTCGCTTGGCAAGGTTGCTATCGTCACGTTCCAGAACCCTAATGGTCTGACAAAAGCAGGGGGTAATTACTTTAAGGCAAGTGACAGCGATAATACAGGTTCTGCTGCCGCGACACCTGCGGGAGGCGCGGTATCTGGTCTGATGCCTGGCTACCTGGAAGCCTCCAACGTAGACCTTGCCCAGGAGTTTTCCGACATGGTCACCACCCACAGAGGATACCAGGCCAATACGAAGATGATCACTGTGGCGGACGAGATGTTAGCCGACTTAGTCAGCATGAAGCGGTAATAGAGGATAGCGATGAAATGGTGGCGCAATTATAACCAGGAAATGATGGACCGGACCCGTGATGTACGCATGGATCGGATCTTTCGGGACAAAGGAAATGGTGCCTCTCATCTTGAAAAGGATATCAGCCAGGAGGCGGGAGGGAGAAAGATGATCAAGGTAACGCGATTGAGCGGTGAAGAGATCTATCTGAACGTGCTTCAGATCGAATCGATGTCATGTATACCCGAGACAAAGATCAAGATGATGAACGGTTATTATATCATCATCAAGGATTCTGCGGAATCGGTCATAGAGCAGATCAGGCGGTTTGCACATAGTTGTGTCACCTGCGATCTGCAAGAAGAAGGGTAACCTATCCGATAGGTCTTATAATTACGATCGGAACATATGATAGAGCTACTGGGTGGTTACAAAGATCTTCCTGGATAGCGAGGAGGGTTAAGGAGGAAAAAAGAATGGATCCAACAACGCTTATTGGTATCATAATGGCATTAGGCCTTTGTGTATGGGGGATCGGAGTGGATAAGCTGGGCAACTTCGTCGATCCGCAGTCTCTTGCGATCGTATTCGGCGGCGCTGTGGCGGCGGTCGTCGCCAGCTATCCTTTGCGTATCCTAAAGGATGTGCCAAAGCATATCGCCGTATGCTTCCGAGGCGGAAAGTACAATATCCCCAAGCTGGTGGATCAGCTGGTGGACCTTGGCATGCTGGCTCGCCAGAGCGGCCTTCTGGCTCTCGAGGAGAAGGCCCAGGAGATCAAGGATCCCTTTTTCAAGCAGAGTGTCCTGATGATCGTGGATGCCAATGATCCGGAGAAGGTCCGGGAGATGCTGGAAAAGCAGATGGATGATATGATGGCCCGGCATGACGAGGCGGCAGGCATGTACGAGAAGGCTTCCGCCTATGCGCCTGCTTTCGGTATGATCGGTACGCTGATCGGTCTGATCAACATGCTGAAAGGCATGGATCTGGGCGGCGGCGGCGGTGCCAGCAGCTTGGGCCAGGATATGTCTGTAGCGTTGATCACCACCTTCTATGGCAGTGGTTTTGCCAATATCTTCTTCCAGCCCATCGCGAAAAAGCTCCGTGTCCGTCAGTCGGAGGAAGAACTCTTTTGCACCACGATTATCGAAGGCATCATGGGCATCCAGGCAGGAGAGAACCCTAAGTTCTTAAGGGAGCATCTCCTGTCCTGTATGAAGCAGTCCCAGCAGAAGAAGCTGCTCTTAAAAGCGGAGAAGAGCGGCGGCGGAGGTGAAGGCTGATGAGCAGGAGAAAGAAAGGCGGCGGCGGAGGCGAGGATTGCGGAAGCTGGATGGATACATATGGCGACATGGTGACCCTGCTGTTGTGCTTTTTCGTTATGCTCTACTCCATGTCCAACTTAGATCAGCAGAAGTGGGAAGTCTTCGTCAAGAGTATCTTTCCCAATGCCGATGAAGAAGAACAGATCGCCATCAATGAAAACATCGCAGAAGGGGAGTTTGATGTTTCCGGGACCATGGAACTGGATGTGGAGGTCCCGGAGGATCTGACCGAACTGTACCTTGCGATCGTAGAGGGCCTGAACAACGCCGAGATCGAAGGGGTGTCGGTGTCCCAGGGCGAGGGATATACCTTTGTAGTCTTTGAGAACCAGACCTTTTTCAATCCCGACAGCTCCATCCTCACAGAGGAAGCGCAGGGGGTCCTGGATATATTTTGCGACATCTTAGCGCCCCAGGCAGAGGGGATCGCTCAGATCGAGATCCTGGGACATACTTCTCAGGCCGATCCCAACAGCCCCAACAACCCACGGACGGACCGTCTGCTCTCCTCTATGCGTTCAGCGGAGGTGGCGGCATACATCCAGAACAAGGATATCATCGATCCCAGTAAGCTGGTGGGTATCAGCTACGGTCAGTTCCGTCCTGTGGATACCTTTGAGACAAGAGAGGGCCGGGCCAGGAACAGAAGGGTCGAGTTCCTGATCGTAGATTCAGGGGCGGATATCAAGTCCATGAACGATTATTACGATGAATACTATAGCAACATGGATGCAGGCTCCGTTCTGGTGACAGGCCAGAACCAGCCGGAGCATCAAGAAGGTGAAGGCTTTAGCGAGGTGGAAGGCAGCATGGAAGGTGAAGCCAGCATGCTGCCCACACCAGAGACGGATCTGGCGCCGGTCGCGGATTAAGATGGCAAAAAGGTCATCCAACCGGTCAAACAGCCGGATGACCTTTAGACAGGGATGACCGGACCAGGAGGCGCGGCTTCCTGACAGTGTGCCAACAGAGAGGATGCTTCCTCTCGAGCGGTAAGAACAGTTCCTAAGAGATTTGAGAAAAGGTGGCTTTTAAAATGGCAGACGTATTATCCCAAAGTCAGATCGACGCGCTTTTGAAGTCCATGGCTGGCGGAGGCGGAGATGGAGGCGGCGGCAGCAGCAACAGTGCCGCCAAGCCTGAAGTCAGCGCTAAGGCTGAGAAGAAAACTGAGACAGAAGAGATCAAGTACAGTAAATACGATTTTTATAGTCCCAGAAAGTTTACAAAAGATAAGATGAAGATCTTGAGGAGCGTCTTTGAGAACTATGCGAGGATCATCACCTCGCAGGTCAACGGCGTGTTCAGGGTCATGACCGACATCACGGTGATGGAGGTCCAGGAGCGACGTTACTATGAGTATGCCAGCTCTCTTAACGAAAATGATATGGTTACTTTGGTCGAAGCCGCTATACCCGATCATAACCGCATGCTGGTGCCCATGATGATCCATGTGACCCCCGGACTGGTGATCACACTGATCGACAAGATGCTGGGCGGCGGAGAAGATGTGATCAAGGTAGAGGACGGATATCGATACTCCGATGTGGAAGCTGCGCTGTACCGCAGGATCCTCCAGTATCTGATCCAAGCTTTAAAGGATGGCTTTGGCAACTATATAAGCATGGACTTCAAGGCCCAGCGGTATGAAGAAAATCCCAGTATGATACAGGATGTGGGTCTTGATGAAGTGGTGGCGATCGTTCTTTTGAATGTGGATGTTACCGGACTTGCGGTGGAACGTATCCGGATCTGTATCCCGGGAACGTTGTTGGAGACCGTCTTCCAGGTGATCGACAGCCGCAAGCATATCTCCAAGGGTTATGCCTACGAGGACAACCGGGAGACGATCCTGGAAAATATCCGGGAGACCAAGCTCCCGGTCACCGGCCAGCTGGGCACGGTGGCGTTGGACTTAAGCGATATCTATCACTTGAAGGTAGGCGATGTGATCGATATGAACAAGCAGAAGGACAACGATGTGAAGCTCTTTATCGGAAGGCAGCCTTGGTTTACTGGTAAGATGGGTGTATATAAAAAGAACGTGGCGATCCGGATCAACAGGCGTCTCTACGAGGAAGAGGACGAGGATATCGAAGAGATGGATCTCCAGGCCGTGCAGGAGGAGACTCCGCTCGAGCTTTGAGCCGCGTTAACATAATAGTTTATCATAACTAAACTAACTTATATTATTGAGAAAAGAGAGGATAATAAGATGGCTAAGATCATGCTGGTTGATGATGCCGCATTTATGCGGATGATGGTTAAGAATGCGCTGACAAAGAGTGGATACACCGATATCATCGAGGCTCAGGATGGCGCAGAGGCAGTGAAGAAGTACGCAGAGGAAAAGCCGGATATGGTGTTTATGGATATCACCATGCCCAACATGGATGGTCTCCAGGCGTTAAAGAAGATCAAAGAGGACTTCCCGGCTGCGAAGATCGTTATGTGTACGGCTATGGGACAGGAGACCATGGTCATCGACGCGATCAAATCCGGTGCCAGCGACTTTATCGTAAAGCCCTTTAACACGGAGCGTATCGTAGACACTGCAAACAAGATCTTAGGAGGCTGATGCCGGTAGGGGAGGATGAAAGATGGCTTTTTTAAGTTCATTTGATATCAGCGCATCCGGCATGAGCGCACAGCGGATCCGGATGGATATCGCTGCTGAAAATATCGCGAACATCGATTCGACCAGGACAGAGGGCGGCGGCGCTTATGTAAGGAAAGATGTGCTCTTTGAGAGCTACGGCGCAGGATCCTTTAGGGAAGCTCTCCGCAATGCTTCTCGCGGGGAAGGCTTTACAGGAAGGAATGCCGGGGTCAGGGTCGCCGGGATCGTCGAGGACGATCGGGAGATGAAACAAGTGTATAACCCGGGACATCCGGATGCGGACGAGAATGGTTTTGTACAACTGCCTAATGTGGACCTTTTGAAGGAGACGGTTGACAGTATGTCAGCCACCCGATCCTATGAAGCTAACGTTACCGCTTTGAACGCGATGAAGCTGATGGCGCAGAAGGCACTGGATATCGCAAAGTCATGATATCCGGTCACAGATGATTTTTAAAGAAGGAGATTGAACAGAATGGGCGCTAGCAGCTTTAACGAAATGGAACTAGATGCCATAGGTGAGATCATGAACATCAGTCTCGGCGCCTCTGCAACAGCAGTTTCCACCATGCTGGGCACACAGGTGAACATCACCACGCCCGTAGCGGAGGTATTGACACGAGAGGGATTTGAGTTCAGACGTCTGGAACCGGCCATCGGCGTTGAGATCGCTTATGTGGAAGGGTTGGATGGCAAAAATATCATGATGTTCCGCCGCGAGGATGTGTGCATCATCGTAGGCACCCTGATGGGGGAGGATCCTGTTTCGATCAGTGAGGATCTGACCGAGATCCATATCAGTGCGATCTGCGAGGTCATGAACCAGATGATGGGAGCATCGGCCACAGCCTTGTCAGAGTTTTTAGGTACAACGGTCAACATCTCTACGCCCCAGTCGTTTGACGTAGGAGATCCGGAGGAGTTTAAACTGAAATATTTCCCGGAAGAAGACGGCATGGTAGTGGTCCGCTTCCGGCTGGAGATCGAGGATAAGCTAAACAGTGAGTTCATGAACATCATGTCCACCGGTTTGGCGAAGCGGCTCTTAGAGCCTTTTGCCGATAACCTTGGGCTTGATAAAGAGGCTGCTCTGGCAGCAGCACCTGCACCGGCTCCCGAACCGGCACCGGCGGCATCCTCCGGCGGGACCATGTCCCAGGAAGAGATCAACGCTATGCTGGCCGGAGGCACAGCAACCAGCCCGGCACCGGCGGCACCTTCCGGTGGGACCATGTCCCAGGAAGAGATCAACGCCATGCTGGCCGGCGGGACAGCAACTACCCCGGCACCGGCGGCATCCTCCGGCGGGAGCATGTCCCAGGAAGAGATCAACGCCATGCTGGCCGGCGGGACAGCAGCCAGTCCGGCACCGGCGGCATCCTCCGGCGGGACCATGTCCCAGGAAGAGATCAACGCCATGCTGGCCGGAAGCACACCTGCAGCGGCCCCGACACCTGCACCCGCAGCAGCACCTGCACCACAGGCTCCGGCAGCAGCACCTGCACCGCAGGCTCCGGCAGGGCCGTATCCCTATCCGCCTATGTCCATGGATCCGATGATGCTCCAGCTCCTGAACCAGATGCAGCAGACACAGATGCAGATGATGGAGATGATGAAGGCAAAGCCGGAATCCCCCAAACAGGAAAATACAGGGAGTCCCTCGATCATCAAGCCCCTTTCTTCGCCGCAGATGCAGGAAGATGCAGGGGACGGAGAAGAGGACAGGACCAATCAGGAGATGCTTTTGAAGGTGCCCCTTGAGGTCTCCGTGGAGATCGGCAGGACCAAGAGACTGGTCCGGGATATCCTGGAGTTCACCCAGGGAACACTGGTGGTGCTGGATAAGATGGCCGGTGAGCAGGTAGATCTGTTTGTCAATGGCCAGGTCATCGCCAGAGGCGATATCGTCGTTGTGGAAGATAATTTTGGTATCCGTATCACGGAGATCGTGACGAAGGAGATCAATCCGGAAAGCTTATAAGGATGGAAGGGGAAGGTTTGACATTATTTCGTTCTATTTTGACGGTCCTGGCAGTACTGCTCCTAACCTACTACTGCAGCCGCCTGCTGGGAAAACGCGGGATGCGTGTTTCCAGGCAGAATGATCTGAAGGTGATCGAACAGCTCCCGGTAGGACAGGGCAGGATCCTCCTCTTAAAAGCAGTGGGACGTGTCTATCTGGTAGGTGTGAGCCATGCAGGGATCCAGCTATTGAAGGAGTTCCCGGAGGATGTCCGTCTGGACGAAACGGCCTGGCCTGCCGATGGGAGTATGGGAGAAAAGACAACCTTGCAGAAGCACCTGGAAAAATGTGCGGGGAATGCCCTGGACTGGACCGGCGAGTTCCTTAAGAAAAAGGCCGGACGATTTAAAGAGGCCTCTGAGCAGGGAGACGCTCCCTATACAGTCGTCCCAGGGGGCCTTTCCCCTAAAGAGCAGCCCTTCCAGGAGATCCTGCAGAAGAACGCCGCGCTCTACAGGGAGACGGTCCCTGCTCCTTTGATGAACGCAGATCCTGCCGCAGCTTCGGGACCTTTGCAAGATCCGTCGGCTCCGAAAGCTCCACGAGATCCGTCGGCTCCGGCAGACGCGGGAGATACAGGACCTCAACCGATAGAAGAGGGAGAAAAAGATGGGTGACCTTCTGACACAGTTGAACGGCGGGAATGTGCCCGCCCTGGATCTTATATTTTTGTTGACGATGGTAGCGCTGCTGCCCTCCATGGTGGTCATGATGACGTCCTTTACCAAGACAGTCATCATCCTCTCCTTTACCAGGAACGCCATGGGCGTCCAGCAGGCACCGCCGAACATGGTATTGGTAGGGATCGCATTGTTTCTTACACTGTACACCATGAGCCCGGTCCTGGACCGGATCAATGAAGAGGCCTATCAGCCATACAGGCAGGAGGAGATCTCCCAGGAAGAAGCCATAGACCGGATGATAGTCCCCGTGAAAGAATTTATGCTGCGCAATACAAAAAAGGAGACTCTGGACGCTTTTGTGGAGATGTCCGATTCCCAGGTGCTGGAAGATCCGATGGAGTACCCACTGACCGTGGTGGTCCCGTCGTTCATGACCAGTGAGCTGAAGGCAGGCTTTACGGCAGGTTTTTTGATCTATCTGCCCTTCCTGCTGATCGACATCATCGTTTCCACTACGCTGATGTCCATGGGTATGATGATGCTCCCGCCGGCCATGGTCTCTTTGCCATTTAAGCTCCTGCTGTTCGTGACAGTGGACGGCTGGCAGCTTTTGTTCACCACGATCGCGCAGAGCTATCGGTGACAGGATCAAGGCCCTGCTGCCAGAAAGGAAGACACATATGACCGAATTGGAAGTTCTTGATATCCTGTATAATGCGTTCCAGTTGGCGCTGCGGCTGGCGATGCCGTTTCTGCTGACCAGTATGATCGTGGGCGTGGTGATCGCCATCTTCCAGGCGGCGACACAGATCAATGAGCAGACCATGACCTTTGTGCCGAAGTTCCTTTCCATATTGGTGGTCATGGGATTTTTAGGGAGCTCGATCTTGGCGACACTCCAGGATTTCTTCCGGCAGATGGTCGCCTTGATCGCCGGAGGCTGATGCTGCATGTTGACCTTGTTTGTCCAGATCGTAGGAGGATGACCGTTCATGCTGATCTTGTTTGCCCTGGTCGTCATGCGGATGAGCGGGGCTGTCATCTTTAATCCCGTGCTGGGAAGATCCAATTACCCGGCCAGAGCAAAGGCGGCGCTGATCCTGGGCCTTTCCCTTCTGCTCTATCTGCGGGTGGACGGAGTGCTGGCCCATCAGCCGTCTACTATGCTGGAATACGGCGTGATGCTCGTCAAAGAGCTCCTTTTAGGCTTTGTCCTGGGGTATTCCATGGAGCTGTCCTTTGGCATACTGCGCTTCGCCTCCTCGATCATGGATAATAATATGGGCCTGTCCATGGCACAGGTCTATGACCCACAGTACAATACCCAGATGACCGTGACCTCGGGACTCTACTATGCGTTCCTGTCGCTGCTGTTTTTGGCGACGAACGGACATCTGTATCTGTTGTCCATATTTTTTGCCTCGGCCCGTCTGATCCCCTTTGGGGAGGTGGCAGTCCGGCCGGAGCTGGCCCAGCTGATGCTGGAGCTCTTTCGGAACAGTATCGCTATGGGGCTGCAGTTCGCGTTCCCTATCCTGGCCATAGAGCTGATCACGGAGGCCGCTATGGGGATCCTGATGCGGATGATCCCACAGATCAATGTGTTTTCCGTGAACTTTCAGCTAAAGATCATCGTCGGTATGGCGATGCTGCTCCTGATGTTCAATCCCATGTCCGATAAGCTTTATGTGATCATCGAAGATATGTTCCGCGATATGGACCGGCTCTTAGGGCTGATGGCATAAGGACCAAAAGGCACGGCTTAAGAGCCTGCGGCCATAGAAGGCGGCAAGAGGCACAGGACCGCAGAAGGGAGTGGTGAGCTTGGCGGAGGCAAATGGACAGGAAAAGACCGAGCAGCCGACCAGTAAACGGCGAAGAGAAGCCCGAGAAGAAGGGAATGTCTTCCAGAGCAAGGATGTAGTCACGGTGATCCTGCTCTTTGGAGTCTTCTACATGATCAAGAAGATGCTTCCCTTCATATACAGGACCGCCAGAGACTGTATGCTCCGCTTTTTTTCTGCTATAGGGGACTATGATCCCTTGAATGGATCGCCGGATATCTATCTCT
This sequence comes from uncultured Lachnospiraceae bacterium, assembly GCA_910588895.1. Lineage (GTDB taxonomy): Bacteria > Bacillota > Clostridia > Lachnospirales > Lachnospiraceae > Caccovicinus. The sequence continues at coordinate 27,927 of CAJUSS010000022.1, forward strand.
ACATGGTGCTCGCCATATTAAAGTGTGCGCTGCCCATGCTGTTGATATCTATGGTCCTGGGGATCCTGGCGTATGGGATGCAGACCCGTTTTAATATCACCTTTAAGGCGCTGAAGCCAAAGTTCAGTAAGATGAACCCTTTGAGCGGGATCAAGCGGATGTTCGGCATAAAGAAGCTGATCGATGTAGCAAAGAACCTGATCAAGATCGTATTGCTGCTGGCTCTGCTCTATAACCTTTTAAAAAAAGACCTGACCCTGGTGGCCCGGATGATCGATATGCAGACCTTTGCCGCAGCGGGCCAGACCCTCCAGCTTGTGTTTGACCTGGTGGTACGGGTCTGTATCGCGTTTGCGGTGGTCGCTTTCTTTGATTACCTCTACCAGAGGTGGGATTACGAAAATAATCTGAAGATGACCAAACAGGAGGTCAAGGAAGAGTTTAAGAACACGGAAGGAAATCCGGAGATCAAGGGCAGGATCCGGCGTATCCAGCGTCAGATGGCGATGAGCCGGATGATGCAGAGCGTTCCGGAAGCAGATGTGATCATCCGAAACCCTACCCACTTTGCGGTGGCCTTAAAATACGATCCCGATAAGAGCGGAGCGCCTGTGGTGCTGGCAAAGGGACAGGACCATCTGGCCCTGCGCATCATCAAAGTGGGCCAGGAGAACGGTGTGTTCGTGATCGAGAACCGCCCCCTTGCCAGAGCGCTCTACGCTTCCTGTGAGGTGGAACGGGAGATCCCGGCAGAGTTCTATGGGGCTGTAGCGGAGATCTTAGTCTACATCTATAGAGCCAGTGACCGGGAGGATATGTTCCGTTGACATATAGTTTAGATAGATGGTCCGTCAGTTTCTGACTATCGGATCATAGATGGATGGAGTCTTTGCATGAAAAAGTTACTGAATTATTCCATAGTACTATTTGTACTGACCATTATCCTGCTGCTGATCATCCCGCTCCCAGTGGGACTGGTGGATGTGGCGATCATCCTGAACATGTCTCTTTCGATGATGATCCTGGTGATCACCATGACGATCCGGGAACCTTTGGAATTTTCCATATTCCCGTCATTGCTGCTGGTCACCACCCTGTTCCGGCTGGGTATCAATGTATCCACCACCAGGAACATCTTATCCCACGGTGGGTCCTCCGGGCAGATCATCAAGGCATTCGGTGACTTTGTGCTGCAGGGGAATGTGGTCGTCGGTCTGGTCATCTACCTGATCATCGTGTTGATGCAGTTCATCGTCATCACCAAAGGCGCGGAGCGTGTGTCCGAGGTCGCCGCAAGGTTCACCCTGGACGCTATGCCCGGTAAGCAGATGGCGATCGACGCGGACTTGAACTCCGGTCTGATCAATGAGCAGGAGGCCAAGCACCGCCGGGAAAAGATCCAGAGAGAAGCCGACTTCTACGGCTCCATGGATGGTGCCACCAAGATCGTAAAGGGTGACTCGGTCATGTCCCTGGTCACTTCCGCTATCAACCTGATCGGCGGTGCGATCATCGGTATGGTCCAGGGAGGCGCTACCATCGGCGAAGTGATGACCACATACTCCATCGCAACGGTGGGCGACGGTCTGGTGGGCCAGATCCCGTCCCTGCTGATCTCCACTGCCACGGGCATGATCGTGACCAGGGCAGTGTCTGAGGGGAGCTTAAACGAAGATATCTCCAAGCAGTTCATGGCCCAGCCGATCGCGATCATGATCAGCGGTGTGGTGGTGGCTGTTCTGACGGTGATCCCGGGGATGCCGGTGATCCCGCTGATGGTCATCTCCGGTGGCTTGATCGGGGGAGGCTATTACCTTTCCAGAAGGCTCCAGGCCGAGCCGGCCCTGGCTACAGGCGGCGCTTTCGGTCCTGCCGGCAGCACCCTGCGGAATTTTTCCGGGGAGGAGGCGGGGGGAGGTCCCTTGGGCGAAGAAGAGGATGCCCAGGGTCCAAAGCCTGTGAGCGAGGAAGAATATTTCAAGGATGTGAACAATGTCTACACCCTCCTTTCCGTGGAGGCCATCGAGATGGAATTTGGCTACAGCCTGATCCCGCTGGTGGATGAATCGGTAGGAGGACGGCTGATCAACCGGATCATCATCTTCAGACGGCAGTACGCACAGGATATGGGCTTTGTGGTCCCCTCCATCCGTCTGCGGGACAGCTCCGGATTGAACACCAACCAATATTGTATCAAGATAAAAGGCGAAGAGGTGGCCAAGGGCGAGATCCTGATCGACTATTTCCTGGCGCTGGAGCCGGAGAACCCGGAGAAGGTGATCGACGGGATCGAGACCATAGAGCCCGCATACGGGATCCCCAGCCGCTGGATCAAACCGGAGGACCGGGAGATAGCGGAGATCTACGGCTACACTGTGATCGATCCCTTATCCGTGCTGGTCACCCATCTTTCCGAGGTAGTCAAGCAGCACGCACATGAGCTGATCACCCGCCAGGAGGTCATGCATCTGGTGGAGAACGTCCGCAAGACGTCCCCGGAGCTGGTGGAGGAAGCTTTCCCCAACCTGATCTCCTACAGCCTGTTCCAGAAGATGCTCACCAGCCTGTTGAAGGAGGGTGTGCCCATCAAGGATATGGTGACGATCATCGAGACCATGCTGGAGACGATCTCCGAGGTGGGGCTTCCCATCAAGGATGTGGACGGCATGATCGAGAACATCCGGACCGCTTTAAAGCGGACCATCACCCGTCTGTACTGCGAGGATGGCAGCATGAAGGTGATCACCTTAGATGCCGAGCTGGAGCGAACCATGGTGGGATGCTTATCCAAGGGAGAGCGGGGCTATTATCTGGCCTTAAACCCCGATGTGCTGCAGAGCGTGATCAATCAGCTCACGGTCCAGTTAAAGAAGTTCAACAACTTCTCTCAGAGTCCGGTCATCCTCACATCTCAGGTGATGCGGGTCCACTTTTACCGGCTGATCGACCAGTTTTACCCCAACGTCCGGGTCTTGTCCTTTAACGAGATCTCCAATAACGTACAGATCCAGTCGATCGGCAGCCTGACTTTGGAGAACACCGGGCGGAAGCGGGCATAGGTATGATCTGGAGATAGAAGGGAGGGAGGCCTGATGGTCCAGACTGACTATTTAGAAGAGAAGACCAATGAAGAGCTTTTGGAGCTGTACCGTCTGGAAGGGAAGCTGGAGGTAAAGCAGGCGCTCACGCTCCGTTATCTTTATATCGTGAAGACGATCGCCCTGCAGATGCGCAATATCTATGCAGGGGCCCTCCAGATGGAGGATATCATCAATGAAGGTGTGATCGCCATCATGAAAAGTATTGACAGATACGATCCTGAGCGAGATAATAAATTCGAGACTTTTGTGTCAAGGCGCATCCGGGGGATGATCATCGACCTGGTGCGCAAGAATGACTGGATGCCGCGGGATTTCCGCAAGCAGGCGAAGGCTTTGGAGGAGACCCAGGCGGCCTTAGGCCGCTCGCTGGGCCGCCCGCCCACCGACGAGGAGATCGCGGCAGCTCTGGACTTGGATATCCGGAAGTATCGGAAGATCCAGCGGATGAGCGTGATGATGAACGTGCTCTCCCTGGATATGATCACGGATGATGAAGGGGAGCGCCAGTCCATGCAGCTCTCCAGCGGGGACTTAGATTCCCAGCCGGAGAAAGCTTTTCTGCGGGGAGAATCCCGGCAGATGCTGGCAGCAGCGGTGGAGACTTTGAAGGAGAAGGAGAAGATGGTGATCTCCCTGTATTATGTGGAGGAGCTGAACATGGGCCAGATCGCCCAGATCTTAGGCGTCAGCGAGCCGCGCATCTCCCAGATCCACAGCTCCGCGATACGAAAGCTGAAGGCACAGATGGGTACATACATGCAGTGATGATATATGCGCCTTAAAAGGCAGCATTTGAGGAACGCCTTTTCAGGCACAGAAAGGAGGAGGTTAGGATGTACCAGGGATTTTACAATCTGACGTCCGGTATGCTCACGCAGACCAGGAACTTAAATGTGATCAGTAATAACATGGTCAATATCCAGACCCCAGGTTACAAGCGAGATAAGATGGTCAGCACCACTTTCCAGGAAGAGATGCTCTATCGGACAGGAAAGCGTTATAAGGATGACCCAGAGCCCATGGCCACTACGTCGAAGATCCGGACCGCCGACAGGACCTATGTCAATTATGAACAGGGGGGTTTTGACGTCACGGACGGGATCTATGATTTTGCGTTAGGCGGCGAGGGCTTTTTCTGTATCGATACGCCCGCAGGCGTCCGGTATACCCGGAACGGTTCCTTTAGTGTGGATGACGAAGGGTATCTGACCCTTAACGGCATGGGCCGTGTCCAAGGTGTGGGCGGCCAGCCGATCCAGATCGATGACGAGAACTTCACCGTAGATAAGCTGGGCAATATCAGCGTGACGGTCAGGGCCACCGGCGACGAGGAAGATCAGGGCGGGGAAGAGGAAAGCAATGTCCGTCAGCTTGGCACGCTTAGGGTAGTGGATTTTGCGGACTATGAGCAGCTCCACAAGGAGGACTACGGCATGTACTCTACCGCCCAGGCACCGCAGGAGGTGGAACAGCCTTCTGTCCTCTGGGGCACGCTGGAAAAGTCCAATGTGGATATGGTAGAAGAGATGACCAGTATGATCACCTCTCAGAGAGCGCTGCAGAGTGCGGCCCAGGTGCTCAAGATGTATGACCAGATCATGAGCAAGGCCGTGACCGATGTGGGAAGGCAGTAAAACAAGGAGGATGAGATGTACCAGTCATTTTATACAGGCGCTCTGG
>CAJUSS010000023.1 GCA_910588895.1 uncultured Lachnospiraceae bacterium
TCACATCATAGATGCTGCCGGACATGGTACAGCCCGCTGCCCTCACATGACCGCCGCCGCCGAAATAAGCGGCGATCTTCGCCACATCAAGGCTGTCGCTGGAGCGGAGGCTCACCTTATAGATATGGGGCTCCGTCTCGTAGAGGAAGATCGCGCATTCCACGCCCTCCGTCACTCTCAGCTGCTCCACGATCCCGTCCAGGTCCTTGCTGGTCACACCGTAAAACTTCATATCCTTTAACCGGATCACACTGAAGACGCATTTTCCGTCCAAAAACGCGATGCTCTCAAAGAGCGCCCGGCCTAGGATCTGGTTCTGCAGGTAGGTCTTCTGGAAAAAGCTCTCGTCGATGATCTTCGTGTGATCGATCCCTTTCGCCATCAGCTTTCCTGCGATCGCCATGGTCTTTGGGGATGTACAGGCGTACTTGAACACACCAGTGTCGTGGACGATGCCCGTGTACAGGCATTCCGCCACATCTCTTTCGATCTTCTCTTCCTCAAGGAGCCCATAAAGGACCTCGCAGGTGGAGCTGGCATCCGGCTCCACCACATTGACCTGGCCATAGCCCGTGTTGGTGATATGATGGTCGATGCAGAGGCTGTCCTCTGCCGCCTCCAAAAGCTTCTTTCCTTCCCCTAAACGGTCTGTATCCCCGCAGTCCAAGCAGATGCACAGGTCATAGGACGGGACCGCGTCGGATGTGGTCCAGGTCTCTTTGGTCAGGTCCCGGATCGCTGCGAAGCCCCGCAGGTAATTAAATTTAGGTACTGGATCCTCCAAGTAGACAACTGCCTCCACTTCCGGATAGACCGCCTCCAGATAGTCCAAAAGGCCGAGACAGGACCCGATACAATCCCCGTCCGGACGCACATGGCCTAAGATCGCCACGCTCCCTGCGCCCTCTAATTTCTGATCAAGTACAGACATATGGTCGCCTCCTTTCGATCGTCCTTCAGTTTTTAAGATCCTTGGTCACCTCATCGATCAGCCGGGTCATATGGACCCCGTATTCGATCGACTGATCCAGGATAAAGGTGAGCTCCGGCGTATTGCGCAGGTTCACCCGGCGGGCCAACTCTCTGCGGATATAGCCCTCGCCGCTCTTTAAGCCCTGGATGGTGGCCTGCGCCGCCTCCTCATCGCCTAACACGCTGATATATGCCTTGCAGATCTTAAGATCCGGGGTGACCTCCACGGCCACCACCGACGTCATAGGGTGGATGCGGGGATCCTTGATCTCCCTGCGGATGATCTCGCTCAGCTCCCGCTGCACCTCCATGTTGATCCTGGTATTCTTTATACTGTTTTTCCTCATACACTCTCTTTCTGCCGCTGCGGCGATATCTCCGGATGTGCCGCTCCATGCAGCCGGCACAGACAGCCGCCTCCTGCCTTACTCGCGCGGACTTACCTTGGCACCTCCACCATAGCATAAGCCTCGATCATATCGTCCTCCTGGATATCGTTGAACTTTTCAAAGACTAAGCCGCACTCATATCCTGCCTTCACTTCCTTCACATCATCCTTGAAGCGCTTTAAGGAAGCCAGAGGACCGTCGAAGATCTGCTCCCCGTCGCGGGTGATCCTGGCGCTGCAGCCTCTGGTGAACTGGCCGTCCAGCACATAGGAACCGGCGATGGTACCCACGCCCGAAGCCTTGAAGGTCTGGCGCACCACGCCGTGGCCGATCACCTTCTCCTCGAAGATGGGATCTAGCATGCCCTTCATGGCAGCCTCCACATCCTCGATCGCCTGGTAGATCACCTTGTACAGGCGCACATCCACCTTCTCCCGCTCCGCGATCGACTTGGCGGTCACATCCGGACGGACGTTAAAGCCGATGATGATCGCATTGGAGGCGGAGGCCAGGTTCACATCCGACTCGTTGATCGCACCTACGCCGCCGTGGATCACCTTGACCATGACCTCCTCATTGGACAGCTTCACCAGACTCTGCTTCACTGCCTCCACAGAGCCCTGGACATCCGCCTTGATGATGATCGGCAGCTCCTTCACATTGCCTGCCTTGATCTGGCTGAACAGGGCGTCTAAGGACAGCTTCGCCCTGGTATCGTCGATCAGCCGGCTCTTCTCCTCCGAGATGAAGGTATCCGCAAATGCTCTTGCTTCTTTTTCATTTTCTGTTGCTACAAAGATCTCCCCAGCGTTGGGCACATCGTTCAGACCTAAGATCTCTACCGGAGTAGAGGGGCCTGCTTCCTTTACACGCCGGCCTTTATCATCCATCATGGCGCGGACCTTGCCGAAGCAGGCACCTACCGCCACGTTGTCTCCTACATGGAGCGTGCCCTTCTGCACCAATACGGTGGCTACCGGGCCCTTTCCTTTATCCAGCTCCGCCTCGATCACCAGGCCTCTGGCCTTGCGGTCCGGATTGGCTTTCAGCTCCTTCACCTCTGCGGTCAAAAGGACCATCTCTAAAAGCTCCTTGATGCCCTCCTGGGTATGGGCAGAAACAGGGACGAAGATCGTGCTGCCGCCCCAGTCCTCGGGGATCAGCTCATACTCGGACATCTCCTGCTTTACCCGGTCCACATTCGCGCTGGGCTTATCGATCTTATTGACGGCAACGATGATCTCTACTCCGGCTGCCTTTGCGTGGTTGATCGCCTCCACGGTCTGGGGCATGACGCCGTCGTCTGCCGCCACCACTAAGATCGCGATATCCGTAGACTGGGCGCCCCGCATACGCATGGCGGTGAAGGCCTCATGTCCGGGCGTATCCAAGAAAGTGATCTTCTGCCCGTTGATCTCCACCATGTATGCGCCGATATGCTGGGTGATGCCGCCGGCTTCCTTTGCCGTCACGTTCGTCTTGCGGATCGCGTCCAGAAGGGAGGTCTTGCCGTGGTCAACATGGCCCATGACACACACCACGGGCGGTCTTGGGGACATGTCGGCTTCGTTCTCCTCGGCCTCCTTTAACAGCTCGGCGATCACATCCACCTTCTCCTCCTTTTCACAGAGGATGTCAAACTCCATAGCGATCTCTTCCGCCTGCTCGTAGTCCACTTCCTGGTTCACGGTCACCATCTGGCCCTTTTCCTTAAAGAGCTTGCCGACGATCACAGACGGCTGCACCTTCATCTTCTCCGCCAGCTCCTTGATGGTGATCACCTCCGGGAGTACGATCACCTTGACCTCTTCCTTCTCCTTCACCGGCTTCTGGGGCATGATAAATGCGCCCTTTGCCGGCTTTCCGCCTTTTAAGCGGCCCTCTTTTGCATCTAAGTTCTTCTTCTCGTACCGGTCGTTCTTGTATGCGTTCTTGTTGGGGCGGGTACTGGTAGGCTTCGACTGGATCGGGGTATCAAATGCAGATTTGGAATTTCCCTGGTTCCGTCCGGCCCCGCCACGGCCCATATCTCTGCCGCCAAAGCCGCCTCTGTCCGGACCGGTCCTGCCGTCCCTGCCCTGGAAGCCGCCTCTGCTCTGGCCATCCCGGTTCCCCTGATAGCCGCCCTGGCCGCCTCGGTTCCCCTGATAGCCGCCCTGACCGCCTCGGTTCCCATAGCTGCCCTGGCCGTCTCGGTTCCCCTGGTAGCCGCCCTGGCCACCTCGGTTCCCATAGCCGCCCTGGCCGTCTCGGTTCCCCTGGTAGCCGCCCTGGCCGCCTCGGTTCCCCTGGTAACCGCCCTGACCACCTCTGCCATCTCGGTTTCCCTGATGACCGCCACGGCTCCCGTAGCTGCCCTGGCCATCCCGGTTCCCCTGGTAGCCGCCCTGGCCGCCTCTGCCGTCCCGGTTCCCGTAACCGCCGCGGTCCTGACCGCCTCTGCCGTCTCGGTTCCCGTAACCGCCGCGGTCCTGACCGCCTCTGCCATCACGGCCTCCCTCTCTCGTCTCACGGCTCACACGGGCCTCTCCGGTCCCTTCCTGGGTCCTTGCAGGCACGGCCTTTCCTTCCGTTGTCTTTGCCGCCGCTGCCTTCCTGGGGACAGACTCCGTCTTCTCTTCTGCCGCTGCCGGCACTGCCTTCTCCTGTGGCTTTACCGCAGACGCCTTATCCTGGGCGCCCGGCTTCTGGGCCGGTGTCAGCGTTGCCTTTCCTGACGAAAGGGAGAGGGACTTCTGGGTGCGGCCACTGCCCTGCTCCTTCCTTCCGGCACCGGATGCAGCCCCGCTCCTTCCGTCCTGGGACGCCGTCTTTGGCTTCTGTCCCGCCGGACGGCTCTTGATCTGCTGGGAATTCTGGGGACGGTACACCGCCACCAGCTTCTTTTTCGGCGCGGCCCCGGCAGGCTTCGCTCCCTCGGACGCCTTCTCTGCCTGCGGCGCAGCCTTTCCAGTATTTTCTTGCTCTTTGCCTAGTTCGTTTATATTCATACTTCGCTACCTCCATTCATAGTCATTTGTTTCCCGATCGCTTCCGCCAATCCCTTATCCTCCACGGAAAGGGATGCCCGCATCTCCTTGCCGCAGGCATGGCCCAGCACGATCTTACTGCTAAAACAGAAGGACTCTACGTGATGATACCTGCACATATCCCGGAACATTTTCTTCGTGTTCTCCGATGCGTCCTCCGCTACGATCACCAGACAGGCGCGGCCCTTTTTTACGGACTGTTCTGTAGAAAACTCTCCGCTCTTTACTTTCCCTGCCTTTGTAGCCAGGCTGATCAGATTCAATATCTTCTGTTTAGGATCCAAGCTCTTCCATCTCCTTTTCCAGCGTCTCATAAATCTCTTTCGAGATCGCCATCTTAAAGGACCGCTCCAGCCCCTTAGACTTTATCGCTTTTTTCAGACACTCTCTTGAAGGACAAAGATACGCTCCCCGCCCGTTCTTTCTCCCGGTCGCGTCGATCAGGATATCTTCCTGGGCAGTCTTCAGCACGCGGATCATCTCTTTCTTGCTCTTCATCTCCCCGCAGCCGATGCACTGCCTTAAGGGTATCTTTTTTATGCTCACGTTCCTGTCACACCTGCTTCCTTATGATCTATATAAGCTGCATGCCGCCGTTTAGGCATGAACCGCTGCCGCATCTTGTGACTGGCTGCGCTCATCCATACAGCCTCAGGCAGCTATCGGCTTAAAGGTCCTTCCTCCAAAAGGTCCCCTGTGCCGTCCTGGTAGCTTTCATCCTCTGCGCCTGACGGGATATCATCCTCCCGATCTTCCCTCAGGCCGTCCTCTTTGCGATCTTCTCCATAGGACTCCTCCTCATAGTCTCCGTCCTCGTAAGGCTCATCCTCATAGGCCTCCTCCTGGAAGTCCTCATCATCCTGGTAGTTATAATCGACCATATCCTCCTGGTATTCGATCCCCAGTTCCTCGAACAATCCCTGTTCCTTGGCCTGGGTCTCACTCTTGATATCGATCTTATAACCTGTCAGACGAGCCGCCAGCCTGGCGTTCTGGCCTTCCTTTCCGATCGCCAGTGAGAGCTGATAGTCCGGTACGATCACCAGCGCCTCCTTTGCCTCCTCATCGGCCACCACGCAGATCACCTTGGCCGGGCTCAGCGCGTTCTCGATCAGGTAGGCGGCGTTATCATCCCAGTTGATGATGTCGATCTTCTCGCCCCGCAGCTCGTTCACTACCGCGTTCACCCTGGCGCCGTTCACACCTACGCAAGATCCTACCGGATCCACATTGATATCATTGGACCACACTGCTATCTTCGTTCTGGATCCCGCTTCCCGGGCGATCGCCTTGATCTCCACCGTTCCGTCCTTTACCTCGGTCACTTCCGCTTCAAAAAGGCGTTTTACCAGATCCGGATGGGTCCTGGAGACCGAGACCCTGGGACCCTTGGAGGTATCCTTCACTTCCAATATATAGACCTTGATATGATCGTTGGGCTTTAAGATCTCTCCCCGCACCTGCTCGCTCTCGTTTAAGATCGCGTCCAGCTTGCCTAAGTTGATGCTGATGTTCCGTCCCAGGTTCTTCTGGACCACGCCGGTGATGATGTCCTTCTCCTTGCTGTAGTAGTCATTGTACAGCTCCTTGCGCTCCTCCTCACGGATCTTCTGCAGGATCACATTCTTGGCGTTCTGGGTGGCGATACGTCCAAACTCCTTGGACTGCACCGCGATCGGGACCGTATCGCCCAAAACATAGCGGGGGCTTTTTAGCCTGGCCTCATCCAGAGAGATCTGGGTCAGCGGATCTTCTACTTCTTCCACAACCTCTTTTTCCGCCGCGACCGAAAAGTCACCTGTGTCCGGATCGATGTTCACCCGGATATTGTCCGCCTTCCCGAAGTGATTCTTGCAGGCAGTCAGCAGGGAATTCTCGATAGCTTCCAATAACACCGCTTTGCTGATGTTCTTCTCCTTCTCGATCATCTCTAATGCTAATAAAAGTTCTTTATTCATGATATCCTCCTAAACGCTCTCCTCGCCGCGGCCCCTCTTGCCAGACTGCGGCCGCCACTTAAAGATCAAGGGCCAGGCGGATCAGCGCGATCTGGGGCCGTTCAAAGACCATGTCCGCGCCGTCCTCCATCTGCAGGGTAACGGACTCTTTATCATATGCCTTCAGCACGCCGGCATACTCCTTGCTTTTTTCCAAAGGCTTGTAAAGCTTGACCTCCACTTCCTTGCCGATGCTCCTGGCAAGATCCTTCTCCTTCTTCAAAGGCCGGCCAAGACCGGGGGAACTGACCTCCATGATATAGCTGTCCTGGATAAGATCCTCCTTATCCAGCCAGTCGCTTAATAAGCGGCTGACCGTCTCACAGTCATCGATGGTGATCCCGCCTTCTTTATCGATATATGCCCGCAGATAAAAATTTCCGCCTTCCTTTACATATTCCACATCCACCAGTTCAAACTTAAGCTCTGTGACCAGCGGCAGGAGGAACGCTTCCGTCTTCTCCTCATACATTTCTTTTTTTGTCATCCAGTTCACCTTCCTTCCCTCTATGTCCCTGTTTGGGCAGATGATGGATGCTCCTGTACACAAAGCAAGAGTGGACCGCAGCCCACTCTCTATCATCTACCTTATTCTGTTATCATGACAACTATAACACTATCTGGCAGAAAAAGCAAGTATTTATCCGAAAAACATGTTTCTTTTCACAGGCCGGGTTACTATCCACACCCACGCCAATTGTTGTATAGGTGCAGGCGACAGATCAAAAAGACAGCCGACTAAAGCAGCTCCGGGAGGGGCATAGGTGTGGATAGTGACATACAACGATCGGCGTAGTCGTAAAAAGTGATAAAAACATTGATTTTCCCGACCAGACAAGCTAATCTATCTTTAAAAACATCTATCTAAAGAGAAGCGGTGGCTAAATATGCCCAAGCCGATATCCAGGAAGCCCTGGATGCCGGTCTCCGCTTAGACGACCTGATCCTGCCCGCTGACGACCGCTGCATCAGCTGCCTGACCCAGGCCCAGGAGCAGTTCGCCCCGGACGGGCCCCGACGCCTGGAGGTTTTGCGGGATGGGAAGGTCGTGAGCCTGGAGATGGAGGCACGGACCAAGTTCGGCGCACGCTTGCGCATACAGTTCAAAAAGCCATAAAACAGCCGGTGCAGGTACACCGCATTTGGCTCATCGCTCCTGAGGATAAAAAAGACAAGAAAGGATCTTTCATGGATACGATCGTTATACTTGGCGCCGGCCAGTCCGGCCGGGCTGCCAGCCGTTTATTAAACTATGACCACCTGCGTCTCCTGGCCTTTGGCGACAACGCCGAAAGGCTTTGGGGGACCCGGATGAACGGGACCGTCGTCTGTTCCGTAGAGGATGCCATAAAGTTGGAGCCAGACCTGATCTTGATCGGCGTCACCGACCAAGACAGGACCGGCCAGCTAAAGCGCCAAGCCATCCAGGCCGGCTTTGACAAAGTCTTTCTCTTCCTGCGCGATCTCTACCGCTATCTTGATATCCGCAGCGCCACTCTTTTTTATATGGCAGACCGTCTGCTAAAGAGGAAGGTCCCTGGCGATCTGGCGGAGCTGGGCGTTTATAAAGGCGATACGGCCTGGAAGCTGAACCTGCTCTTTCCGGACCGGACGCTCTACCTGTTCGATACCTTCGCAGGTTTTGACCCCCGGGATATCGCCGAAGAGGAACGGTCCGGCTATTCCAGGGCGCAGACCGGAGATTTTGCGGACACCAGCCTAGAGGCGGTCCTGGCCCGTCTGCCCTACCCAAAGCAGGCACGCGTCCGAAAAGGCTTTTTCCCAGAGACCGCCAAGGGTCTGGAGACGGCCCGATTCTGCCTGGTCAGCCTGGACGCGGACCTCTACGCCCCTCTCCTTGCCGGACTGGAGTACTTTTATCCCAGGCTGAGCCCGGGCGGCATGATCTGCCTCCACGACTACGGCAATCCCCGTTTCAGCGGGGCAAGACAGGCCGTGGAGGATTATGAAGCCCTCCACGGGCCGCTCTGCCTGGTCCCTCTGTGCGATCTTCACGGGAGCGCGGTGATCACAGCGCCTTAACCCCACACAAAGGATCATACAAACTTCGGACAGATCAGCCGCGGGAGCCACAGGACCAGATCCGGCAGAAGCAGGACGATGACCAGGGTCACCATGACCGCGCCCAGCATGACCCCGATCGACTTAAATGTCTTCTGCGGCTCTATCCCGGAGATCTGGCAGCCGATCAGGAGGCACAGGCCGTAGGGCGGTGTCACCATCCCAATGGCGAGCACTAAACAGATGACGATCCCCAGATGGGTGGGGTCCAGTCCCAGCGCGATCCCGGCCGGCACCACGATCGGCACAAAGATGCTGATCGCCGGCGTTGCGTCCATAAAGCATCCCAAGAAGAAGAACAGCAGGATGCAGAACAGGATATATTGCCACTGTGTCATATCCATCCCCAAGATCATCTGCTGGACCAGGGCGCTCACCTTAAAATAGGCCATCAGGTATCCGAAAGCGCCCGCTCCCGCGATGCAGAACAGACTGGTGGCGCTCCCCTTTGCCGTCTGTATGAAGATCGGCCCCAGATCGGAGAACTCCAGAGTCTTATCCACAAACAGCGTGATGATCAGGCTATAGACTACGGCCACCACCGCGCTCTCCGTTGCCGTACATACCCCTGACAGGACGCCTCCGATGATGATGAGGGGCATAAAGAGCACCAGCGCCGACTCTTTTAACGCGGCAAAAAAATCCTTAAAGGTCTTCTTCTCTTCACGTGGGTAGTCATACCGCACCGCGTGATAGTAGGAGACGGCCATCATCGTCAGAGCCAGCAGGATACCCGGCAGGATACCAGCGATGAACAACGCCTGTACGCTGGCGCCGCTGGTGGAGGCATAGATGATCATGATCAGGCTGGGCGGGATGATCTGCCCCAGTACAGAGGAGGTGGAGGTAACGGCTACGGTAAAAGCCTTTGGATAGCCCTTATCCTGCATCGCCGGTATCAGGATCGCGCCCACACCGGATGTGTCTGCCACAGCCGAACCGGAGACCCCGCCGAACAGCAGGCTGACCAGCACATTGATATGGGCCAGCCCTCCCCGCATATGCCCCACTACCGTGGAAGCCAGGTTGATGAGCTTATCGGTGATCTTCCCGGAATTCATGAGATTTCCCGCCAGCATAAAAAACGGGATCGCCGTCAGGACAAAGCTGTCCACCCCTGCGAACATCTTTTGGATCAGCTGGAGAAAGGGCAGGTCCGTGCAGGCGGTCACCACCACTACCGATGAAAAGAACAGTGAAAAGGCAAGCGGGAGCCCTAACAGCATGAGCACGAGCATGAGCACGAACAAAAGGAGCACCGGTATCACGTTCATCTTTCTCTTCCCTCCTTTTTCTCTGCTCCTTCCTGAACGATACGCTGGAGCAGGAACCCGATCATCAGGAACGCGGAGACGGGCATCGCGATATACTGCACATTAGCGGGCAGGGGCATGGTCACCATCGTTTTCGATGCACTGCTGATGCAATAGCGTCCGCCGCCATAGAACAGGATACCGGCACAGGATAGCATCAGCAGCAGGACCCCCTTCCTGACCGCCCCCTGCAGCTTTTTTGGCAGATGGGCGGAAAGCATATCCAGGGTAAGATGGGTCCTCTCCTTCACGGCGATCGCCGCTCCCATAAAGATGATCCACACAAAGCATGTCTTCACCATCTCCTGGCTCCAGCTGATCGGGATCTTGAACACAAATCTTGCCAGGACCTGCAGAAAGGTCACGGCCACCAAAAGGACCATCAACAGGAGCATGACCTTCTCGATCATGTTCCCGATAAAACGAGATATCTTATCCAAACCACCGCCTCCTTACGTTCCCTGGATCGCTCCTATGATCTCTGTAAGCCCTGTATCCTCTCCAAATGCCTCGAACACCGGCGTGACCGCCTCGATGATCGGTCCCTTATCGATCTCGGTCTCTTTTAGGCCAAGCTCGTTCACCATACTCTCCTCGGCCTCTTTTCCGTACTCCTCCTCCAGCTGACGGGCAAGGATCGTGGTCTCCTCCAACGCCTTCATAAAGGCTTCCTGGAGCTCTGGTCCCAGGCTGTTGAACGCATCTGCGTTCATGAACACCGGACGGACCGTGATCTCATGCTCTGTTTTCGTAAGATATGGTGCCACCTCGTAAAACTTTGCGGACAGGATCGAGGGCATCTCGTTTTCCATGCCGTCACACAGACCGCTGGAAAGTGCGGAATAGGTCTCGCCGAACGCCACCTCCACCGGAAGACAGCCAACAGCCTCCCACACCTTAAATTTCAGCTCAGACGCTGCCAGACGCAGCTTAAAGCCTTTCAGCCGGGCGATATCGGTCACCGGCTCCTTTACGCTGAGCACATTTCTCGTCGAGCCTCCCCAATAGGCCACCATTTTGATCCCCGTCTCCTCTTCGATGATATCCGCGTACCTCTTGCCCGCCTCTCCGTCCAATGCTGCCGCCCAATGCGCCTTGTCTCTGAACAAGAACGGCAGTGCGAACAGCTGGAGCTTTTTGCTGTAGGTCGTTCCCACGCTGGGATCGACGATGCACAGATCGAGAGTCCCTGTCTTGACCTGCTCTAAAAGCTCTGCCTCTGCTCCCAGGGTCGCGTCCGGATAGTTTTCAATGAGCAGACGCCCATCCGAATATCCCTTTACCTTCTCGGCCAGCTGCTCCGTGGCGACGTTCCAGGGATGTTCGGCAGCCATGGCATTTCCGATTTTAAGGGTCACGGTCTCTCCCTGCGTCTGTGCCGTCTCCGGTGTGCCTCCATCTGCTGCTGCACCCGACGGGCTCCCACATGCGGTCAGGCTGACTGCCATGATCGCCGACATGATGATCGCGATACTCTTCTTCATGTTCTTTCCTCCTAGTCGTTCATACGATACTGGTTTAATATGTCTCTATCTACTTCAACGCCGATGCCTGGCGCGTCAGGCACCTGAACGTATCCATCTCTGAACACGATCTTGTCGCGGATCAGATCCAAACGGAAGGGATGGCTGGACTGATCGTATTCCAGCAGCATCTCCTGGGGGGCGCTCCGCAAGGGGGTGGCCGGGAGGGTCGCGATAAACTGCAGCGATGCCGCAAGTCCGATCCCGGAGCCCCACACATGAGGGATCAGCATGGTATTGTAGGCCTGACAGAGGGCCGCGATCTTTTTGCACTCTGTAAAGCCGCCGCTGCTGCACAGATCCGGCTGATAGATATCCAGCGCTCCCTTTGCAAGCCACTCTTTAAACGCTATCTTCCCGAAGATCTCTTCTCCTGCCGCTATATAGGATGGGGTAAGATCCCGGATCGATACATAGCCGGCTATATCTTCCGGCGCGAGGAGCTCCTCATAAAATTCCAGCTTTTCCGGCTCCAGCGAGAGCAGCAGCCGTCTTGCCTCCGCCTGGCTGTAAGCGCTGTTAAAATCTGCCATGAGCATGACCTCATATCCCACGGCTTTCCGCACCGCCCGGATATACGCGATATCTGCGTCAACGCCAAAGCCTGTTTTCAGCTTCATACCCCGAAACCCTTTTTTCATGTAGCCTAAAGCCTCTTCGATCGCATCCTCCGGATACCTTCTCCCCTTTTTCCGGTAGAAGCCTGTAGCATACGCCTTTACCGAATCCCGGAAATTGCCGCCCAGGAGCTTGCTTATGGGTTTTCCCAGATGCTTTCCGATCGCGTCCCAGAGCGCGATATCCACACCGCTCAGCGCGTTCACTGCCGCCCCCTGCTGACCAAAAGGCCTTGAGAGATTATAGAGCTCCTCCCACAAAACCTCCGCATCAAAGATATCTCTGCCGATCATATGCGGCGCAAAGCAATGGGTGATAAACGCGGCGGCGATCTGCGGCGGCTGCATGCCATGGCACAGACACTCGCCAAAACCGCTTTCTCCGTCCCTGCAGACCACCTCCACGATGACCGAACAGCGATCGTACACCCAGCCCTGGGAAAAAGAAAAGGGCTCCTCCAGCGGCGCTTTGACGATATGTGTCTTTACCTCTTTGATCTTCATAAGTGACCTCCTTGTGCTGCATGATGTGTGATATAAGATATATGATATGTTATAAGTTGAAAGAAAGGTCGAGAGCGCGAACGCTCCGTCACCATTTGCTATTTTTCACCTCCATGTTTCATTTCCATAGAGTGATATGTATTCTGATTGTCCTCTGTGGCAGTCAGATGGACGCGCATCCGTATCACGGCCTGCTCCGGATCCTTCTCACAGATGCTCTCATAGATCTTGCGGTGGTAATGAAATTTCTGCTCGATGCAGTAGTCCTTCTGGGAAGCTATGATGATGCTCTTTTTCAGCATGGGGGTGTAGGAGGTCACGATCGCGGTCAGCAGTTTATTTTTCGTGGCCCTTGCAAGCTGGAGATGAAAATTTAGATCGCTGGTATAATAACCCTCGTCCATCTCCTCTGCGCCCTCCATCCCCCGGAGGCAGGCCTCCAGCGCCCTCAGATCCTCCTCGTCTGCTCGCAGCGTAGCCAGTCTGGCACAGGATTCCTCCACGATCTGGCGCACCTCCAGGATATCTCCTGTGGTACAATCTCTTTGCGTGATCATATCGGAAATGGATCTTGCCGTCGCATTGACACTGTCGTCCAGGACACAGATCCCTTTTCCATGGATCCTCCTCAAAAAACCGCGTATCTCCAGGGAACGCACCGCCTCCCGGATCGTTACCCTGCTGACCCCAAAACGCTTCGCAAGGTCTCCCTCACTGGGCAGATAGTTGTTTTCATCGTATTCCTTTTTTTGGATCATATCCACGATCTGCTGCTGTGTTGTCTCCACTAGATTCATATGCTTTCTCATTTCTCCTTTATAGTGATAAGATATCATATAACTTATCTGTGTTCAATAGATAACATCCACGATCCTTTGTCCATTTTATTATGCATTTATCACAAAACCCCCACGAACAGAGCATCCACCGCATCAGGCCAGATGCTCTTTATCGTGGGATCTCTGGGCCTCCGGTCTCTTAAACGACCGCTTTTCTACACTTTGACCGTGCCTTTACGGAGCTTTATCATCCCCGATCTCCACCACCCGGGTGGCGATCTTTTTTTGGAACCGGGCGTCATGCTCCACTAAGAGCATGGTGGGCTTGTAGGTCATCAAAAGCTCCTCGATCTGCATCCGGGAGAACACATCGATATAATTTAAAGGCTCATCCCAGATATAAAGGTGTGCCGGTGTCATCAGGCTCGCCGCCAGTAGGACTTTTTTCTTCTGTCCCTCGGAAAACCGGGCCATATCCTTTCCAAACTGGACCCGTTCCATATCCATCTGGCGGAGCAGAGCGCAGAAAAGACTCTCCTTAAGCCCTCTCTCCCGACAGAAGTCCTGGAGCTTCCCCTTTAGGAAGCTGGTATCCTGGCTCACATAGGAGACCACAAGCCCTGCGCCCACCTGCATCTCGCCGGACAGGACCTGCGGGGCAGCTTTCGGCTGACCGCCGGCCGCCAGGATCGCCTTGATCAGGGTCGATTTCCCGCATCCGTTTTTCCCATGGAGGAGCACACGCTCCCCCTGTTTTATCTCAAAAGACAGATCCTCCAGCACCGCTCTCCCAGCAGCTTTGGCCCCATAGCCCAGCGCCAGCTCCCTGCAGCTGAGCAGCCGTTCCTTCCGATAGGACAGGGGCGCCAGCTTTAAGGACACCGGCTCCTCGATATCCTGCAAAAGCCCTTCTTTGGCGCCGATCTCACGCTCCATCCGCTTTTTATACTGCCCTACACGGCGCTCCATCTTTTTAGTCTTCGCGCCGATATAGGCTCTGGCGGAGCTCGACCGGTCGTGCTCCTTTATAGGATCGTATCCGATCTTGCTGTCCTCATTTTTCTGCGCCCATCGTCCGCTCTGATCCACCGCCCGTTTTAAAAACGCGATCTCCCTTAAATGCTTTTCATTCTCCGCCCGGGCAAAATGGTCCCGGCGGCTCTTATCCTCCCACCAGGAGGAAAAGTTCCCCCTCTGCACCTCTATAGTCTTCCGGTTCAACACCAGCACATGGTCGATACAGGCATCCAAAAGCTCCCGGTCATGGGAGACTAAGAGAAAGCTCTTCTTCCCCTTAAGATACCGTTTCACACTCTCCCTGGCCTCCTGATCCAGGTGATCTGTGGGCTCGTCGATCAGCAAAAAGTCGTTCTCTTTGGAGAACAATACCGCTAAGAGCACCTTGGTCCTCTCCCCATGGCTCAAGGTCCGAAAAGGGCGGTACAAAAGCTCCGCCGAGGCCTCTAAGCCTCCCAGCTCGCAGATGACGCGCCACTCCTCGCAGCCCGGCTTTAAGGTATCCAAGAACACCGCAGCGCACTGATCCAGCCCGCCTTCTGGCAGCCGGTAAGGAAAATAGTCAAAAAAGAGAGGAGCGTCGATCCTCCCCGCATAGGGGAGCTCTCCCAGCAAAAGCTTTAAAAAGGTGGTCTTTCCTTTCCCATTCCTGCCGATAAAACCCAGCTTCCAGTCTGTATCGATGGAAAAAGAAACGTTCTCAAAAATGTCGTCAAAGCTTCCCTCATAACAAAAAGTGAGGTCTGTCACTTTGATCTGTGCCATCACACATCCCTCCAGTCCATTTCCTGCTGCCAAAAAGGACCGGCCGCCACATCCCTCACTGTCTTACGCTCTCTATCTCTTTCTTCTCTGCTCCTGGATCGCCTTGCAGAAAACCGGCTTGCCAGGGCCTGGTACCCTGATGTACAGGATCCGGTCCAGCTCCTTTTGCCATGACATCATCTGTCCAGAGCCGCCTTTTTAGGGCACAAAAAGAGAGGGGGATGAGGACTGGCCTGCTTTTGGCAACATGAACAACCGTATCGCACAAACGATACCGCGATCGATATATGTTCCTCAAGCAGGTCATCTCCTCATCTTTCCACCCCTCTCATCCTTTTTGTCTAACAGTATACCACAGATATGGCGGATATGCAACTACCTGACCGCGATCTTTTCTCGACCATCCGCAGAGGAGGTCACTATCTTTAGTCGGCTTGCCTTTTGATCTGCCACACGCCAGCTGCCCAGCAACCGAAGGGAGGAGCCCCTCAGCAAACCTGTAAAAAATGGCCAGCAAAGACTTTTCATCCCACCGGCATATACATCTCGATATAGGATGTCTCCAGCTTCCCCTTCCGGTAATGGTTCAGCAGATAATGAGCGTGGACCTCTCCGGTCAGGGAGATCTTTTGCTCTCTGGCCCAGCGGACCATGGACTGGATATCAGCCTCGGTCGGCGATACGGTCTTGGAGGCATATATGTGATGCACACACTGGGAAAAGGCAAAGGAGGGGGCCGTCTTAGCGGCCTCCTCCAGCCCCAGCGCCTTTACCGCATAGTCTTCCAGCACCAGATAATAGCAGCGGCCATCTCCCCCGCAGCGCAGATCGGACTGTTCGTGGAGATAGCAGTTTTCCAATCTCTCTTCCTCCTGGATCGTGCGGGACCAGGCCTCACGGACCTGAGCATAGTCAGGCAGCTTTTCTGAAAAGATATAGGTCCGGGGGATCGGGCGGAGGGTGTACTTCCCCAGAGATCCTACGATCTTCCGCCTGGTATAGCGGGTGACGATCAGCTTATCAAGCATCTGCTCATGGTGCCGGATCTCCTTTTCCTCCTCCTCTATCCGGCGGTCCAGAAAGCTTTCTGTATAGGCCAGACTCCTATCTTCATAAAGCCTTTGGATATCCTGGATACTACACTGGATCTTTCTCAAAAAAACCAGGTCCAACAACAGCTGGATATCTTCCTCCGAATAATAACGGTATCCATTTTCCGCCTTGCTGGGCGCTGCCAGCTTCTTTTTCTCATAAAAACGCAGCGCATCGCGGCTCACATGCAAAAGCTTTGCTACTTCTCCGATCGAATATCCCCGGCTCATCTCTTCCTCCCTCTTGGCTTTAAAAGCATTTGCGTCATCCGCTGCTCAATCTGCCCGCAGCGTCAACACCGCCGCCAGCCTTCGCTCTCCCCGCTGTTCCTGGGCATCCGGCACATAAAAGTCTGTCCGGATATCCAAGGTCACCACTTCATAGGGTCGTGTTCGTATCTGGAGATACGTCCACTCTTCCTCGATCGTCACAACGGTATGCCGCTCACCATTGACATCGATCATGATATGCTGATCATCGTTTATCGTGCCCGGATGATAAAGATCCATCTCGATGCTCCCGTCCGACCCGGCCATCACCTGGATCCTGGCACGCTCATCGATCCATCCATCCTCATAATACCCATAGATCCCTCTGCATTTTAACATCCGGACCGCCTGCATAGGCGCTTGGCGGATATCCTGCCCGTTCAGATGCTCTGGACCAGCATTGATCCCGAAAAGGTAAGCGACCTGGCTGGCCCCATGGCAAAGAAAGGTCCCCACCGAAAAGGTATCCGCTATCTGTGTCCCCCCTGTCCCTGCCGGCACGACCCTTCCGGTGGCGGCCAGACGGATGGACCAGGCTACCGCAAAGCATCCTAGCGGAGCCGCCCATAGACGTTTTCTTTTTTCCTTCCGGCACAGGAGTACGAACAAAAACAGCGGGAGCAGCACCACATAGCGCTCATGGACAAAGCAGATCCCAAGATAGAGCAGGCATGCCCCATAAAACGATCGGTCTCTTTTTTTGTTTTCATCACCATTTAGAAAAACATATAAGAGCGCCAAGATCCCGATCGCCATCCCAAAAGCCATAGTCTCCATCAGCCCATATAGCTGCCCGATCTGATAATAGGATAACCGCGATGATAAAAGCGCCAGGGCACAGGCCAAGCCCACACATGCCGAGCGGCTATATGCTTTCGCCAGCCTATATAAGCCATAGGCGGATATCGAATTGAGCAGGATATTGATCGGTACGATCCACTCCACATGTGTACCGATCAACTTCAGTTCTATCCAGGCCGCCAGATAGTACAAAGACCGAATATGCATACCCCCGACCGGGAACACAAAATCCCGGAAAGACTGCTCCGCATAGCAGCTCCACAGGTATAAGTCATCCTTATACAAGCCCTGGAGCGATACGTCCCGATCGATCCAATATCCAAAAAGTACCAGCACCAATGCCGCTGATACTTCTTTTTCCCATCCCTTCACCCTATGCTCCCCAACGCATATGGCACTCATCTTCCATTCCCCTTTCGATCTTTACATACGTCATGCATGCGCATACCCGGTCTTGACCACTGACCATTTCCCGGTCATCATCTGATATAAGCCAGATACAAGGCGGCCATCCGCTCACCTTGTATCTGGCTTTTCGGGCCATTTATGATCTTTTGCAGCAGATCTTTATCAGACTACGCGTGATAAATGGACCGTTGTATGGATGTCCGCACACAATGCATGTTCTGTCCCCCTCGCTTACTTCTGACGCTTTTCGGTATCGCAATAGGTCACGATCCCCTTGGCATCTGTGCAGTAATAGGTATCCTCTGCATCCTTGATGTTCGTCTTCTGTTTTTGGATCGTACCGGAGGTATTGATCAGATAGTCCTCTCCGTCAAAGGTCACCACCTCCAGCTTCTTGTCCGAGTCCGCCTTCAGCTTCCGGCCTTTGATGTAGATCCCGTTATCCGAGATCCCATGGATGCCCTCGCCGTTGGAGCGGAAGCCAAAGGTGTATGTATCATCCAGCTCGACCTCCACGTTCTTCTTGTTCGCCATCACGCCGTCCTTCGGGGTGTTCCCAAAGTAATAGACCGAGCATGCCTCATCCTCTCCCGGCATATCGCTGATGGTCTCGATCTTTTCATACGTCTCGATCTTCTTATCTGCGTCAAAGGTGATCGCGTACAGTCCTTCCAGCATCTCGCCCTTCTCATTAAAACCATATTTATAGTTGTCGATCTTCTTGATCTGGCTTACGGTCTGATCCCCGTTCTTATCCAGGTAGAACCAGTACTGCTCATCGTCTGCGTAAGCCTCCGGATCCACATTCTCATCCGGGACCGTATAGACCCAGCCGGTGGCCATCCAGCACTCATCGGGCGTATTATAGTACTTATAGCTGCTGGCAGATGCCACGGAAGAAGTGGCTACCCCCTGCGAAGCGTTCGATGAGGTGGAGAAGCTCCACTTAAACTGGGCCACACCTCTCTCGTCAAACTGGTATTTCTTCTTGTTGATCGTCTTCGTGGCGTCCACGATCTTTTTCCCATTTGCTCCAAAATAGAACCAGTAATCTTCCTCTGCGTCCGCATCTCCCTCCGGATCGTCTACCTGGATCTGCCGCCAGTCGTTCACCACCACTGCGCCGTCATCTTCTTCCCGGCAATAATATACGCCTGATGCCCAATCTGTATCATCGCCCGCCATGGTCCCATCCTCTAAGACCCAGCCGTACAGCATCCTCCCGGCATCATCAAATATATATTTCTTTCCATTGATCGTGGTCAGCTTTACTTTTCCCGAGATATTCTTCACCGCCTTGCCTGAACTGCCGAAATAGTACCAGCAGGTGCCGTTCGTATACGCCGGGTTGTCACTGTCGTCCTCTAAAAGCCGCCATTCATTCTGGACCCTAGCCCCGTCCTCATTGACATAAAAGGTGTCGTCATCACGCTCCACCAGCTGGCTCACCGCCATGTAGCCGTCCTCCTTCAGATAGAACCAGTGGTCTCCCTTGTCATTTTTCTTCCAGGTATCCGTCACCCGATCCCCATTCTTGTCCTGCCAGGTCCACTGCCCATCCTCCATCACCCAGCCGCTGGCCGCAAAGGCCGGGGCTGCCGATACCATCGCCATCACTGCCGCTGCCGCCAAGATCTGGGGCAGTCTTCTTTTCCTATCGCTCATCGTTCATTCTCCTTTCGATCCTTTCGCACACCAGAGGCTGCCGCACTCTGTCCAGCTGGAAACAGAGGCGATGCCCTCCCGGACGTGTGCTCATCCATATCATCCATTTCGGACTTGTCAGGTCTCCCTGACTGCTGTCTACAATAAACCATAGACCAGCTCCAACGTCAATGGAAGTAAGGAGACTGTAAAACAACGTAAGCTCTATGAACAGATCTGTCCATTTTTGTAAGAAAACGGTAATATTTCTCTCTTGACCTTGGTCTAAGTCCATGGTCTATGATGGAGACGCTTTACAATATTGAACACTCTCAAAAAAAGCCAGATACAAGGGGGCGGTATACCGCTCGCCTTGTGTCTGGCTTTTTTGATATCTGGGATAGTCGTTGTGGCATTTTCCAGAGTGACATTTCCCCGAAAATGCGGTAAGATAAAAGAGTGGAATGAACGGAAAAGGAGATGCTGCATGAGGACGATCATCATCGGAGACATCCACGGATGTTATCAGGAAACCGTGGTATTGCTGGAAAAAACAGGATTTGACGAAGAGATGGACCGGCTGATCAGTCTGGGGGACCTGATCGACCGGGGGGAGCAGCCCTATGAGGTGTTCGACCTCTTCCGCCGCTTAAAGCTTGCTATGGGGGAGCGCTGCGTGCTCATCCGAGGGAACCACGAGCAGCTGATGCTGGATGCTGTGACTGACCCGGATTCCCAGCTTACCTGGCGCAGCAACGGCGGCGACAAGACCGTCCGCTCTTTTCGGAGCCACACGGACAACATCCATAACCACACCGGATGGTTCCAGGAAAACATGGTCCTGTACTATCAGGACAAACATTTCCAGTGTACCCATGCCGGCCTACAAGACGATCTTATCCACCGGACACCTCCGGATGTGCTTTTATGGGACCGGGACAGCATCCGGCAGAACACCTATGGCGGCAGGCTGACGATCATCGGCCACACCCCATTGAACGCTCCCGCCCATTTCTTCGGCGACGGCCAGAACGTGATGCTGCTCCCCTACCACAAGAAGATGCCTCTGCCGGAAAAGGGCCTGCTCTGCATAGACACCGGCTGCGTTTTCCAGGGAAAGCTCACCGCCATGGTCATCGAAGGCCGCCGGTTCTGGCTGGAATCCGCAGACTGGGGCGAGGCCATGCCTAAGACCCGGACTGCAGAAGAAGGTCCGGCCGCAAATAAACAGGCCGATAAAAAGGACCGGCCTGCAGACCCCCGTCCCCTCCAGACGAAAGGACTGACCGGATTTTTACAGAAGGTATTCCCTTCCAAAAAAAATGATCCCGGATGATCGAAACATCTGCCGCAAAACAAGACCGTACTTCCGTCGCCGCATCCTTTCCTCCTTTGCCGCATCCGCCCAGGATGAGCGTCATGGACAAGAGGATCGCTGCCATTTTCTTCATACCTCTGCACTCCTTTCCCTTTCTCTTTTTATCAGCGTCTGACAACGCCGGCCCCCGTATGGATACGGGGGCCTTTTGTGCCGCATCGACCGCCCGCCTTAGGGGGGGGCAGGTCCGCTAAAAGTATCCTTATAGGAGAAAAAATACAGATCTATCTGACGATCGTTTAACTAAAATATGTGTTTATCACAAAAAAATCAATATATATCTGTCAAACAAGTGCAAAATAGCGAGACGGATGTCCGATAGCTCACTCCTCCACCGGCAGGTCCCGTTCTTCCATCGTCACGAACTCCGCGAAATCCTCCACCGCCTTCGCCAGATAATTTTTCTTGCTGTACACCATATACACCAGCCGCGTATCCAGCGGTATGTCGGCGATCTTGATCTTCTTTAACCGGTCGAACTGCTTGAGATAAGGCGTGTCCGCGGCCAGCGCCACCTGGTTCGTCTGCATCACCACGCCTCCGATGGAGATCTCGTCGTCATAGGAAAAGCTGGCCTCTACGCCGTTCTCCCGCAAGATCGCGCGGACGATCTTTCCGATCGGAAGGGACTCCCGGTAGGTGGTCAGGGAGTAAAAGCCCAGCTCCGCCATCTTGATCTGATCCCGGACCGCTAACGGGTGATCGTCCCGCACCACTGCCACCATCTGCTGGGCGATGATCGGGATGAACTTAAGGTCGTCCGCCTCTACCTTTGAACAGAAGCCCAGGTCATATTTCCCCTTCCGCACGCCTTCTACCACGTCCATGGTCATGCCCTGATAGATGTTAAAGACAGCCTTGGGGTTCTTGGCATCCTTAAAATCCTGGATCGCCTTGGGGATAAAGTCCCCCAGGACCGTAGGGATACAGCCAAGGTCGATCACGCCGCCGATGGCCCCGGACTTCTCCTTCGCTACCGCGATCCCCTTTTCCAGCTCGTTCAGCGCGGCGCAGACATACTGATAAAACTCCTGTCCGTACTTGGTCAGCTTGATGTTCCTGCCCTCCCGCTGGAACAGGGCGATACCCAGCTCCTGCTCCAGGGAGGAGATCGAATCGCTGAGGCTGGGCTGGGTGATATAGAGTTCCTTGGCCGCTTTCGTGTAATGCTGGAGCTGGGCCAGTTTTCTGAAATAATACAACTGCGACAGGTTCATAGGACACCATCCTCTCTTTGCTATCTTTCATTTTATCGCAGACCATGCCGCCGTTCAATGGCCTTCTCTCCACCTTACCGACACTCCTTGGCTGCCCCTCGCCCATCAGCCGGCTGCCTGCCGGGCATATCTCTTCTTTACGGCCATCAGCAGCAGGCAGACGCAGATCCCAGCCACACCCACTGCCATGGCGATGTCATAGGCCCGGGCATAGGAGGTGGCCATAGCGGCTCCGTCCGGTCCTAAGACTTTTGTGTTGGCGGCGATCTGGGGGCCGAAATAGGAACCGACCGCATACCCCACGAACATGATCCCGTAGTTCACGCCGCTGTTGGCCATGCCAAAGGTCTTCTGGGTCATAGGCGGAAAACAGACCAGCACGCCGCCGAAGGCCGCCCCGATGAACAGCAGGCAGACCAAAAACAGCGGGACGGTAAAGACATTTTTCATGATGAGGAGAGACAGGATGGTCACCGCCAGGATCAGCAGCATGCTCCTTGTCTCTCCCAGCTTATCGCAGATCTTGCCGATGCTGATCCGGCCCGCAAAGTTAGCCAGGGCGCTGAAGCCCACGATCCAGGAAGCCGCATTGGACCCTACCCCAAGCTGGGCCTGGGCGATCCCGGAGAGCGCGCCGATGAACATGATCCCGGTCATGCTCCCTAAGCACATCAGCCCGATCATCAGCCAAAAGCGCAAGGTAGCCACCATCATCCGCGGGCTATATTCCTTGTCGGCTTTTTCCATATTTTTTACAGAAGCCGGCGCGGCAGGCGCCTTCCAGTCCTTTCCCGGGACCTCCATGATCCAGCCGACACCCCAGATCAGGAAGAAGTAAAACGCGCCGATCGCCGATAAGCCTTTTGCCCCCAGCCCCATGCCGTTGCAGAGGATCTCCCCTACCCGGGAGGTGATAAAGGGGCCGATCGAAGCCGACATCAGCAAAAGCCCGGACATGGTCCCCTTTTTCTCCGGATACCATTTTAGTCCGGTAGCCACGGAGGAATTGTAGATCAGACCGGAGCCCACGCCGTTGACCACGCCGAAAAACAGATAGAACATGGGGACTGAGGCGGTCAGGCCGCTGACCAGCCAGCCAAGGCTGTAGAGCAGACCGCCGATATAGATCACCTTTTTCGGCCCTGCCTTATCCACCGCAGCCCCTGAAAAGATCCCCAGGATCGCCATACAGAAGGACTGGATGGTGTAGGCCATGGAGATCTGGCTGTCCGTTCCGCCTGTGGCCTCCATGATCGAGGTCTTGAACACCGAGTAGGCAGAAACACCAGCCGCCGCGAAGATCACGGCCCAGGACGCGGCGAACACCCTCGCCCGTATGCCGTCCCCCTGTGCTGCCGCCAGAGCATTTCCTTTTTTGTAATGTTCCATCGCCACTGTCCTCCTTCTCGCCGCAGCGCAGGCCTTCTGCACGCTCGCCGCGGCGTCTTTCTCCATACGGTCCATAAGTATCCCCGAAGGCCTTATGTACAAAGCCTCCGGGGATTCTTAAGATCATCCTTCTTTTGTCAGGTTCTCATAATCTGCATCCTTCCACCCGATGATCACGTTCATGACGGTGGGCAGGATCAGGGTGAAGAGGTTGATCAAGGATACAGCGGTCAGCCCCTTGGATACCAGGCTGGTAAGCCCTGCCTGGGAAACGCCCCATGTCAGGATGACGTAGAACAGGGTCAGGATCGCCCCTCTCTTATTCCGCTTCGCGGCGGAGACCGCCGGATCTTCCTTGACCTTTTTCTGATACCAGTTCAGCACACGGTCATTGAAGCCCTGGGCATAGTTGATCGCAGTGGAGATCGTGGCAAAGAAGATCGCCACGGTGATCAGGGTCAGCAAGATCCCTTTCAGCACGGTGCCGCCCACGCCGTTCTGCACTACCAGGATCGTGTAGACGGCCTTCCCGGCCTGCCAGCCCTCCAGCACCTCGCTGTAGTTGGCTGCCAGGTTCACCACACTGATCTCCAAAAACGCCCAGTTGGCGATCACGGAAAGGATCACGGCCATGCGGAGGGTCTTCTTATTCGTAAAGAGCTGGGCATGGTTTACATAAGCGCCGAATCCGCCCAGGTTCTGTCCGGAAAAGATGTAGGCCCAGCAGAGCGCGACCAACAGATACTTCACGAAGCTGCCGGCACCCTGGGCGATACTGGTGTTCATCTGGTCGGACATGACCGCCATCTCGGCGGATAAACGTCCGCTGGAAAGGTTAAAGAACAGGTTGGGGACATTGACCGCCACCAGCGCGATAAAGATGACCGCGCTCATGAACACGGCATTCTTGCGCACCAGGGAGCTGCCCTTCATACACAGCGCGAACATGATGATCCCGACGATAAAGGTGGTCAGGATGTAGGGGATGCCTGTGAGCTCCGCCAGAGCCGAGCCGGAAGAGGAGTAGGCCAATGCCATACACACGATCAGCAGCCAGTTAAAATTGAACTCATACACCCACTGCATCGGCTTTGCCAATATGCCGCCCCAGAAGGTGGAGCCGTATCTGGCCAGGAAATTGCTGTAGTCAAAGGTCCTGAAGTCCATGGCGAACTTCATGAAGAAATAGATCATGAAGCAGTTGATCGCCGCCACCACGAAGGGCATGAACAGGCAGAAATAGGGCTGGGTCACCACCGGCAGGATGCCGTAAAAGCCTGTGTTCATGAAGAAATAGGACCATGGCGTAGAGCCTGCCGCAAAACCGCCGCCGCACTGAGAGCTGAACGCGATCGAAACAAATACGATGACGGTCCTCCAGTCGATCTCATTGGCACCAAAGCTCTTCGCCTGGCCTGCTTGCTTTCCCATAATGATATCCTCCTTATACATTTTTTGCGCACGCCCAGATCTTGGGGGCACTCTTTTTCATAGGTCGTCCCTATGGGACTCATAGGAAAAAACTTAATTCGTGATTTTTTTAACAAGATATACAAAAATAGACCGATGCCCTCGCTGCACCGCTCCACACCGGGCCTTCACCTCACCGCTCCTGACTGCCAGTAAGCAGAGGCCTTATCCAGGGGAGCTTCTATAAGCCCTGCGCCCTTCACATAACCGTAGATGATGAAGCCCCGCTTACACCAAAAGGTACATTCCAGACAGGGATCCTCATCGCAGTAGCAGAAGGCATCCTCATCGGCCAGGGCAAAGACCACCGGCGGGCGTTTTCCCGGAAGGATGTATTTCATATACCCGCCGGTGTAGGTCTTTAGGTACAGCCACTCCAGCTCGCGGGCCGGATCGGCAAACTTCCAGGAGACCTTCACCGCGTTCTCATTGTACCCGCCTACGATCTGGTAGGTGATATCCCCGTCAGGCCGTATCTCGGCCACCGGTACAGGCTTTAAGATCTCCATCTCTTTCCCGCAGCAAGAGACCACCGCTTCCGACTGGCTCCGCCCGATGCGCTGATGGATCATCCCACAGCTTTCGCAGCGGTAAAAGACCACATCCGGACATTGGATGGAAGGCTTCCTGGTGGTCCTGCACCTGCGGGGGCCAAATTCCTGTTGGATCAATTTTTCGTCCCCCCTCTTTTATTGGATCTGAAGATCGTCCGGCAGGCGCCCGCCTCAGCCCTGGCAGTGGTCCACATAGGCCGCAGGCTCTGCCGGATCTTGCAGCATCCTCTTTTTGATGTCCTCTACCAGCAGATACTTTTTCACCTTGCCGCTGTCTGTCCTGGGCAGCCGGTCGATGATCTCTACCCGCTCAGGCCAGTACCGCTTATTGATCTTCTGCCGTTTAAAATGCTCGATCACATCCTCGCGGGTGACCTTCTCTGTACCGGGCTCCAGGACCAGATACGCGCAGATCCTCTCGCCCAGCCGGTCATCGGGCATGCCGATCACCGTGTGGTCCGCGACGCCGGGACAACCCTCGATATCATTGTTGATGTCATTGGCGTTTAAGTTCTCGCCGCCGCGGACGATCATATCCTTCTTCCGCCCGATCACCCGGATGTTCCCTTTTTCATCGCCCACACAGATATCGCCGCTGTAGAACCAGCCCTCATCGTCCAGGGACTGATCGGTGGCGGCCTTATCCTTTAAATAGCCCACGAACACATTGGGGCCTCTGGAGATCTCCTCCCCCGGCGTCCCTACAGGCACATCCCGGCCCTGATCGTCCACTAAGCGCACCTCCACCCCCTCCACCGGGCGGCCGGAGGTGGTGCCGTTTAAGGCCAGCGCTTCTTCCGGATGGACATAGACATGGGGACAGCTCTCTGTAGAGCCATAGACCTCGCACAGCAAGATCTTATGGCCCCAGGCACGCTGCACCATAGCGCCCGGCACCGGAGCGCCGCCGCACAGGTAAAAGCGCAGGGACGAAAGCTCCTTGCCGGTCTGGTCCAGCTCCTTTAGGATGTCATAGATGAAGGGAGTGGCTCCCATGGAGTAGGTGCAGCCCTCCCGGTCCATATAGTCAATAGCTTTTGGACAGTCAAACCGCTCCTGGAGCACCACCTTCGCCCCCATCAGCATAGGCGCGATCAGGCCATGGTTAAAGCCGGTCGCATGATTGAGCGGCGCCGGCATGAACATGATATCGTCCTTCCCAAGGCCCAGCTCCCGGTTAAAGGACGCTTCACTGAAGATCAGATTGTTGTGGGTCAGCATGACCGCTTTGGTCCCTCTGGTGGTGCCGGAGGTACACAGGAGCAGCGCCACATCGTCGCTCTCTACAAAAGCGCGCCGCTCCTTGAAGACCTTGGACCATCCTTCTGCAGATAGCCTGTTCCCGCCAGATGACCCGTTCCCGCCAGATGGCCCGTTTCCGTCCGATGACCGCTCCCCTTTTGGGGATGCCGTCTTTCGCTCTCCTTTATCCTGACCAGCTTTCTGCCCCGGCGCTCCAGAAGCAGGCGCTTGCGCCAGCGCTCCGCAGGACTGCGGAGACAGCTTTGGACCATACTCCTCTAAGGTCTCCTCTAAGGTCCGCAGGCTGCTCTTTTTCGGCTGGATGTTCTCTAACAGGACCACGTCCCTTAAGCTGGGCACCGCCTCCCGGACTGCCAGGATGTTCGCCTCATAGTCGGTCTTATGGAACCAGGTGGGACAGAGATAGATCTTGCTCTCTGCCAGGTTTAAGAGAAATGAAAGCTCCTCTCCCTGGAAGCACATGCCCATAGGGTTCACCACCGCCCCCGCCTTTAAGACGGCAACGGTAACGATCACAAATTCGCTCCAGATCGGGATCTGAAAAGACACCACATCCCCGGGACCTATGCCCTGGCTGACCAGGTAGGCGGCCACCCGGCTGGCTTTTTCGTCCAGCCCGGCGTATGTATACCGGTTCCCCCGGTCGTCTACCACGTACTCGCGGTCCGGATACCTTTCTACCGCCTCTTCCCAGCAGTCTG
Organism: uncultured Lachnospiraceae bacterium; assembly: GCA_910588895.1. Taxonomy (GTDB): domain Bacteria; phylum Bacillota; class Clostridia; order Lachnospirales; family Lachnospiraceae; genus Caccovicinus. Next base: position 27,174 of record CAJUSS010000023.1, read on the forward strand.
CCAGGGTCCTGGTCCCCCAGCTCCCCTCCCGCCTGTATCTTTCCATCTGTTCCCGGTTGATCTTTGATCCTTTCATATCCGGCTCCTTTAGCCCCCGGGGCCGCTTGTGGACGGCATCGCCGCAGACAGCGGCCCCGCTTACCAGGGCTCTCCTCTATGCCTGCTTTCTTGCCTCTAACTCCTTGACGATCGCCGGCACGATCTCAAACAGATCGCCGACCAGACAGTAATCCGCCACCTCGAAGATCGGCGCGGAGGCATCCTTATTGATCGCCACGATCGTCTTGGACTCGCTCATACCGGCTACATGCTGGACGGCTCCGGAGATGCCGCAGGCGATGTAGATCTTGGGAGAAACGGTGGTACCGGTCTGGCCCACCTGACGGCTCTGGGGCATCCAGCCGGAATCCACGGCAGCCCTGGAGCAGCCTACGGCTCCGCCCAGAAGATCTGCCAATTTCTGGAGCAGGGCAAAGTTATCCCCATTCTTCATGCCGCGCCCGCCGGAGACCACCACATCGGCCTCGCCTACAGGGATCCCGCCTTCATCGCAGGCCTTTATAAACTCCAGGACCTGGGTGCGGATCTTATCGGTATGGATCTCCTCGCGGATCACCTCCGCCTTATTGTCCGGGTCGGGAGCCGGCTTCTTGAATGCTCCCGGGCGCACGGTGCCCATCTGAGGACGGGTCTCGGAGCAGAGGATCTGGGCGTAAAGGTTGCCGCCGAAGGCAGGACGCTCCCAGACTACATTTCCGGTCTCCTCGTCTACACTCAGAGCCGTACAGTCCGCTGTAAGGCCGGTGTGGAGGGAAACGGCGATCTTGGATCCTAAGTCGCGGCCGTTGACCGTAGCGCCCACTAAGATCGTGTTGGGATGATACTTTTCACAGAGCGCAAGGAACACATGGCCGTAGCCGTCCGCGGAGTAATGGGCATACTCATCCCCCTGGACCACATAGATCTTATCGGCCCCGGCTTCATTTGCCGCCTGGATGGAAGCCTCAACCTCCTTGCCGATCACCACGGCGCACAGCTGCTGCTTTAAGCCCTCCGCCAGCTTCCGTCCCTGTCCTAAAAGCTCCAGGCCTACATTCTTTGGCTGTCCCTGGAAGCTCTCCACGAACACCCATACATCTTTATACTGTTCGAAACTCATGTCCGTACCTCCCTCTTATAAGATCTTCGCCGCTGTCATCTGGTCGATGAGCGATGCCGCCTGGGTGTTTGGATCGCCCTCGATCGTCACGCCGTTCGCTGTCCTCTGTGGGGTAAAGGTGGCCTTTACCTTTGTGGGAGAGCCCTTCAGACCGATCTTCGTGGTGTCTACGATATCTGCCATGTCCGCCAGAGTCACATCGGCGATCTCTGCCTTAAAGGAATCCAGCTTGCCCTTGATCGTGGCATAGCGGGGCTTGTTGCTCTCCTTCATGAAGGTACAGAGCACAGGGAGCTCCGCCTCGATCACCTCAACGCCCTCTTCCACCTGGCGTCTCGCGATCACTTTTCCGTTCTCTACCTTTAGATCCAGAACGTAGGTCAGACGGGTCAGGCCTAAATGCTCCGCGATGCTGGGCGCTGTCTGCCCGGTATCGCCGTCGATCGCCTGCTTGCCGCCGAAGACCACGTCAAAGGGTCCAAGGTGCTTTAAAGTGCAGGATAAGATATAGCTGGTGGCGTAGGTATCGGAACCGCCGAAGGCGCGGTCGGTCACCAGATACGCCTTATCTGCGCCCATGGAAAGGGCTTCCCTTAATACGGCCTTTGCCTGGGGCGGACCCATGCTGATCACGGTCACGCTCCCGCCGTAGGTATCCTTCATCTGCAGGGCCGCCTCTAAGGCATTCCGGTCAAAAGGGTTCATGATGCTGGGGACGCCTGTCCGGATCAATGTATTTTTTACCGGATCGATCTTGATCTCTGTCGTATCCGGGACCTGTTTCATACAAACAGCTATGTTCATGGTTCATCCTCCTCAATATGATATTGCCTGTGATACACGGATCGCTCCGCCTTTCCTATGACGTTTTCCCCTGATATCACTTGTACTCTTTATCCAGCACGTTGGCGATGGTCATCCTCTGGATCTGGTTGGTGCCCTCAAAGATCTGGAACACCTTCACGTCGCGCATCAGCTTCTCCACCGGATATTCCCTGGAATAGCCGTAGCCGCCGAAGATCTGCACGGCGTTGGAGGTCACCTCCTGAGCGCAGTCAGTGACAAAGGTCTTTGTGATGGATCCTTCCTTCTGCACCAGGGAACCCTGGTCCATCATCCGCATGGTATTGTTCACCAGGCAGCGGGAAGCCTCCACCTTGATCGCCATATCCGCCAGCATGGCCTGGACCATCTGGAACTTGATGATAGGAGTGTTGAACTGCTTTCTCTCTTTTGCATATTTTACGGATTCGTCTAAGGCACGCTGCATGATGCCTACAGCCAAAGTCGCCACGAAGGCTCTGGATAAGTTCAGCGCGTTCAGCGCCAGCTTAAAGCCGCTGCCCTCCGCCCCTAACATCCTGTCCTTGGGAACGCGCACGTTCTCGAAGATCAGGTCTGTGGTATTAGAAAGGCGCAGGCCCATCTTGTTCTCATGGGCGCCTACGGAAAGGCCCGGGGTATCCCGGTCGATGATGAAGGCGGAGATGCCCCTATGGCCTGCCGCCGGATCGGTCTTGAAAAAGCCCACATAGACAGAGGATAACGCGCCGTTGGTGATAAAGGTCTTGGTAGCGTTCAGCACATACTCATCTCCGTCCAGCACCGCCGTGCCGCGGATCCCTGCCGGATCCGATCCCGCGTTGGGCTCGGTCAGGGCAAAGCCGGCAAAATTGCCCTTGCGGATGATGTCGGCAAAATACTGTCCCTGCTCCGGCGTCCCGGCTAAGATCACGTTCCGCAGAGCCACAAAGGTGGTGACGAACGTGATGGCATAGCCTGCGTCTACCTTTGCCAGCTCTTCAAAGAGCATGGCGGTGGTCTCATAGCTAAGACCTGTGCCGCCGAATTTTTCCGGGATCTCCAGCATGTGGAGGCCCATCTTAAAGCCCCAGTCAAACAGCTCTCTGGGACACTCGCCCTTCTCGTCGGCTTCCTGGACATATGGCTTGATCTCATTTTCGGCCATATCCCGCACCAGAGCGATCAATTCCTTCTGTTCATCGGTGTATAATAAACTCATTTTGTTCACCTTCCTTATCTTGATCGATGAGCATAGGAGCCTGCCGTTTTCAGGCCCTCACTCTTTTACAGCTTCTTCAATCTCTTCTCGCCTTCTACGTCGCCGTCGGCGACCGCCTTTTGGATCTCCTCCCTGCTGTAGCCTAAATGCTCCATGATCTCCACCGTATGGGCGCCCTGGGAGCCGCCTACCACAAAGGCCGGATCTGGGTTGGAGGCAAAGTTCACCGGGCTGGAGGGTACGTTCCGCTCGCCGGAAGGATAGGGGATCTTCTTTAAGATGGCATTGGCCCATACCTGCTCATCCTCGTAGATGTCCAGAGGCTCGTACGCGCCCTCGCAGGCGAGATCATTGGCCTTAAAGAGCTTTAACAGCTCATCCCGGGTGAACTTCTTAAAGGCCTCGTCTAAGATCCCCACTACCTGGGGATTTAAGCCATTGGCATTGATGTCGTCGCACTTTTTGTACCGCGCATCGCCCACCAGATCCTCGCGGCCGATCAGGCGCATGATCTTTTCATAGTCCCGGTCGTACTCCGGACAGCAGATCACGATCCACTTGTCATCGCCGGTGCGGTATACATTGTTAAAGGGATTGACCACCTCCAGACGGCTCTTGGGATAGGGGTTGCCGTACTGGGCGGAGATCAGGCCGGTGCTCAGGGCAAACACGGCGGCGTGATGGAGGCCTACCGTTACCTTATCTCCCTCGCCGGTCCTGGTCCGGTTGTACAGTGCCGCGCAGATGCCGGATGCCAGCATCATGGACACCTGGAAATCCCCAAAACCGTTGGTGGGGATCATAGGCGCGTCTCCCCGGTTCACCGTGGTGCCGAAGACACCGCCCCTGGCCATGTAGCAGGTCACGTCAAAGCCGGCCGTATCCTTTTCCGGGCCGTGCTCCCCATAGCCTAAGACCTGGGCGAAGATCAGCCTCGGGAACTTCTTCTTTAAGGTCTCATAGTCCAGGCCCAGCTTCACTAGGGACTTGGTCCTGGTATTGGTGACAAATACGTCGGCCTCGGCCAGCATCTTGTACATCACATCGATGCCGGTGGGGCTCTTTAAGTTCAGGGTGATGAACTTCTTATTAAAATTGGCCACGTCAAAGGCCAGATTCTCGTCGTCTTCATAGGGCATGTTGAACACCGCGCCCTGGGTCCTGGCGGGGTCGCCTTTGGCTGATTCTACCTTGATGCAGTCAGCGCCCCATTCCCCCAGCACCCGGACGGTGGTGGGAGCGGCCAGGTAGGTGGTCAGATCGACTACCTTGATGCCTTCTAATGGTTTCATGATCTATGTCCTCCGTGTTATCAGTGTGTTGTCATTGTTTGGAAATGGTCTGCCAAAAGGTCCGCGGAGGGAGGGGCATGTTACAACGGGAACTCGCTCCCGCTCCGGTCGGAACACAGCGGATGCTAGGCTCGAAAAGACCTCGCCAAGCACCGGTGTTCCTTTAGGGTTCCCTTATGTAACATGCCCCTCCCTCCGCTGCTTAACTGGAACAAATATGGAAATATGCAGCCATATCCCAAAAAATGGTATAAAAAGGCCGCCAGGTCCTGGGAACCTAGCGGCCTGGGATGTTCACTCGATCAAAATGGACTTGTCAGGGCTGCGCCTGTCATTGTTAAGGTCTTTTCATGTATCTGGTCTAGGCGGCAGGTGCGGTCGCAGGCAGTCCGGATCAGTCCTGGTACTCCACTACGCCGTTAAACTTCACTGCGTTGCGGGAGATGGTGATGCGCTGTACGGTGGGCGCGCCCTCTTCCAGCCACATAGCGCGGCAGTCGCGGTACAGACGCTCTACGGGGCCGTACTTGCAGTCCTCGAAGTAGCCTACGCCGCCGAAGATCTCCAGCCTCTCGTCGCTGACCAGACGCACGGTGTCGATGCTGAAC
>CAJUSS010000024.1:0-18632 GCA_910588895.1 uncultured Lachnospiraceae bacterium
CTCCCGGGCTACTCCACACGCATCATCCGGTATCCCACCCCGATATGGGTCTGGATGTACTGCGGCGCGCCTTCTCCCGCCTCCAGCTTCTTCCGGAGAGCCGCCATGAACACACGCAGGGAAGCCACATCGTTCTCCCAGCTCCTTCCCCAGATGTTCTGGGTGATGAAGGTGTGGGTCAGCACCTTGCCCACATTTTTCGACAGCAAACACAAAAGCTTATATTCGATCGGCGTCAGATGCAGTTCCCGGCCGTTAAGATAGGCACAGCCGCCGGCATAGTCCACCCGCAGGCTGCCGTTGACAAAGACAGAGCTGGCAGCCAGCGCCTCCGCAGACATGAACGAGAGCCGCCTCTGGGTCACCCGCAGCCTGGCCAGCAGCTCCTCCACGGAAAAGGGCTTTGTCAGATAATCGTCCGCGCCTGCGTCCAGGGCCTGTATCTTATCGGTATCCTCGCTCCTGGCGCTGATCACGATGATCGGCATATTGGACCAGGTCCTGACCGCCTCGATCACCTGGACTCCGTCCATATCCGGCAGGCCCAGATCCAGGAGCATGATATCCGGGTCATGGGATGAGGCCTCCACGATGGCCATCTCCCCATTGACCGCAGTCAGATAGCGGTAATCATGGGTCTTTAAGGTAGTGGTCATCAGGTTCCGCACAGGGGCATCATCCTCCACCACTAAGATCAGCGGTCTGTTCATATGTCTCCACCTCCCCTGCAGGTAATGTAAATGTAAACGCCGCGCCGCCATAGGGGCTGTCCGCTGCCCAGATGCGCCCGCCATGAGCCATGACGATCGACCGGCACAGAGAGAGCCCCAGCCCCAGGCTCCGACGGCTGTCCCCGATCTTGTCCGCTCCGGTATAGAACATATCGAACACATGCTCCTTTTTCTCATCCGGTATCCCCGGCCCGTCGTCAGAGACAGACACCTGGACCATACCCTCCCGGACCGAGAGCCCAATCCAGATCGAAGATCCGGCAGGCGTATATTTGATCGCATTGTCCACCAGATTGATGACCACCTGAACGATCAGCTTCGTGTCGATCTGGGCCAGGATCAGCTCCTGCTCACAGTCCACATGGATGGTATGCTCCCTGCTCTTCCGGTCTACATGGCGCAGCGCCTCATAGACCACCTCATCCATCAGCTCCAGGGAACGGCCCAGCTTTACGCGGCTCTCGTCCAGACGGGTCACCGCCAGCAGATTTTCCACCATATCGATCAGCCAGATGGAATCATCATAGATATCGGAGAAGATCTGTGTCCTGGAAGCATCATCCAGCTTCTGATAGTCGGTCAGCAGATTGCTGGCATTGCCGGAGATCGCGGTCAAGGGTGTCCTAAGGTCATGGGAGATCGCGCGGAGCAGATCGGCACGGAGCTGTTCGTTCTTTGCCAGGAGAGCCGCCTCCGCTTTTTCTCTTGCGTTCTTGATATTTTCCAGCGCCAATGCACATTCCCCTAAGATGGACAGGAGCACGCTGATCTCAAAAGGCTCCGGCGGCCGCCCCTCTACCGCGATCCCCACCACCCCATAGACCTGCCGGTCCACCCGGATCGCCAGATAAAGGCAGCCTGCATCTGCCAGCGTGTCTGTGGTCGCCCCGGCGTGGTGGTTATTACAAAAGACCCACTCTGCCACCTCCATTTCCCCATCCGACAAAAGGTCGGGCCTGTCCCCTCCGCTTGCGGGATACAGGACCGGAGCGGACAGGCCATCCTCTTTAGCAAGGTACATCACCACATCCTTTTTCAGCAGCTTCAAGATCTGACCGGCCGTAGCCGAGACCACAGACCAGGCATCCCGCTCCTTCTGCAAAAGCTGGTTGGTCTCCAGCAGGATCTTTGTCCGGAACGCCGACTCCGCCGACCGCTTTGCATGCTCCTTTAACCGGGATGCCAGTGAACTGGTCAGAAAGGCAGCCAGGAACATGACCATGAAGGTCACCAGATAACCGGGATCGTGGAAACGAAAGGTAAAATGGGGCAAGGTAAAGCAAAAGTTGAACACCAGCACACTGAGCACCGATGCCAGCAGGCTGCACAGCCGATTTGTGGTGATCACGGAAACGACCAGCACCCCCAGGATATAGACCGTGATGATATTGGCCTCCGTAAAGGCCAGACGTTCAAAGACATACCCCACCAGGGTCGCCGCCAGCAGGACAAGGATGGTCTTTCCCATATCCAGCAGGGACACAGCCGCTATCTGGTACAGCCTTCTTCCAGGCTGCTGATAAGCGCCTGCAGCCGCCACATCCGGGATGATATGGATATCCAGGTTCGGCGCGTTCCAGATCAGCTGGTCTGTGAGAGCCGGCCTTCTGAACAATCCTCTCCTGGCCGCCGTGCTGCGCCCGATCACGATCTTCGATACGCCAAAAAGCCGGGCGAACTCCGCGATCTGGAGGGGAACGTCCCCGCCATAGGTGGTCTCCACCGCGGCGCCCAGCTGCTGTGCCAGACGTATGTTCTCCCGCAGTCGTTTTTTATCGGCCTCCTGGGCCTTTGAAAAGCCGGGGGTCTCGACAAATAGCGCCGTAAATTTTCCCCGAAACGCATTGGCCATCCTGGCTGCGGTCCGGATGAGCTTCGCGTTAGACGGTGAAGAGGAGAGACAGACCAGGATATGCTCCTCTGTTTGATGCTCATCGCGGCCTTTAAAACGTTCCCTGGCCCTAAGGCGGTCCAGCCGGTCCGCGCAGCGCCGCAGGGCCAGCTCCCGCAGAGCGGTCAGGTCCTCGAGCTTGGATGCAGCCAGGCTCGAGGCCTCGGATGTCCTCTGGGTCTTGGCGGCCGTTCCTCTCAGGTCCCAGGCGGCCGTTCCCTCCATCCGTTCCAGCAGACTTTCCGGCTCCACATCGACCAGCTCCACCTGGTCCGCTCCGTCAAAGATGGAATCCGGGATGCGCTCCCCGTTCCGTGTCCCCGTGATCGAGGCCACGGTATCGTTCAGGCTCTCGATCTGCCAGACATCCACAGTGGTGTAGACATCGATCCCCGCCTTTAACAGCTCCCACACATCCTGATAGCGTCTGGCATGACGGCAGCCCGGACCATTGCTGTGGGCCAGTCCGTCCACCAGGAGGAGCGCAGGCTTCCTCTTAAGCGCCCCGTCAAGGTCAAACTCCTCCAGGATGCCTCCGCCGCCCAGATCCCGGGGAGGGAGCTGCTCCAGACCGTTCAGCAGCGCCAAAGTCTGGCTATACGGCTGAGGTCCTATATAGCCGGCCACCACATCGATCCCTTTTTCCCGGGCCTGATGTGCGGCCCGGAGCATAGCATAGGTCTTTCCCACGCCGGCGGCATAGCCGAAAAAGATCTTCAGTTTTCCCTGCTCTCTCCTCTGCGCCCTCTTCTCCTCGTCCATACAGCTCTCCTGCCTGCAGCTTCAACATCAACACAAGCCTCTTTTTGCGGGCTCTCTGTCTGCATACTTATCATACCACTTTTCGACGGTCTTTTCCAGCCGCTGTTTGCCTTGTCTGAGGCTTAAGCCATAATGCTCCGGCGATATCTTCATCCCCGTCGCATGCAAAGATCGCATCGTATCGGTCCTCTGAGAACCCCTGCAGCAGCTCTTCCGCAGTCCCGCTGTAGAGCTGCAGGGACACATCCGGGTGGTCCTTAGAGAGCCTCGCCAATATGCCTGTGATCCGCTCTGCCGGCATGGGGTCTAAAAAGCCCAGGCTCAGCCGGCCGGCAGCTGTATGGGGCTCCGGCTCCTGCCTCCGATATCCTGCAGCCAAAAAACGCTCCCATCGGTCCACGCTGTGATACCCAAGGAACCCAATCCCTATAAACATGATCAACAGCAACCCTTCCTTCATATCCCCACCTCCTCATCTTGTCAAACACACTTGTCAGATGCTCCCTCCATATCCCGGCCGCCCTCCGGCGGCGATCCGGATGTCCTGCCCCCTCATCCTCCGATCATATGTGAAAGCATTTCTGCAGATCCTTATACAGCCCTAATACCAGCATGGTCTCACTCTCCCCCAACACCGTTTCTGTGGTGACGGAAAGCTCCAGCCGCCCCTCCCGTTTGACCCCCATGATGTTCACATTGTAGCGCTTGCGGATATCCAGCTGCCCCACGGTCCGTCCGACCCAATCTTTGGGGATCTGCACTTCGAACATGGCATGGTCGCCGTCCAGCTCTATGTAATCCAGGATATGGTCCGCGCTGTAACGGATCGCCGTCCATCTGGCCAGCTGCTTTTCTGGATAGACCACCTCGTCCGCCCCATTGTGCAGCAAAAACCGGGCCTGCACATCCCGTGACGCCCTGGCCACCACCAGCCGCGCCCCGGCATCCTTTAGCAGAGCGGTAGTCTCTAGAGAACTCTGGAAATCATTCCCGATCGCGACGATGCACACATCAAAATCCGCTATCCCTAAGGTGCCTATAAAATCTGCATTTGTACTGTTCCCGATCTGCGCATTGGTCACAAAGGAAAGCACCTCCTCTACGCGCTCCTCCACCTGGTCCACCGCCATGACCTGATGGCCCAGCTGGTCCAGCTGTCTGGCGATATGCTTCCCAAATCTTCCAAGGCCGATCAAAAGCACTGATCTTACCATTTTCTCCTCCTGCTCTTTTATCGCTCTTTGTCTTTTTTGCTGCTCTCTTGTTGCTTTACCGTTCTATGTCTATGATACAGGAAGGCGCCTAAAGAAGGTGAAAGGATCTTGGGCGTTGTATTAAGATGGCATAAAGATAAGGCGGCGCTACAGATGCAAGGGACACAAAACGCAAAAATAGGAGACTGCAAAAAAGCAGCCACGCAGATGATCTGCACTTTGATCATCTGCGTGGCCGCCTCATCAGCCTTCGATCGCGATATACTTCTTGTCCTCCACCGCAGGCCTTGCCTCCTTCTTGGGGATCTGCAGCTTCAGGGTCCCATTCTCAAACCTGGCCTTGATATCCTCCTGGGTGATCTGCTCGCCTACATAGAAGCTCCGGCTGCAGGTGCCGCTGTAACGCTCCCGGCGGATGTAGCGGCCAGCCTCATCCCTCTCTTCCTTCTGGGTATCAGAGGTGGCGTTGATCGTCAGGTAGCCGTCCTTTAGCTCTGCATTCACGTCCTCCTTCTTCACGCCCGGCAGGTCCATGGTCACCTCGTAGCTGCTATCCAGATCCTTGATATCTGTCCGCATCATCTGGTGTGTCCCGCTGTCAAATTTATAGCCCCGGAACGGTACTCCAAAAAAGTCATCAAAAAGATCATCTCTAAAAATACTTGGCATCAACATATATCCTCTCTCCTTTTCTATATTTTTTCTGCCCAGGTCACGGTCCGGATACTCTGAGCCCTCCCTGTGCTGTTGTCTTGCTCTGAACTGAGGCGATCCGCTGTTCCTTCCGGATCCTTGATCTGTCTGTTTCTTTTTTGTTCCTCATGTTCTATGTGTAATATAACACATATTATCAGCACTGTCAAGCGTCGAGTGCTAATAATTTTGTGTAAATTTTGTGGATCCCTTATTTTATGGGATCCACAGAGGTTTTTCACTTGCTTTCGCACTCAATTTTCTTGATCTGACCACATTTTACGACAACAACTTATAGTTTATACCACAGCAGGTACGGTTTTCGGCAGATCCATTTTAGACATCTCACCCTCCACATGAGACATTTCAGCAATGTGATCTAGATATCCATTGTGATCTGTGCATCAAAATGTCCCATCGCATACTGCATAACCTTTGGATTTTCTGCCAGCAGGTTTTCCTTCTTACCTTTACAGGACCAGACGGCACCCTGCTCTCCCATAAGGGACATGCGCTTTGACGGCTATAACACCTTGAACGGGCAGTTATGTTTGGATGGCCATAAGCACATCCTATCCGCCACACGCCTGGACCTCTCTGCCGATGAGATCATGGCATTCGGCGACGCGCTCGATCTTGCCATCTGTCGATCGCATATTTAAACATGTCCATTCTCTGTATCTGCATTATAGCATGATCCATAGCTCTCGGAAACCAATCTTCCTTGATCTTCCAGTATATCATTAACAGATAACCTCTACGATCTCCTCGATCCGCCGCAATTCCTCCTCCGAAAGCCTTGCCGCCGACAGGATCTTGCAGTTATCCAGGATCTGCTGGGGCTTAGATGCGCCGATGAGCACACTGGTCACCTGATCGTCCTTTAGGACCCAGCTTAAAGCCATCTGGGCCAGGGTCTGGCCTCTTTCGGATGCGATCGCATTTAGCGCTCTGATCTTAGGTAGCTTCTCCTTAACCTGCTCCTCCCGGAGGAAACGCCCGTCGGTCCTGATCCGGCTGTCTGCGGGGATTCCCTCCAGATAGCGGTCCGTCAAAAGGCCCTGGGCCAGGGGGCTGAAGGCGATGATCCCCTTCCCATCCTCTGCCGCCGCCTTCTTTAAACCATTTTCCTCAATCGTCCGGTCAAAGATCGAATACCGGTTCTGGTTGATGATGAAGGGGCAGTGCAGCTTCTTCAGGATCGCCGCCGCCCTTTTCATAGTCTCCCCGTCATAGTTGGAGAGGCCCGCATACAAAGCCTTCCCGCTCTTGACGGCGCTGTCCAATGCGCCCATGGTCTCCTCCAAAGGCGTTTCCGGGTCCATCCTGTGGTGATAGAAGATATCCACATAGTCAAGCCCCAGCCGCTTTAAGCTCTGGTCCAGGCTGGCCAGCAGGTATTTGCGGCTCCCGAAGTTCCCATAAGGGCCCTCCCACATATCATACCCGGCCTTTGTGCTGACGATCAGCTCATCCCGGTAGGCATGCATCTCCTCCTTTAGGATCTTCCCGAGATTCCTCTCCGCGTTCCCCGGCTCCGGCCCATAGTTATTGGCCAGGTCAAAATGGGTGATCCCCTGGTCAAAGGCCGTAAAGCACATGGCTTTCATGTTTTCATAGTCTCCGCCGGACCCGAAATTATGCCACAGCCCTAAGGAGACTATGGGAAGCTTTAGACCGCTCTTTCCCGACCGGTGATAGGTCATCTTTTCATACCGTCCTTCTGCTGCCTGATAGCTCATCTCTCCACCTTACCCTTTCTTGATCCATCATCGTCCATATCAATCTTTTATCGCTGCCGTCCTGTCTCCTGTCATCCTACTGTCCCTTGTCACCGCCCGATCTTTGCAGGACTGGGGAGCTTAAACCGCTTATAGCAGTCACTGGCCTTCTTAGATGCCTTCTGCGCCACCACCCGATCCCTGTAGACCTTTCCCTTCTGGTTCCGCAGGCTCAAAAACAGCTCATCCAAGGTATAGGGCATCCCCTGCAGCCTGTCCTCTATCTGTTTTCGGATCACATCCGCCATGAATGTCAATAACAGCTGCCCTCTGACCATATCCTTTGTCTGCTCTCCTGGCCGCTGGCCGGATGTCCTGCCCGCCCATGGGTCCGTCTGGCACCCGCCGCGGCCAAAGGAGCGGCCGGCATGAGGGGGACGAAAGAGCTGTTCCATATACCATCTGGCACCATAGGCCGAAAAGAGCTTATCCGGCGCGATCCTCTCAGAGGAGACAAAGAGCAGGATCTCACGCGACTGGATCATATCGTGCATATCGCCGTCCGTCAGACTGCGGTTCTTCGCATCCAGCAGCTGCCGATAGGCCTCTATGCGCCCCGGATCTAAGGCAAGGCAGACATAGGCACAGGCCGGGTGGTTTTTCTGTCCCACCTTGCAGGGGACACATTTGATATAAGGATACCAGCGATCGCAGCTGACAAAATTCTCCTGTCCCGCCAGCGCAGAAAGGCTTTCCGTGGCCAGCTTTTTATAAAGCCGCAGGTCCTCTCTTGGCTTTGTGAGAAAAGCGATCCCATGGGCATACAGCTCCTCGATGCTGTCCCCGCTGTAATAACCCGCATCCAGGATCGCCAGCCGGATAAAGATCTTATAGACCTCCAGCTCCCTGATCGTACGCACCAGGGTATCCACATCCGCCTCCTTGTCCTCACAATAACGGAAATACACGGGCATCCCGGTAGACTGCCGGACCACATAGAGCAGCCTGCCCTCTCTCTCCCCTGCGCTGTCGATCAGAACACAGCCGTCGGCCTGCCGTCCTCCCGGCAGCCTTTGTGACATGAACGAAAGATACCGGCTGAAAAAAAACTGCTGGGACGGCTCCCCTCCTATCACGGCATACATCTCCCGGAGCTGCTGCCCAGCCAGACGCGCATGCGGATACAAGACGCTGGCATAGCTCCCTTCATACCAGTCCGCTGCCCGACAGTCATCCCCGCCGTTCAGCAGACGATAGCAGAGTATCGTGTACAGGGTGTCTCTATCCTCATATCCTGCCCCGTCGATGATCTCATCTAACCCTTCCTTTTGGAGAAAGGAATCCAGAAAAAATACGTCGCCCAGATCCACGATCGACTTTTCCGCCCCAAGCTCATCGGCCAGACCAAAGGACCGGCTGCCGCCCTTCCCCGTCTTCCCGCTCCTCCCAGGTTTTTCAGGCATCCCAGAAAAAGACCGCTCCGGCTCCCCCTCCGGGGCCGAGATACTGGTATAGGTATCCGTCTCCAGGTCATACTGGAACACTCCCCGTTCCCGGCTCTTGTAGATCCCCTTTTCCTTATCGATCACACGCCCCAGATTGACCGATTCCTTGCTGACCTTATCCCCATTGCGCACAGAACGCCCCAGACGGGCATACAAGGCTCCTTTGGTCTCATGATAAAAAATGTGCATAACGTACCTCGGTAGTCATATTTTCTCCACGGTTTATTTATGACCACATTTTAGCACAGATCCGGCCGATCAGCAACCCTATTTTGTTCAGTATGCACTTTTTCCCTTTCTGACCACAGCCGTCCAGATCGCCGCTCCACATCCGCACCGCGCTCTTATCTCTCTTTGATATGTAGTTATAATATGGCTACATATCACTTTGTACACCACGCTAGAGGGCTCTTTGGCCAACCTGTGAAAAGTAACACCTGCCCCCCCTATTTTTCTTTTTTTGCATAAGATCAGGGTTTACGATCCCCTCTTTTTTGTGATAAGATCGACATAAAAGGAGGGCTTGTCATGGGATTTCGATTAGATCTGGCTATCAATGAAAATTATTCAAAACTGAGTCCGGTGGACTTACACATCCTGACCTACATCCAGCAGGACCCCCATGCCTGTACATCGCTGAGTGTAGCGGAGCTGGCAAAGCGATGCAATGTCTCCACCGCATCGATCCTGCGTACCGCCCAGAAGCTGGATTTCAGCGGCTACAGCGAGTTCAAATACTTTCTGAAAGAGGACGAGAAGAAGGACAGCCCGAAGGGCATCGATATGCTGGCTATATTGGATCAGGACATCTCCCAGACGATCAAGTTCTTCCGACAGAACAAGCATATCCATGAGCTCTGCCATCTCATCGATACGGCGGATACCATCTATGCTTATGGTACAGGACAGGGGCAGTGTCTGATGCTCCAGGAGGCGGCCCGCTGCTTTTTTAACGTGGACCGGAAATTTATCATCATCCCCTCCTCCACCGAGCTGAAGATCTTAAAGAAGTTCATGACCACAAGGGATCTGCTCTTCATCGCCTCCTGGTCCGGGAACATCGATAAATACCGGGATACCCTGACTGCTTTAAGCGTCCTGGACCTTCCGATCGTCTCCATCACCAGCTTTAACAATAATGAGCTGTCCTCTCTTTCCAAGTATAACCTGTACTTTCAGAGCACCCATGTGGATCTGGATATGAACGTGAACCGTTCTTCCTACCTCACCCTGCACCTGGTCCTCCACCTGCTCTATGACGCCTATATCGACTATATGGACCACAAATGACGGGCGCAGGCATAGGTAGGATGGAGGATGGACATATCAAAACCTCGCGGCAGCCGCCAAATGCTCGTGCATACCTACAGGACACTTAGCAGAACACTTTACTAAAAGCATGTAGAGCAGGCCCATTGCTCACAGGAATAAAAACGCACCCTCCGGGGGCGGCGCTTCTTATACGCCTCTCGCCCCGGAGGGTGTCTCTATATCAGTCTCTATCCATCTCTATCTCTATAGCCGGCTGGACGGTCCCAGCCGCTGTGCTACGAGATCGTGCAGACCTCCTGCCCCTTCTTTACCTCTCCCGGCTCCATGAACCGGATACTCTTTCCGTTATCATTGGACAGGATCAGCATGGTAGACAGATCGAACCGCTCCTGCAGCTTTTTTAAGTCCACTTCAACGATCGGATCTTCGGCCTTTACCCGGTCTCCCTGTTTTGCTCCCAAAAGCGTAAACCCATCCCCATTGGCGCTGACCGTATCGATCCCCACATGGATCAGCAGCTCCACCCCATTGGCCATGGTGACGCCAAAGGCGTGTCCTGTGGGGAACAGGGCAGACAGGATCCCGTCTGCCGGCGCGCACAAGGTCACCTTTTCGCCTTCATATCGAAATGCCACGCCGTCTCCCAGCATCTTTTGTGAAAACACCGCATCCTTTACCTCTTCGATCGGGAACATGGTCCCGTCTGCCAGCGCCACGATCCGATCGTCCTTACCGGTGTCGGATGTCTTGCCCGATGCCTTTTTGAAAAAACCAAACATCAGCAGCCTCCTTTCTCTCTCCAGGATCATCCCTGGTCATCACAGCTCTGTCTTTTGCTGGCACATCATCATGGCCTTCTGCTTATCGAAGAGCAGCGGCCGCAGATAGGCCACCGTTGAACACAGGGGCAGGATATCCGGATGGAGCCGGATCCCCAGCTGGGACTGGATATACTCCCGCCTTGCCATGATCCTCTCCCATAATGCCGGGGCCTGCTGCCGGATCTCCTCCTTAAGCGCGCCGTCTGCCAGCGCCACCGTACTCTCCGCACTGGTCCCGCCATATCCCTTCACCGACGGGATGATATCGATCTGGAACAGCATGCCGCTCTCCAGCACCTCCTGGCTCCCCTCATAGATCGGCGAGGACATCCACTCCTCGTCTGCGGTCAGATGCCCTGGACACAAGGACCAATGGTAGTCTGCCTTCGGCAGAGCGGTCTCGATCAGCTGATACAGCTCATCTCCCTTCATACCGCAATGGGCATGCTCCAGCCAGACCGCATACGCATTAAAGTAGGGCTTTACTACCACATCCACATAGTCCCGGATCTCTTCCGGGAGCTGGTCGGGCCGTTCTGCCGCATAACCTGCCCTGGAGGAAAGCCCTCCCTTATAACCTACGGTCAGGCTGATCGGCTCACCCAGCTCCACCTTGTGATCGGTAGGATACAGGTTCGCTTTTACAAAACGCTTTCCGGCCGCCGCGATAGTCACCACGCTGTTCTTCTGCCCGCAGGCATTTAACAGACCGCCCAGCTCCAGCTCGCTCACCCCTGCTTCGATCCGGTCCATGGCGGCCAGCATCCGGTCGGAAGCCAGCGCTGCCCCGAACTCATAATGCTCGATCTCATTGACATTATTGCGGCAGCGCACGCCCTTTTCCCCGATGAAGAGATACGTAGCGTTAACCACCTTTCCCGGATCTTTAGCCAGCTGCCGGATCCGGTCCACGATGTAGGCGGGGACGTCGAACAGCTGGGAATCATCCTCATACCGGCTGGTAAAGTTCTTCCAGCCTGCGATCCCGATCCGCACCCCGCTGCCGATCCCCGCCTCCTGTAAGATCCCCAAAAGGTCCTTCTCACAAGCCATCGGCTGGTTCGGAAGGGAAAAATAGGGGGCATGGACCGCCGTGGCCTTAAGCCTTGCCGACGGGACCTTGTTCAGGTTCTCGTTCCCCATGACCATGAAGGCCTGTCCGTCTGCATGGAGCACCAAAAGCGCCTCCTCGAAACGGGGCAGGAACCCGGTCAGGTATTCGAAGTTGTTCCCATGCTCCAGGTCGGCATAGACCACCAGTGTATCGATCCTCTCCTCCTCCATCCGGGACAGGACCTTTTTTAAACGCTCCGCCATGGTCGCATCCGTCAGCATCACAGGGATCTGGGTGCAGTCCGCCTTTGGCGGAGGGACCTGCCGGTATACGATATCCTCTAACATATCCTCTTCGCTCTCCTTTCCTATCGATCGAAGGGTCTCTGGAACGCAGGGACCCTTCTGTCAGCTCTGCCCGGCGGCCTTCCCCCGCCGAGCCTGCCGCCTCCGCTGGTCAACCATCCTTCCCCAGCTCCATCACCAGGTGCAGCAGCACGTCCGCGCCCTTTTTGATGCTCTCGTAGTCCGTCCATTCCTCCGGGCAATGGGAGACCCCGCCGTTGCGGCTGGGCACATAGAGCATGTTGGTGTCCACAAAATCCGTCATGATCATCGAATCATGGCCGGTCCCGTTGTTGATGCGCATATGGCTATAGCCCAGGGTATCGCAGATCCGCTCCATCCGCTCCACATTTTCCGCGGCCATGATGCTGGGACCGGTGGGGTTGGGGTAGCCGATCCGCTTGATCTCCTCCAACTCTGTATCCACGCCGTATCGTCCGCCGGCCTCCTCCAGCAGTCCCAGGATCATCCCTTTAAAGTCCACCTTTTCCACGATCTCCTTGGTAAAGGTCCTGATCTCGATCTTTCCCTCCACATATTCCGGGACGAACTGATTGGAATTGGGCGTGATGTCCAGCCGCCCCACCATGCCGGTCACCTCCGGGCCTAAGGCCCGGATCTTCTCATCAAAGGCGGTGATAAAGCCGGAGGCCGCCACCAGAGCGTCCTTCCGCTCGGTCATGGGCGCTGTGGAATCGGCGGTCTTTCCGTAAAAACGGATCTTATACCGGCCGATGCCTGCCAGGTACTGGATCAACCCCACCTCGATCCTCTCCCGGTCCAGCACCGGTCCCTGCTCGATATGCAGCTCGATAAAATTTTTGATCGTGGCCGGATCGCGGACGGCAGACTTTAGATCTGGGGTCAGGCCGTATGCGGCCATAGCCTCTGCCTTCGTCTGGCCAAAGCGGTTCTTCACCGTATCCAGCTCCTCCTGGGTCATGGTCCCCATCATCGCTCTGGAATTGGTCACGCCGGTGCTGGGGCCAAAGGTCTCCCCCTCCTCTGCGTTCATGATGATCAGCTCCAGCGGATAGTCGTTCACATGCCCGTTCTCCACCAGCACCCGCATGACCTCCAGGGCGGACACCGTTCCTGCCACGCCGTCAAAAGCACCTCCGTTCACCACGCTGTCATAGTGGGAGCCGAACATCACCACCGGCGCGTCCTTTAAGGTCCCCTCCTTCCGTCCAAACAGCGTCCCGAAGCTGTCCTCGTAGATCTTAAGGCCCAGCTTTTCCATCTCTCCCACCAGATATCTCTTTGCCAGCTTATCTTCCTTTGAATAGGAAGACCGGGTCACCCCTTTCCCGGGAGTGGCGGTAAATGTGGCTAATGTCTCGATATCCTTCTGGATCCTCTCTGTCCTTGTCTGCATGTTCTCCTCCCTCTCTCCGTCGATCTGTTCTCTTTTCCGTTCCAGGCAGGCCCGGAAGATCAGGCTCCCAGACCTTGCCCTATGCACTCGATCAAGAACGTACCGCCCGCTTTAATTCCGCGGCTGCTTTCTCCACCTTCGCTCCATAGACCACCTGGAGGTTAGTCTCGCTGATCTTGATGATCCCCAGAGATCCCGTCTTTTTCAGCTCCGCTTCCTGGATCACGGAGGTATCCTTTAATACCAGCCGCAGCCTGGAGATACAGTTATCGATCTCCTGGATGTTCTCTTTGCCGCCCAGCGCATCCATGATAGCCTGACCAAGCTCGGTCACTTCCTCGCCATAGCTGACCTCGTCGGACTCATCCTCACGTCCCGGGGTCTTGATGTTGAACTTGACGATCGCCCATTTAAAGACCAGGTAGTAGATCACCGCGTAGAGCAGGCCGATCACTACGTTGAGGATCCATTTGGTCTGTGGTCCCCGCAGGACGCCGAAGATCATCAGGTCGATCAGACCGCCGCCTGCGTTCCCGATACAGACGCCCAGCAAAGTGTTGATCAGGAAGGACATACCGGCCATGAAGGCGTGGAACAGCCATAACAGCGGCGAGATAAAGAAGAAGGAGAACTCGATCGGCTCTGTGATCCCGGTAAAGAAGCTGGTCAGGCCAGCCGCCAGCAGGATGCCCTTTACCTTCCCTTTATTTTTCGGCAGAGCGGTCTTATACATGGCATAGCAGGCTGCCGGAAGACCGAACACCATGAAGGGGTGGGTCCCCTGGGTCAGGAAACGGGTCGCCTGGCGCATAAGATCCATATCTGGCTGCGGGTCCATCAGCAAGGTGTTAAAGATGTTCAGCGCGCCAGATACCTGTTCACCATCGATCATAGCAGACCCGCCGATCGGTGTCAAACGGATCAGCTGGTTTAAGATATGATGCAGGCCCGTGGGGATCAGAAGTCTCTCTAAGAAGCCATAGATAAAAGTGCCAAACGCACCGGCCTGGGCCAGCAGCGCGCCGAAGCCATTGATCACCATGTTGAACACGGGCCAGATCAGGTACATGGCCGCGCCTAAGAAGGGGATCGTCACCACCATCATGATCGGCACGAAACGCTTGCCGCTGAAAAAGCTGAAGGCGGTGGGCAGCTGGGTGGTGTGGAACCTATTGTGGATCATGGCGCTCCACAGGCCTACGATGATCCCGCCGAAGATGCTCATGCGATAGGTGAAGATGCCCATGGTGGTATCATAAGCCGCGTTCTCCTGGGTAGCCGTCAGGATATCCTTGCCCTGGCCCATCAGATAGTCGATGCTCACCGTCTCCGCTGTGATCCCCTTTAGCTGGAGCAGGAAGCGGATCGTGGTATGGAACAGGATAAAGCCGATGATCGAAGCAAAGGTGGCCACTTCCTTATCCTCTCTGGACATCCCCTGTGCCACGGACATACAAAATAAGATCGGCAGCAGGCCAAACAATCCGCCTGCCAGCGCGTTGATCAGGCTGACAAAGTGGTCCACGAGAGCCACGTTCGCCAATGCGTTCCCAAATACATTGGGATTGAGGAGCGTGGAGGCCAGACCCAGCAAAAGGCCGGCGGCAACGATGATCGACAAAGGACCCATCAATGATTTCCCCAGTTTTTGGATGAAGGTTTTCATTCTCTTATTTCCTCCTAAGATCTCTAGACTATAGGTTGATAAGCTCTTCCATTTTTATCATGTGCGCATCACGATCTTGGTACTTTCATTATAACACTTGCGCTTTTTATGTAAATAGCACAAAGTTCTTTAGAGATTTAATCTGGTTTTATACAAAAATTACATTTCATGAAATTTATTACATTTTTGCGCCTTTGGCCGAAAGTTGGCCTGATGGAGCTGGGAGGGGCGGCAGAAGATCCGCTGCGGCAGCAGCCATTTTTCTTATGTGCGTAGTGCGCAGAGCCTGCCTTAGCGGAGCGAGGGCATCCCTCGGAGGGTTTTGTCTCATAGAACGTACTTTACCTATGAAATAAAAAACAGGGAGAGCACGCCCGATCACAGCGTGCTCTCCCTGTCCTTTTTTTGTCATCACCGGCTATGGCAGGAGCTTTCGGTCACATTTCCCATTTAAGCCAGGTTCGTATATCCCATCAGGCTCTGATCCACTTCCTTCGCCACCTCCCGGCCTTCCCGTATGGCCCACACTACAAGAGACTGCCCCTTCCGCATGTCGCCGGCCACGAAGACCCGTTCCACATTGGTCTGGTGGCTGTCTCCCTCGGTGGCCACATTGGTCCTTCCATCCAACTCCACGCCGAAGGCATCGGCCACATAGGGCTGGCTCCCCAAAAAGCCTGCGGCGATCAGCACCAGATCCGCGGGGATCTCCTTTTCACTGCCTTCCACCGGCCGCATCACGTTCCGTCCGGTCTCCTGGTCCTTTTCCGGGGATAAGCAGACGGTGATCACCTTCACCAGCTTCCCCTCCCCGTCCTTGACAAATTCCTTCACCGTGGTCTGGTACACCCGCGGGTCTTTTCCAAATACCGCGATCGCCTCCTCCTGGCCGTAATCG
Organism: uncultured Lachnospiraceae bacterium; assembly: GCA_910588895.1. Taxonomy (GTDB): domain Bacteria; phylum Bacillota; class Clostridia; order Lachnospirales; family Lachnospiraceae; genus Caccovicinus. Next base: position 15,951 of record CAJUSS010000024.1, read on the forward strand.
GTCTTTAAGACCCTGGGCCACTCCGGCCAGGTATTGTCCTCGGACCGCTCATCGGGGAGCTTGGGCATCATCTCCAGCTGGGTGACGGAGGCGCAGCCGTGGCGGATCGACGTGCCCACGCAGTCATTGCCTGTGTCGCCGCCTCCGATCACCACCACATGCTTATCCTTGGCCGAGATGTAGCTGCCGTCCTCCAGCCGCGAGTCTAAAAGGCTTTTTGTCGTCGCCTTTAAAAAGTCCACCGCAAAATGGATCCCCAGCGCGTCCCGTCCGGGAAGCTCTAAGTCCCTGGGGTTGGAAGCGCCGCAGGCTAAGATCACCCGGTCGTATTCCTTTAAGAGCTTATCCGCCTTGCAGCTTTTTCCCACATCCGCACCCGTCACAAAGCAGACGCCCTCTTCCTCCATCACGCCGATCTTCCGGTCGATGACCCATTTTTCCAGCTTCATATTGGGGATGCCGTACATCAAAAGGCCGCCGGGCCGGTCGCTGCGCTCAAATACGGTGACGGAATGCCCTCTCTTATTTAACTGGTCTGCCGCCGCAAGGCCTGCGGGGCCCGATCCGATCACCGCCACCTTCTTTCCGGTGCGCAGCCTGGGGGGCCTGGCCGCCGCCAGTCCTTCGGCATAGGCCTTCTCGATCACCGCGTGCTCATTTTCCTTGATGGTGACCGGATCGCCGTTCAATCCGCAGGTGCAGGCTGCCTCGCAGGGAGCCGGACATACCCGGGAGGTGAATTCCGGAAAACTATTGGTCTTTTTTAAGCGGTCGTAGGCCAGCTCCCAGTTCCCGGTATAGATCAGGTCGTTCCACTCCGGGATCAGATTGTTCAAGGGACAGCCGGAGGTCATGCCCTTTAGCATCATGCCGGACTGGCAGAAGGGGACGCCGCAGTCCATGCAGCGGGCGCCCTGCCGTCTCCTCTCCTTTTCGTTCAAGGGACGGTGGAACTCCTCATAGCCCTTGATCCGGGTCTTCGGATCTAAGGCCGCGCTGTCCTCCCGCTCAAATTCCAAAAATCCTGTTGCCTTTCCCATCGCTCTCTCCCTCCTTCCTACTGATGGATATTGGCATAAAATGCCTCAATCTGCGCCTGCTCACTGCTGAGGCCCTTCTCCTCCATCTGGATGATGGTGTTCATCATGCGCCGATAATCGTGGGGCATGATCTTCTTGAACTTCGGCAGATACTCCCCGAAATGATCCAGGATCTTCTTGCCCTTCTCCGAATTGGTATAGGCCACATGCTCCCAGATCATAGACTTTAATTCCTGGACATCATATTTATCCGTCACTTCCTCAAAGGAGACTAAGGATTTGTTCAAGCGCTTATACAGATCCCGACCCTCATCCAGCACGTACGCGATGCCGCCGCTCATGCCCGCCGCAAAATTCTTTCCGGTAGGCCCCAGGATGACCACACGTCCTCCGGTCATGTACTCACAGCCGTGGTCGCCCACGCCCTCCACCACCGCTGTGGCGCCGGAATTGCGGACGCAGAACCTCTCCCCGGCCACACCGTTTATAAAGGCCTTGCCGCTGGTGGCGCCATACAAAGCCACATTGCCGATGATGATGTTCTCCTCTGCCTTAAACTGCACGCCGGTGGGCGGATAGACGATCAGCTTGCCGCCGGATAAGCCCTTGCCGAAGTAGTCATTGGAATCCCCGATCAGCTCTAAAGTCAGACCGCCGGGGATGAAGGCGCCGAAGCTCTGCCCGCCTGAGCCGGTACAGCTGACCGTGAAGGTATCCTCCTTTAAGCCCTCGGGAAAGGCTCTGGTGATCGCCGCCCCGAAGATGGTGCCCAAGGTCCTGTCCACATTGGAAACGTCGATGGCGATGCTCCGCTTCTGTCCTGTTGATAAGGCGGACTTCAGCTTCTTCATCAGCACCCGCTCATCCACAGTCTTTTCCAGCTCAAAGTCATAGACCTGCTTTTTTCGGTATCCGGCCAGCTTCTCTCCCACATAGGGGTTCCCCAGGATATTGGTCAGGTCCACCTTCCTGGCCCGGCTGCCCACGATCCCCTCTTTTTTCTTCAAAAGGTCCGTGCGGCCCACCAGCTCATCTACGGTGGCCACGCCAAGCTTTGCCATGTACTCCCGCAGCTCCTGGGCCACGAAGCGCATAAAGTTGATCACATATTCCGGCTTGCCCTTGAACCGCTTGCGCAGCTGGGGATTCTGGGTGGCGATGCCCACCGGGCAGGTATCCAGGTTGCAGACCCGCATCATCACACAGCCCAGGGTGACCAGGGGCGCTGTGGCGAAGCCAAATTCCTCCGCCCCCAGCATACAGGCCACCGCCACGTCCCGTCCGGTCATCAGCTTTCCGTCGGTCTCTAAGATCACCTTATCCCGAAGGCCGTTCATGATCAGGGTCTGGTGGGCCTCCGCCACGCCCAGCTCCCAGGGCAGGCCTGCATTGTAGATCGAGTTCCTGGGGGCCGCGCCGGTCCCGCCGTCAAAGGAGGAGATCAAGATCACCTGAGCTCCGGCCTTGGCCACACCGGCGGCCACCGTACCCACGCCGGCCTCGGACACCAGCTTCACCGAGATCCTGGCATCCGTATTGGAATTTTTCAAGTCAAAGATCAGCTGTGACAGGTCCTCGATCGAGTAGATATCATGATGGGGCGGCGGGGAGATCAGACCCACGCCGGTGGTGGAGTGCCTGG
>CAJUSS010000024.1:18642-28643 GCA_910588895.1 uncultured Lachnospiraceae bacterium
TTTGCCATCTGCTTCCTAAAGCAATTTCAGTGTTTCAAAAGCGCTGTAGAGGCCCCTGGGCCATCTTGATCTGGATCTCCTTGGCGCTGACTAAGTACCGGGAGGTGACGCCGAACCGCCCGGAGGCCACCTGCTTGATGGCGGAGCATTTGTTGACCCCGCCGGGGCCGGGCACAAGGCGCTCTAAGCTCTCGCCGCCCTCGCCGGAATTGGACTTGCCCGAAAGCTTGTTCATGGCGACCGCCAGGGTCTCATGGGCCTCCTGGGAGATGGAGCCGTAGCTCATGGCCCCGGTCTTAAACCGCCGTACGATCTGCTCCACGCTCTCCACCTGCTCGATGGGGATCCCTCCGTCCTCCGGGTAGGCAAAGTCGATCAGGCTCCTCAAGGTCCGGATCTGCCCCTCCCCGTACAGGGCGCGGGAATATTCCTTAAAGATCTGGTAATCCCCCTTCCTGGTGGCCTCCTGCAGAAGATGGATCGTCTCCGGGTTATAGAGATGGGTCTCCTGTCCGGCCCTCTGCTTGTGGCTCCCCACGCTGTCTAAGGTCAGGTCCACATCCAGCCCTAATGGATCGAAGGCCGCCGAGTGGAGCGCGTCCACATCGTCCTCGATATCCTTTAAGGTGATGCCGCCCACCCGGCTGACGGTGTTGGTGAAATACCGGTCCACCACCTCCTTGGAGATGCCGATGGCCTCAAAGATCTGGGCGCCCTGGTAGGACTGGATGGTGGAGATCCCCATCTTGGAAGCGATCTTCACGATCCCGTGGAGCACGGCAGAGTCGTAATCATCGACCGCCGCATAGTATTCCTTGTCCAGCATCTTTGTCTCGATCATATAGCGGATGGAGCTGTGGGCCAGATAGGGGCAGATCGCGCTGGCGCCGTAGCCCAAAAGGGTGGCAAAATGGTGGACCTCCCTGGGCTCGCCGCTCTCTAAGATCACCGCCACACTGGTCCGCTTCTTCGTCCGCACCAGATACTGATGGAGGGCGGAAACAGCCAGCAGCGAAGGGATCGGCACCCGGTTCTCGTCGATGTCCCGGTCGCTGAGGATCAGGATATTGCTTCCGCCCTTGTGCGCCCGGTCCACCTCCAGGCAGAGCCGGTCGATCGCCTTTTCCAGGGAGGTGTTCTTATAATAGGTGATCGAGATCTCCTCCACCTTGAAGCCCGGCTTTTTCATATGCTTGATCTTCAAAAGGTCCGTGTCCGTCAGGATCGGGTTGTTCACCTTAAGGATATGGCAGTTCTCCGAAAGGTCCTCTAACAGGTTCCCCTCCCGCCCTACATAGACGGTGGTGGAGGTGACGATCTCCTCCCGGATCGCGTCGATCGGCGGATTGGTCACCTGGGCGAAGAGCTGTTTAAAATAGTTGAACAAGGGCTGGTGGGTCTTGGAAAGGACCGCCAGGGGGCTGTCCGCGCCCATAGCGGAGACCGCCTCCGCACCATTTAAGGCCATGGGGAGGATCATGGTCTTATACTGCTCATAGGTATAGCCAAAGGTCTTCTGCAGACGCAGCTGCTCCTCGCGGCCCAGTTTAGGGATCCCCTTATTGGGGATCGGAAGGGTATCCAGGTCCACGATCTGGGAGTCCAGCCACTCGCCGTAGGGACAGCTGGAGGCGTATTTCCGCTTCAGATCCTCATCCCGCACCAGCTCCCCCTTCACCGTATCCACTAAGAGCATACGGCCCGGGCGGAGACGATCCTTTTTCACCACATGGGACTGGTCGATGTCGATCGCCCCTACCTCGGAGGCCAGGATCATGCAGCCGTCGTCGGTGATGTAATACCGGGAAGGGCGCAGGCCGTTCCGGTCCAGCACCGCCCCCATCACGTCCCCGTCCGTGAACAGGATCGAGGCCGGTCCGTCCCAGGGCTCCATCATGGTGGCGTAATAGCCGTATAAGTCCTTCACCTCCTGGGGCATGGACTTATCGTGCTCCCAGGGAGCCGGGATGGTGATCATCACCGCCTTGGGCAGCTCCACGCCGCTCATCACCATAAATTCCAGCGCATTGTCCAGCATCGCCGAATCGGAGCCCTCCTGGTTGATGATCGGCAGCACCTTGTACATATCTTTTTTCAGGAAGGCCGTCTCCATGGTCTCTTCCCTGGCCTTCATCCGGTCCACATTGCCCCGGATCGTATTGATCTCCCCGTTATGGACGATGAAGCGGTAGGGGTGGGCCCGCATCCAGCTGGGGTTGGTATTGGTGGAGAAGCGGGAATGGACCAGCGCGATCGCAGATCCATAGTCGGGATCTTGAAGATCGTCGAAGAACTGCCGCAGCTCCCCTACCAAGAACATGCCCTTATAGACGATCGTCCGGCTGCTTAAAGACACCACATAGCTGTCCTCGTTGCTCTGCTCGAACACCCGGCGGACCACATAGAGCTTCCGGTCAAACTCCAGCCCCTTTTCCACATCCGCCGGCTTCTTAACGAAGCCCTGGGCGATGTAGGGCATCACGTCTGCCGCCCTCTTCCCTAAGATCTGGGGATGGTCAGGGACCTCCCGCCAGCCAAGAAAGGTCAGCCCCTCTTTCTTAACGATGATCTCGAACATCTTCTTTGCCTGGTTCCTGGCCAGCTCATCCTGGGGAAAGAAGAACATGCCGATCCCATACTCCCGCTCTCCGCCTAATGCGATCTTCAGGGACTGGGCCACTTTTTTAAAAAACTTGTGGGAGATCTGGAGCATGATGCCCACGCCGTCCCCGGTCTTTCCCTCTGCGTCCTTTCCGGCACGGTGCTCCAGGTTTTCCACGATGTGCAGAGCGCGGTCCACGGTCTTGTGGCTCTTGCGCCCTTTGATATCGACCACTGCGCCTATACCGCAGTTATCATGCTCAAAGGACGGATCGTATAGGCCTGGGACAGGTCTTGAAAGCTGTTTGTCCATAGCTGTATCTCCTTTCTCATACTCTCTCAATACTCTTTTTTGTTCTTTGCTTGCTCAAGATCATACTATATCTTTTACGGGTTTGTAAATAGCTTTTATTTGTTAAGTTGTCAGATTATTTGTTTATTTTTGATTTACTATAAAATTGACAGATAGTTTAGACCAAATCCCCCTTTATTTTTGTTGTTCTTCGCGCATTTTGCCTGCATTTTTCGTCTTGTGACCAAAATTCCTGATTTTCTTAGATCATCCGGGTTAAAAAGTACCTTTTTCTCTTTTTCTCTCTTTACTTTCTTAAGCAGCATGCCGTGTTATCTTTCACTGGTTTGACAAACGGTCCGCTGCGGGAGGGCCATAGCACACCGGGGACACGCTCACGCTCCGGTCGAACACAAAAAAAAGACAGGATGCGTTCAGACTATCGCAATAGTATCACATAACGCGTCCTGTCCCATGCTATCCTCCACCCTGCTCCACCCGGGAAAACTGTCAAAGAAAGGGTACCGGTGTTTGAACGTCCCCGCCCATGACCGGTAAAGGAAAAGGGGCTGTGGGGGTGCTCTGTTTCAAATGGCGATCTCAATTTCCGACTTTCCGACCACATTCCATACACATAAACTGTCCCACCGGAACTTTTGCTCCACAGACGCACTCCAGGAATTTTTCTTCCTTTTGCGCAGTTTTCTTCTCCACTATCTGCACTGGCTCCCCGGAGATCCCTTTCAGCTTATTTCCACAGTAAGGGCAAAAGCTCATATCGCCCCTTACCTGTTTGCCGCAGCTGCAGACATTTTTTCCGGTGCCTGCTATCTGCGCCATCTTCTCCTCGATCTCCGCAGCTTCTTTTTCCAGGATAGCCAGCTTCTCGAAATAAATATCTAATTCGGGAGCTGACAATTTCTGTGCTTTATACAGATCATATATCTCCATCCCTATGTATCCGAATATCTTGGCTTTTTCCTGCTTTTTTTCCTCCAGGCTTTTCTTCAGGCTCTGGCTATTTGAAAAATTCGTTACATTCTGACTGACCTTCTCAAATACGGGCATCTCTCTGTTTTCCTGTTCGATCCCTAACTGGTCCCCCAACATGTTTTTAAAAATATTGTCGTAGCACTGTTCCACCATTTCTTCTATCTTCCGGAAACACTCCTCCTCCTTGTTGATGATGCTATTTTCTTTCCAGAAAAGTTCTACCTGAGGTCTTATGGACGATCCGGTCCATGGGATCTGTATGTGCCTGTCCGAAACCGGAGATATCTTTTTCCCCTTTATCAATCTGTTCTGCTTTCTCCTTCAGACTCTGGCGGACCAGCTGCTGTCTGCTGTCCCACTTCATGGCACTTAACATTGGATCTGGAAGGATCCGACATCATCTCATAATTTGCCGCAACATTTGTCCAGTCCATCATATCGCTTTCCAGCTTCTGGCGGGAAACAGCCTGTGTCTGACGATAGGCACTCTTTAGAGCTCTGTTTGTTTCCCTGCAATGGGACCAGATCTCCTGGATCCGAGCCCTGACTGCAGCCTTTGATATCGTACTACCATCATTTACAATGATATCGGCTTCTCTGCCCAGAAGCTGTTTTTCCATGTACGCCACTGTTTCGTCGATCAGCAGCAGCTCCTTTTCCCACTGCTTGTCCGTAAGCTGCAGCTGGAGTTCTTTTTTTCTCTCGCGCAAGGCATCGATGATCCGGGTTTTCAATCGTGCTTCCATAGCCAGCTGTTCCAGTCCGATCACAAGCTCCAACAAATCCAGAAATGTCTTGTCTGCGGTATCAAGTTCTCTTTGGAAGATCGCCTCGATCGTCTCCATGATCTGTGCAGTCATCTGCTCTCTTGTCCGGGATAAATCATTTGTCATCTTTTTATGTGATTTCTGATCATTTCTTTTTCAATGGTAAGATATTTCTCTCAAGATCTGTTTCCATCCGCTTAAGTCCTTTCTTAACTTACCGTTACGATCGGTGTTCCTTTTCACATCCAGAGGACTCTATGGCAGAGGGATGTGGCGGGCAGTCCGCTGCGATCAAGATCGCTCCCTTTGAGCTGGCCCTGACACTCCTTTTATCGCTATTTTTGGGGGAAGATAGCCGCCTCTCTTTTCCCGTATCCTGTGTTAGGATCATAGGTATAGAGGAAGATCTGTTCTAAGAAGCCGTGTAGCGCAGATGGGATCAAAAAGAAGAAGCTCCCTGTGCAGATCGAAGATCTTTGGAAGCTCCGAACGGAAGACTTTTGCTATGTAGATAAGACGGTGATGATCTGGGATCTGTTCGATAGATGGAGATAAAACCCTTTTTACGGCTTGAAGCTCGCTGAGGAGAAGGATCCGCGAAAGCGATATATAGTCCTATCGATCCGCTTAAAAGGCGTTGATGACACAGAGTATGGAGATATCCAAAGAGATGCTTTGTCAAAAAAGCATTAAAAGAAAATTTTTATCATGGGATCTTAGTGGATACCGAGCTTTAAGAACAGCTGGTATATAAGGTCAAATGAAGGCTCTCCATCTCCCCCCTACTCTCGGCCCTACCCTCCTAAAGATCCTTCAGCTTGATCTCCAACGGCGTATCCATATGGATGATCACCGCCTCATCTGCTCCTTTTACATCTCCCTCCAGGATCGCCTCCAATATGGCCGTGTGCTCCCTGATCGTCGCCTGCATACGGTCGGCATGGGCCAGGGATACCCTGGAAAGCTCTTTGATCTTATAGGTATACCGTTCGATCAGATCGATAAAGGCTTCATTTTTCGTATAGGAGACCAGATACCAGTGGAACAGGTTATCATATTCCACAAATTCATCGACCAGGCCGCTGGACTGGAAGATATCCCTTTGCTTTTCCAGGACCTCCTTCATCTTCCCGATCGTCTCTGCCGCGCCCGCCTCCTGAGGCTCCTTCGCCAGCCGTCTGGCACAATACCCTTCGATCGCGGTACGGACTTCATTGATCTCATAGACATCCTTTTCATCGATCCTATGCAGCATAAATCCTTTATTCGGCACGATCTCGATATAGCCCTCCTGGTATAAACGATGGACCGCATCCCGCACCGGCGTCCTGGAGATATGGATCTCCAGCGCGATCTTCGATTCGGAATAGATCCGTCCATATTCCAGCGCATTTTCCATGATCAGCTTCTTGATATGCTCATATGCCATCCTCTGCAGAGGCTTAAACTCTCTCTCGCGCATCTCCCACTCCTACCGCATCGCCCCGATCCGTCTTTTTTTCAGCGATGCTTTCTGGGATATTATAGCATAGGAGAAAAGGTGCGTCAATGATCCGAGGGGGGAGTTCTTGAAGTATGCGGCAGAGAAGCGACAGGGATCGTTATACTCACTGGTCTGCCAAAAGGTCCGCTCCGGGAGGGCCATATCACACCGGGGACGCGCTCCCGCTCCGGTCGAACGCAGCGGTACTAGGGCGTGTAAGAGACCACGCCCAAGGACCGGCGTTCTCTAGGGTCCCCTAACGTGATATGGCCCTTGCTACGCTGCTTAGGTCGCGTGGGCATAGGACGGGTCAGCTATGCCGTGCTCTGTATCCAGAGATCACTCCTTCATCTTGGCCACCACTGTCACCGGCGCGCTGTCGATCCCCTCCACGAAAAGGGGCAGCGCGAACACGGTCTCCAGACTCTCGTTATCCAACCCACGCAGGTCCAGGTCCTCGATGATCAGGATCGGCGCATTGCCCTCTGTCCCCAGCAGGATCTGATGCGCCTTGTGTCCGTCTTTGATATCCAGCGGACTGGCGAGAGAGATCCAATCCATCCCCACCGCTTTCAGGGCCGGAAAATGGTCCGCCAGATATCTGGCCGCCTGGGAGGAGACTGCCGGACCTTTTCTTGAGTAGATCGCATTATCACTCTGCCGCAGCTTTGCAAAACCGCTCCTGATCAGAAGAAGATCCGCCTCCTTGATCCTTTCCCCGTAGGGGAGAAGATCCTCTGCAAGGACCTTCTCTCCTTCCCCCTTGGGGATATCCACCAGCAGGGGCCGCTCAAAGATGAACCTGGACAGCTCCAGCTCATAAAGCTGTTTTCCGTTCCCGTTAAAATGGTTCGGTCCGTCCATGTGGGTCCCAAAGTGGTTGAACAACGTGACCTGGTATGTGTTCAAGATATCCCCCTTTTTCATGGACTCAAATGGTTCGATGTGCATGGTGGGCGCTCCGGGGAACGCCCTGTCTTTGGTATTTAATGTGTAGGATATCCGCTTATACATCTCGCACCTCCAGATCTATATCCGCATGATCGTATTTGCATTCGCCACAGTGAGCAACGTAGCCACAAAGGCCATGGTAAAGGCCCCCAGATAGATCGTTCCCGTCTTTTTATACATCCGCCTTAAGATGATCGTTCCAAAGATCATCATCGGGATAAATGGGATGATCAGGCAGATATTGACCCAGGAACGGTTTGCGTGCCACATGGCCTGTCCGGTGGAGAACAGGACGATGAACTGGATCGCCACCAGCCCCGCCAGTCCTGCGATATTGATGAGGGTGCACAGCAGCGTGTGCTTCCACTCCTTCTCCCCTTCCACTGCGCCGGCATTGACCAGAAGAGAGACGGCCAGCCAGAAGACCAGCATAAAGGGCAGATAGCGGATCCACAGCAAGAGGATATTTCCGTCCGCCGCACGGATCGCGAAGCTCCAGAAACGGAAGTCGGTCTTAAAGAACCGGTCCGCGATCAGCACCAGCTCGTAGGAGACGCACATGCAGATCCCTGCTAACAGCGCACACTTCCCGATGACGGACCAGGATGTCTTCACTCCCCAGTACTCGGCCTGATCGCCGCATTTCTTCCCATCCACATAGTATACGCATCCAAAGATCGCGAATGCGATCAGTCCGTTCAGGAGCGCCCAGATCACGATCGCGTTGGGCCCCGGCTGCGGGAAAAAGTCGGTGGAATTGTTGGTGACCGCATTGGTAAAGATCACGCCATAGGCCAGACCGGTAAAGACAGGCATCACCGTTATCCCCGGGATCACGGCCAGGAGCACCTTGCTGCCGGCCGACAAGAGCTTGTTTTTCTTTGCCGCCACAGCCGCCGGCGTTTCCTTAAGAGGCTGGATGATGGGGGCAAAGAAGGGGGTCTGCAGCAGCAGTCCGGCAAAGGGTACCAAAAACAGGAAGAATCCCAGAACGCCCAGCCCATTAAAACATTCCTTTAAGAACCAGGTCTGATCGGAGGCCGGTATGGGGCTCGGCGCACCTAAGGTATCCATGAAAAACTGGCTGGTGATCGCCGCGTTGGTCTTTGAGAAGAACTGGAGCTGATGGGAGATCAGGGGATTATAGACCACCCGCATGGTCCCGTCCTCGATGCTGCCGTAATAGCGGCCGATCTCCACCTTTTCCTCATTATCATATCCGGACAGGGTGATATCCTCTTTCCCCGTCTTTTCATTGACCTGGATATCGGCATCCAGCTTAAAGGCATCGGGCGTGGTGGTGTTGATGAAGAATTTCGCCTCCGGCGAGACCGTCATGTCCGGCCACTGATAGCCGTCCACCTTTGTGACCTGCACAGGTGCCCCTTCGTCATACCGGGCGAAATTGATGCCTACATTGACCCCGGAGGGGATATTGTTTAGCAGATAATGATCCGGGAAAAAGGCCAGGATCAGCGCCGACTTCACCTTTGTGGTATAGCTGCTGCCGTCTTCCGGCTGGTCTGTATATACCTTTCCGTATTCGTTCCGCCCGTAGGCATCCAGGGTAAAGGCCACGTTCCTGCCTCCGGTGGAATGTCCCGTGATCCCGATCCGTTCCCGATCGATGTAATCGATGTTATCATACACATAGTCCACCAGCTGGAGCATCCCTAAGCCATAGTAGGAACGGTTATAGCCATATTCCTCCACAGTCCCGGAAGAATCCCCGGCACTGTAGGTATCCATGCTAAATACCACAAACCCACGGCGGGCTAATTCGATCGCTGTGATATCCTGTGTCTCCAGGGTGGCGTGATAGCCATGGCTGGTGATCACGCAGGGCGCCGGGTTATCTTTTGTGGCGCCGGCCGGACGATAGATCAGGGTCCGCAGCATCTCCCCGTTGGGCATGGGGATCCTGGCATCGGTGATCGTCACCCTTCCGCCATCGGTCTGGAGGAAGCTGGCTCCGATGCAGCTGATCAGTACCAGGACCAACGCAGCTGCGAGCAACCGGATATGGTTCATCTTCTTAAACATAAGGTCTCCTTTCTCTCTTCTCTAGCAGTCCCTGCCTGTCAGGATCTGGACTACCTCTTTCAGCGTTCCCTTTTCTCCCACATTTCCCGGAAAGATCACATAGGGGATCTTTGGAAATCTGCTCTCTTCCCCTGTTTTCCACACGGGGATGCCGGGCTTTATCTGTCCCATCACCTCCGCCCGTTTTACCCGCAGAGCCTTGGTCCCCACGTCGCTGGAGGTGATCCCGCCTTTCGCGACCACAAAGCCGGGCCTGATCTTCAGCCTGCCCACCAGCGCCTGGACCCCGTCAGAGATCTTTACCGCGCGCAGCAGCGCATCCTCCCTGCTGTCTGTCTCCACGGTCAGGAGCTTCCGGCTGGTATAGCAGACGGCTGTCCTTCCGGCCTTCATGACCCGTTCACTTTCCGCTACCACCCGGTCCACCTCCGCATAAAATGCCAACTCGCCCTCCAGCACCAGGTCTGAGCAAAATCCGATCCCCTCCACGCCCTCCAGCGTCAGCAGCTCCTCTAGCTGTGCCGTGGTCTTTTGTGTATGGGAGCCCACCACCACGATCCCCCCGCAGGCGCTCCCCTCCGGGATCATCTCCTTTCTGGTGAGCAGCGGCCGGTCCGGGATATCGCCGATCACCTTCACCAGCGATGCCGCCGTGCGGAACAGAAAATGCTTTCCAGCCGCAGCGGCGCGGTACAAGGCGATGCAGAACACCTTTAGGTCACAGTAGTCCACTGCGTTCACGACCACCTTGTTAAACCCCCGGACCCTTCTCAGCTGCCCGACGATCTTGTCCATATCCATCGCCCTTATGGTCTCCAGGGAGATGCAGATCACATCCTCCGCCCGGTACCGCCCCATCGTCTTCTCCTCC
>CAJUSS010000024.1:28653-31753 GCA_910588895.1 uncultured Lachnospiraceae bacterium
ACATATCCGGGGATATCGGAATGATGATAACCGAAGGTGGCATCCCGGGCAAATTCCGTATCCGCCGCCGGGACCAGCTCGGTCCCATACCGGACATAATGCACGTTTTCTATGGTATAGCGTCCACCCTCTTTAAAGAACGGGCAGATGATCTCCCCGTCTATGGCCGGGCTCCCACAAGCTTCCACGATCCGCTTTAAGGTCTCTGTCTCCGCCGGATAGTGGCCTCTCAGGGTCGAATCGCTCCGGCTCATGATCATATAGGGGATCTTCTCTTCCTCCGCCGCCTCCGCGATCTCCCGGGCCAGCTTTTCGTGGACAGCGATGGTCTGCTCCTCTGTAAAGCTCCTGGAATTTGTCAGCAGGTAGAACAAGTTTTTTTCTTCCAAAAGCCCTTGCCGGATGCTTTTTCTTGACAGATCCGTGTACACCGAGACCCCGTGTACCGTCTGTACGCCGGTAGGGTCGTCGTCCAGCACCACGATCTTTGTTTGGACCTTATCCAGCTCCTCCCTTAGCATGGCATCCAGCCGTGCCTCATCCAGACCGGCATATCGGTCTAAAATATCTGCGCAAAGCCTTTGTCCCTCCATATCCTTCCTCCCCTTATCTCTTTTCTACGGTCACATCCGCCAAATGCTCAAAGTACTGCACGATCCCTCCGTGATCCTCATCCATATGTCCATGGACCTTCATGCTCTGCAGGATCTCAAAAAGCTGCGCCGAATACGGCACCGGCACATCCAGCGCATGGGCCGTATCCAGCACGTTCCGGATATCCTTGTGGTTGATGGAGATCTTTCCTCCCGGGGCAAAGTCCCGCTCTACGATCATGGGGAGCTTCGCCTCCAGCACGGCGCTCCCCGCCAGCCCGCCCTTGATCGCCTGATAGACCTTCAGCGGATCTGCGCCTGCCTTCACGGCAAGGACAAAGGCCTCCGAGATCACGGCGATCGTATTGTTCACGATAATCTGGTTCGCCAGCTTGGTCACACTCCCGCTGCCGCTGCCGCCGACCAAAAGCGCGGAGGCCCCCATGATATCCAGATAAGGGAGCACTCTCTTAAAATCCCCTTCCTCCCCGCCTGCCATAAAGGCCAGTGTCCCGTTTTTGGCGCCCGGTTCTCCTCCGGAGACCGGCGCGTCCACAAACCCCACGCCCTGCGCCTTCAGCCGCTCGAAACAATCTCTGGACTCCACCGGCGTGACGGAGCTCATGTCGCAGACGATGCTCCCCTTCGAGAGCCCCTGAGCCACACCGTCCTCTCCAAACAAGACCTCCTTCACCACATCCCCCTTCGGGAGTATGGTGAACACGATCTGGCATCGCTCTCCGATCTCTTTTTGCCCCGCTGCCTTTGCTCCGGCCTTTACCGCCCGCTCCACTGCATCCGGATCCAGATCGTACACCAACAGCTCAACGCCGTTCTTCAGTAGATTCTCCGCCATAGGCCCCCCCATGATCCCTAATCCGATAAAACCTGCTGCCATCGTCACCTGCTCCTTTCTTGATCTTGGTGCTTTTATATTATCACATACCGGTATGTAAGTCAATAGTCTTCTATATTTCGTTTTTTAGCCGATCCTCGCCCTTATTTTTTGTGCATATAGCACATCTCCCCCTCTTCATGCGGCTCTATCCTCTGTCCTTCCTGCATCCACCCCGGAAGGCCTCATCCCATAGGGCGCATGTTCCTAAAAAAAAGACCACGGACGCGCCATGGTCAAAAAAAAGGAACTGCCCGCTCCCACAGTACAGTCCCTCTCTTTTCTCAGCTTGATCTTTTATGCCTTGACGCCTATTTCTCGCCCAGACCGTCCTCGATCGCCTTGCTTAAGGTCTCTAACGCTTCGTTCTCATCCTCACCGTCACAGATCAGATTGATCTCGGTCCCACACTTGATGCCTGCTGCCATAACGTTCAGAACGCTCTTTGCCACGATCTTCTTGTCGCCGCACTCGATGATCACATCGCACTTAAACTTCATAGCGGTCTGAGACAGCACTCCCGCTGGCCGTAAATGTAAACCGGATGGATTTGTTACCGTTAATGTCTTACTTACCATAATACATATCTCTCCTTATCTGATTATTTATTCCCCAGGGATCTTGTAAAAATCTCCTATGTAGATTTTATAACAAATGCCTAATGATGTCAAGAAAAACGGGGCTCTCATCTGCCACTTTTTGCTCTTTTTTTGTGCGCTTTTCATCGTCCCACAGAAGATCTGCCTCTGTAGGGCCCTCTCTCTGCTATCCCATCTGCCGATCCGCCTGGATATCCGAAAGGATCCTCATAAAATCGTAAGGATCTTGCAATATCTTACTGAACACGTAAAGAAATGGTCCGGGAAATTTAATACATCCAGACAGCTGATATGATATGATAGATCTAACAA
This sequence comes from uncultured Lachnospiraceae bacterium, assembly GCA_910588895.1. GTDB lineage: Bacteria > Bacillota > Clostridia > Lachnospirales > Lachnospiraceae > Caccovicinus. The sequence continues at coordinate 31,053 of CAJUSS010000024.1, forward strand.
AAACACCAAGGCCAAACCTGCCACAGCCCGCCCTCCCGGTCCAGAGCTGCCTCTCACAGCATGCGGCTTTCGGCCACATGCCCCAGCGGTATGGCTCACGGCCGGTATCTTTCCTTACGGGTAGGGCACACAGATGACAGGCAGAGATGGACCTATTCAGAAAAGGATGTGCGGCGATATGCTGAAAATGTCAAAAACTATAAACACACCCCTGGGTGCGCATGTATCCAGACAGCTGCTGGCTCTCGCCCTGGCAGCCACAGTCTTCCTGACAGGCTTGTGCCTCCCCTCCTACGGAGCCACCCGCGAGAAGATCACCAGCGTCAAGCTGACCGTGGCATGCAGCCAAAAGCCCGAGGCCGGGAAGGATATCGGCACAGTCACGGTCACACCTTCCGGCACCAAGGTAACGGTATCCGAACCGGCGGTATACGATGAGACAGACGACCCGGATATATGGACGCGTGGAGAGACGCCCCTGATCAAGGTCACGCTGGCTGCCGCAGATGCGGATAAGGATATGTTCACCACTTCCACCAAGGTGACCGTCTCCGGCTTCCACAGCGAGGTAAAGACCAAGCGGGTGCGGGATAACGGAGACAGCCTGTATGTGGAGATCCGGCTCCGCAAGGTGGCCGGCGATCTGGAGGAGGTAGAGGACTGGTACTGGGACGGACGGATCGCCCGCTGGTCGGAGGTCG
>CAJUSS010000025.1 GCA_910588895.1 uncultured Lachnospiraceae bacterium
CGCTTCATCTGCTCTTCTCTCGCTCTTCTCCCCAGCTCCGTCTTAGCGGCCTCTAACCGCTCCTCGATCAGCGCCCTGGCGTCATTGACCATCTGGCCCACCTTGGGGCGGTCCTCAGGGGCCACATCCTTCATGCTCTTTAATACGCTGGTCAGCTCTCCTTTTTTGCCCAGATAGGCGACACGGATGTCGTTCAGCTTCTCCAGCGCATCGGAAGCCTCGATCTTAGCCAGCGCCTCTACCTTGATCTTTTCCAATCGATCTTTCATGTCTGTTTTCTCTCCTTTTATGACTTTTTGCAAAAGCAGATCCGTCCTATGCCTGCTGCAGGGACTGCGGGATAAATGTGCCTGTTCTCGATAAAACGAAAAAACGTCCCTTCTATAAATACTTATAGAAGGGACGAGCTCATCATCTCGCGGTACCACCCAGCTTCCTGCGCCGCCGACTCCCGGCCCTGACACAGACACTCATAACGCTTAACGCGCGCACACGTCACAGCCTACCGCTGCCGCCGAAAGGGGCAGTCTTCAGCCGTGCGGCTCCGATGGGAAATTCGGCTGTCTATCTGGACCTGGGAAGGCTTTCAGCCAGTGACCCTCCCTCTCTGACGGAAGATAGATACCTACTTTGCATCTTCAATGCCTTTTCAAAACTAGGATCTATTCTAGCGGAGATCTTCTGGGATGTCAAGTGTTATTTTATCTCATGCGGGCTTGCTCACCCATGAAAAGCAATACCAATGGCATGTTACTATCCACACCTATGCCAGAACGTCCTATCGCAGAGATATGCCCCTCCCCAAGCGGACCTTTTGGTCAACCTGTGAAAAGTAACAAGACGCCGCCGCGAACAGGGACCTCACAAAAACACGATTGTAAAAATGCCTAGAACATGTTATGATCATATACGAAAAACACGATCTATGGAGAGAGTCATGAAAAGAACATTCCAACTATCATCTGCGGCTCTTCTGTTAGCCGTATCCTTATCCGGATGTCAAAAGAACATCCCCGACCTTAATGAAAATGAACCGGCAGCCGCCTCGGAGACGGTAACGCTGACCGTGTGGGGCGCTGCGGAGGACGAAGAGCTGCTCCGCCAGATCATCGACGGGTTTCAGGCAGCATACCGCGGACAAGCGGACTTTCAGATCGCCTACAGCCCGCAGAGCGAGAGCAGCTGCACCGATGCCCTGATGGCGGATCTGGAGCATGGAGCCGATGTATTTGCATTTGCGGACGACCAGCTGAACACTCTGGTAGCTTCCGGCGCACTGGAGCCTTTAACCGACCCGGAGTCCGTCCAACGGTCCGAGCTGCCCGGCGCCGTCCTTGCGGCCTCCGTGAACGATACCCTGTATGCCCTGCCTCTGACGGCAGATAACGGCTATTTTCTCTATTACGATCAGTCCTATCTTTCCGAAACAGATGTCACCTCACTGGACCGGATGCTGGACGTGGCTGCCGCAAATGACAAGAAGATCTCCATCGACCTCTCCTCCGGATGGTATGTATATGCCTTCTTCGGGAACACCGGGCTGACGGTAGGGCTCAACGACGACGGGCTCACCAACTACTGCACCTGGAACGCCACAGACGGTGAGATCAAAGGCATCGACGTGGCCCGGGCCATGCAGACGATCGTCAGGCATCCGGGTTTTATCAGTACTGATGACGCCGGATTCCTGGAAGGCGTCCGGGACGGCACGATCATCGCAGGGGTCAGCGGCGTGTGGAACGCCATGGCGGTGGAGGAGGCCTGGGGCCGCGGCTATGCAGCGTCAAAGCTCCCTTCCTATACCTGTGCCGGAAAGCAGATCCAGATGGCTTCCTTTTCCGGATATAAGCTGGTCGGAGTGAACGCTTACTCCGCCCACAGGGAATGGGCAGAAAAGCTGGCCAGATGGATCGCAAGCGAGGAGAACCAAAAACTCCGTTTCCATCTGCGCGGACAAGGACCGTCCAATATCCAGGCAGCCGCCTCAGAGGAAGTACAGGCTTCCCCCGCGATCGCTGCATTGCTGGAACAGGCAGAGTTTTCCTGCCTGCAGCGCATCGGCGGAAATTTTTGGTCGCCGGTCACCGCTTTCACAGCGGAGCTCGCCGCCAAAGATCCTTCAGGAAAAAGCCTTCAGGAGCTGCTGGATACCATGGTAGAAGGGATCGTAGCCCCATGATATCCCCAAGCCCTCTATCCGAAACATAAAAGGAGCACCTGTCATGATAAAGAATATCCGTTTAAGACATCGTTTGATCCTGCCGATCGCCCTTTTGGGCATCGTCGCGCTTTTGTCCAATCTCCTATCGATCTTCAATATCCACAATGTGAATGCCAGCGCTGCGGATATAGCGGACGTACACATGGAGGGCAAGAGCCACCTGGCAAAGATCTGCCAGGCTTACATGAACATACATAAAATGGCGTTAAGCCACATCGTGGCCACCGATTACGATACCATGATCGTCCTCGTGCAGCAGATCAAGGAGGAAGAAGCACAGCTGGATGATATGCTCGCCGCCCATCAGGTATTTGTCACGCCAGACGACCAGGTACACTATGAGGCGCTGTTGTCCGACTATGCGCTCTTTAAGCATTCCCTGGTCCATCTGGTCTGCGCCAGCGCCAGCCACAAGACCCAGGACGCCTATGCCATGGCCAACGGGGATGTAGCCCGGTATTCCGACGCCATGGACGCGGATATCGATGCCCTGGATGCCTCAATCAGTGCACAGACGGCAAAGGCCCGGACCCGCCTGACCGTGGTCTACATCATCTCCCTGGTCGCCGGTATCCTTGCCGTCCTCGCCTGTATCCTGCTGGTCTTTTTCGATCTGCGGCTGATCGACGCCCATGTAGTGCTCCCGATCAAAGGGATCCTAAAGACCATACAGGGGAGCACCTCACGCATCAACGGCATGACCAGCGAGGTCTTAAAGAGGACCCAGGCTTCCAAGGGGAGCGCGGCCGATCTTTCCACCCTTTCCGAGCAGCTGTCCGCCACCATCCAGGAGGTGGCCGGCAACGTATCGGTCATCCATGACAATACCGAAGATGTCCGGCAGGATGTCCACGATATCGCCAACGAGTGCGATGCCATCACCGCCTACACCGTCCAGATGGATGCCCGGGCAGATGCCATGCAGCAGTCTGCCCAAAACAGCGTCCAGGTCACCAGCGCCAAGGCAGAAGAGATCCTGCGATCCCTCAACGATGCGATCGAAAAGAGCAAGAGCGTGGATCAGATCAAGGTCCTGACCAGCGAGATCCTCGCCATCTCCCAGCAGACCCGTCTGATCGCCCTGAACGCTTCTGTGGAATCCGCCAATGCCGGCGCGGCGGGAAAAGGCTTTGCCGTCGTGGCGCGGGAAGTGCGCGATCTGGCCAATTCCAGCCAGGAAGCCGCCGATCAGATCCAGACGGTGAACAAGGTGGTCACTGCCGCCGTATACGATCTTTCGGAAAACGCCCAGCACCTGATCGACTATATGGAGCATTCTGTGCTTACAGAATTCCAGGCATTTGTTCAGTCCGGCAGCCAGTATAAGGAAGATGCCGCCTACATCCGCCGGGCCATGGACAGCTTCCATGTGCGGACCAAAAGCCTGAAGGATTCCATGTCCGGGATCGCCGACTCCATCTGCACCATCACAAAGGCTATGGACGACGGGGCCAACGGGATCGCCGGGGCCGCCGGCAGCACACGAGATCTTTTCAATGATATGGAGGATATCACAAAACGCATGGGGGTCAACAAAGAGGTGGTCGATGGACTGGAGCAGGAGACCGCCGTATTTGATAACCTGTGACGAAAACGATCGCGGTATCCGGGAAAAAGGGGCTGTTATGACAGCTTCTTTTTTCCTTCAGAGAGAAGATCCGGCTGCAGATGATCCTCCTTTTAAGATCCTGTGATCTTTCACAATCTTATCGCTCCTTTATTCCCATTTTGTCACCGATCTTTCCTATCTCTCCCGGTCTTTCCAGAAGATCCAGCCTCTCTTTTTTGTGGAACTCGATGAGATCTTCCATCCAAGATCTGCAGATGTTCTACATCTGATACCTGGTTTCTTAACTTGATTTTTTAGAAAAAAGTGCTATCTTTATGTTTGTACGATACAAAAGTAAGTAATGTAAGAAAGGTTGTGTTATCATGCAAAGTATGCAGAGTATCCTTCTTTGTATCTCTATCGCCCTCATCGCAGGTCTGCTCTCCACCAGACCGGCAAAGCGGATCGGGCTTCCCGCGGTCACCGCTTATCTGCTCACCGGCCTGCTCTTAGGTCCGTATTTCCTGGGCCGGCTGGGACTCCCCGGGATCGGCTTCCATTCCATGGAGGATGTGAGCACACTGGGGATCATCTCCGACATGGCGTTAGGCTTTATCGCCTTTACCATCGGCAATGAGTTCCGGCTGGATGATCTGCGCCATATGGGAAAACAAGCGATCACCGTGGGCATCCTGCAGGCCGTGGTCACCACCGTGGTCGTGGATGTGGCGCTGATCGCGCTCCATATGCTCTTTCCCAGCACACTGTCGCTCCCTGCCGCCATCACCTTAGGCGCTATCGCCGCGGCGACGGCTCCCGCAGCGACGCTCATCGTCGTGCGCCAGTACCATGCAGACGGTCCTCTCACACGGCTCCTCTTGATGGTGGTGGCCATCGACGATGCGGTCGGACTGATCCTTTTCTCCGTATCCTTTGGTGTCGCCAGCGCCTTAGAGCAAGGCGGGATCAACATCATCACCGTAGCTGTAGAGCCGATCCTGGAGATCTTGCTCTCCTTCCTTTTAGGGATCGTGGCCGGGTTCATCCTGGACTGGAGCGAACGGTATTTCCATTCCCGCGCCAACCGTGTTTCGATCTCCGTAGCGTTTGTGCTGCTGACCGTGGCTCTTTCCATGGTCGAATTTGACTTAGGTCCGATACATTGCGGTTTCTCTCTCCTTTTAGTATGCATGATGACCGGTACAGTCTTCTGCAATGTCTGCAAGACCTCCGGAGCGCTCATGACGCGGCTGGACCGGTGGACTACACCGCTGTCCGTCCTGTTCTTTATCCTTTCCGGCGCGGATCTAGATCTTGCCATCTTGAGAAACCCGGTGGCCCTCCTGATCGGCGGGGTCTATATCCTTTCCCGTTCCGCCGGAAAGATCTTCGGTGCCTACAGCAGCTGTGCCATGACCGGCTGTGAAAAAAACGTCCAGAAATATCTGGGGATTACGCTTTTACCTCAGGCAGGCGTGGCCCTTGGGATGGTCCTGACCGCCTCCTCTCTGTCCGACGGAAAGATGATCCGCAACGTGGTGCTCTTTGCCGTGCTGGTCTATGAGCTGGTCGGTCCTACCCTCACCAAAAACGGGCTGATCGCCGCCGGGGAGATCCACGAGGAAGACGCTGCTGCACCTGCCGAAAGCTCTGGTGCCGAAAGCCAGAAGCTCTCCTAAGACATGATCTGTTCCTATAAAAGCGGTCTGCCCCCCCCTGTAAACAAACAGCTGCCGGCAGCCGATAAAAAATCTGCAGGATATCACGGTCGATGACCGATATCCTGCAGGTTTTTTCATCACGTTTTCTATCGCCCCGGACCGCCAGGGCCGGACACTGTCCGCCCAAAGGGCTCCTGCCCCTCTCTACGTCACCGCAAACTGACTCGCATACAGCTGAGCATAGAACCCGCCCTTATCCAAAAGCTCTTCGTGGGCGCCCTGCTCGATGATATGCCCGTCCTTCATCACCAAGATCATATCCGCCTCCTTGATCGTGGAGAGCCGGTGGGCGACGATAAAGCTGGTACGCCCCTCCATCATCTTGGAAAAGGCCCGCTGGATCCGGATCTCCGTCCGTGTATCGATGGAGGAGGTCGCCTCGTCCAAGATCAGCATCGGCGGAAGGCAAAGCATCACGCGGGCGATGCACAAAAGCTGCTTCTGCCCCTGGGACAGATTGCCCCCGTCCTCGGAGATCTCTGTGTCATAGCCCTTTGGCATCCGCTTGATAAAGCTGTGGGCATGGGCCTCCTTGGCGGCCCAGATCACTTCCTCCAGGGTAGCCTTTGGCCTTCCGTAGGCGATATTTTCCCGGATGGTGCCGGACTTGAGCCAGGTCTCCTGGAGCACCATCCCAAAGCTGGCCCGCAGGCTCTTTCTTGTCACCTTCCGGATATCCTGTCCGTCCACACAGATCCTTCCGCCCTTAACATCATAGAACCGCATCAGCAGATTGATCACCGTGGTCTTCCCGCAGCCGGTGGGTCCCACCAGCGCGATCTTCTGCCCCGGCTTTACCTGCAGGCTGAAGTCCTCGATCAGCTTTACATCCGGCACATAGGAAAAGTCCACATGCTCTAAGCCCACCTCCCCAGATACCTCCTCAAGACGGGCCGCATCCGGCGCGTCCTCTAAGATCGCCGGCTGATCGATCAGCGCAAAGACCCGGGCCGCTGAGGCCAGCGCGTTCTGCAGCTCCGTCACCACGCCGGAGATCTCATTGAAGGGCTTGGTATATTGGTTGGCATAATTCAAAAAGCTGGACAACTGACCGACAGACAGTAAGCCCCGGATCACCCCGTAGGCTCCCGCCGTCCCCACGCCTGCGTACACCAGGCCGTTGACGAACCGGGTGGCCGGGTTAGTGATGGAGGAAAAAAAGGTGGCTCTTAAGCTGTGGGCGGCAAGCCGGCTGTTGATCTCCTCAAACTGCTCCTGGGCTTCCTTTTGATGGCCAAAAGCCTGGACCACCTTTAAGTTCCCCAATATCTCGTCGGTCAGGGAGGTCAGCTCCCCTCTGGCCGCCGACTGCTCCTGGAACATGGAAAAGGTCCGGCTGGCGATAAAGCTGGCCACCAGAAAGGAGACCGGGGTGATGCACACCACCACCAAGGTGATCAGCGGGTCGATCGACAGCATAAAGAGCAGGGTCCCCCCGATGGTCATCACACCGGTAAAGAGCTGGGTAAAGCCTAAGAGCAGCCCTTCGGAGAACTGGTCGATATCCGCGATGATCCGACTGACCAGATCCCCTGTGGGATGGACGTCCAGATAGCTCAAGGGCAATACCTCCAGATGGTTGAACGCCTTTGTCCGGATATCCTTCACCACCCGATAGGTGATCACGTTATTGATATGGTTCATCAGCCACTGGGCCGCCGCCGTGACCGCCGCCACCATCCCGATGGCGATCAGCACTCTGGTCAGGCCCGCATAGTCTACCTCTCCCGGCCCCAGGATCAGATCAACGCCTCTTCCCACCAGGATCGGCACATATAGGGTCAGGGCCACCGTGACCGCAGCCATCAAAAGAGAGGCCGCCACGCCCAGCCTGTATCGCTTGATATAGCGCAAGATCCGTTTCAGGGTCTTTTTGGAAAGCTCCTTATCTAACTTCTCTGTTTTCTTCTTACCGGACATCCCGCTCTACCTCCTCCTTTGAAAACTGTGACAGGCAGATCTCCTTATAGAGCGGACAGCTCTGCAAAAGCTCCCTGTGGGTCCCTTTCCCCGCCAGTCTCCCGTCGTCTAAGACCAGGATCTGATCTGCGTTCTTGATCGTGGCCGCACGCTGGGATACCAAAAATACGGTCATATCCCCCGTATCCTCCTTGATCGCCTTTCTAAGCCTTGCATCTGTGGCAAAGTCCAGGGCCGAGGCGCTGTCGTCCAAGATCAAGATCGCGGGACGGCGCACCAGGGCCCTGGCGATCGTCAGACGCTGCTTCTGCCCGCCGGATAGGTTCCGTCCGCCCTGCTCGATCAAAAGATCCAGTCCTTCGCCCTTGCCGTCTACAAACTCCCTGGCCTGGGCCGTCTCTAAGGCCCGGTAGATCTCCTCGTCGGTGGCATCCTTCCTGCCCCACTGCATATTTTCCCGCAGGGTCCCCTTAAAAAGGACCGCCCGCTGAGGCACTACCCCGATCGTCCCCCGCAGCCCGTCCAGGGTGTAGTCTCGCACATCCCTTCCGCCCACCTGGACGCTCCCGGAGGTGCTGTCATAAAACCGCAAGATCAGGCTCACCACCGTAGACTTTCCGGAACCGGTGCCGCCGATGATGCCCACTGTCTCTCCCTTCCCTGCGGTAAAGTCGATCTGGGAAAGGGCAGGCTCCTTCGCGCCCGCATAGGCAAAGGTCACGTCCTTGAAGCAGACGGCCGCTTCCTGGAGCGGCCCCTGCTCTGCCGTCCGATCTGTTTTTTGGCCCATTTCCCGCTCCGCTGCCGGACCTTCTCCCAGATGGCCGGCACCTGCCTTTTCCTTTACGCTGGGCTCCAGCTTAAAGACAGAGTCCACCCGGTTCATGGAAGCCACCGCCTTGGAGATCGTGATGATCAGGTTCGCCAGCTTGATCAGCTCCACTAAGATCTGGGACATGTAGTTGACCAGGGCCACCACCTTTCCCTGGGTGATCACGCCTGCATCCACCTGCTCAGCGCCCACCCAGATCACGGCTACTATGGCCAGGTTGATCATCACATAGGTGATGGGATTGGACAATGCGGAGATCTTTCCCACAAAGACCTGGAACCTGACCAGCCGGTCATTTTCCTCCTCAAATCGGGCGGTCTCGCTCTTTTGACGGTTAAAGGCCCGGATCACCCGCACCCCCAGCAGGTTCTCCCTGGTCATCAGCATGACCTGATCCAGCTGCCGCTGCACCTTCTTATATAAAGGCATGCTGACCAGCAAGATCCCGAACACCACCACTGACAGCAGCGGGATCACCACCACGAACACCACAGCCGCCTTCACATCCACCGTAAAGGCCATGACCATGGCCCCGAACACCACAAAGGGCGACCGCAGGAAAAGCCGCAGGACCATATTGATCCCGGTCTGGACCTGGTTGATATCGCTGGTCATCCGAGTGATCAGGGTGGAGGTCCCCACCGTATCGATCTCCGGATAGGACAGGTGGCAGATGTGGGAAAACAGATCGTTGCGCAGGCATGTCCCTGTGGACACCGCCGCCTTCGCCGCAAAATACTGGGCCGTCAGCGCGCTGGCAAGGCCCACCACCCCCAAAAAGATCAGCAGTCCGCCCATCCTGGCCACATAGCCCACATCCTGGCCTTTGATCCCCACATCGATCATGCTGGCCACCACAAGGGGGACGAACAGCTCAAAGCTGGCCTCCAGCATCTTGAACAAGGGGCCTAAGATGCTCTCTACCTTGTAGTGGGAAAGATAGCTCAATAGTCTCTTCATCGTTCTGTCCTCGTATCTGTTCTTCTTTTTTGTGCTGTTCATGCATCTGTCATGATAGCATGGTTTTGCGGACTTTTCAATGGGGTATGGAGTGGTCTGCCAAGCAAAATGTGTGGCTGGGTCACTTTTCACAGGTCGGCCAAAGGGCCCTCCCTACTCTGATCAGATCGCGCAGGCATAGGACAGATGACAAGTCGGCTATGGCGCATCCTGTTGCAGCGGACTGTCCGCCACTCGGATAAACCTTTACACTTTTCCGTATTTTCGCTATAATGGCAGATAGAAAGAATGCTTGAACAAGGAGAACACATATGGACAAAAAGGATATCATCATCATCCATGGCACAGACTATAAGGAGATGGCCATCAAGGTCTTAGAGCGGGCAGATGTGGCCGCAGATATCGGGGATACGGGAAAGTCCGTGGCTTTAAAGCCTAATCTGGTGGTAGGCGCCCATCCTTCGGGCGGGGCCACCACCCACAGCGAGCTTTTGGCCGGAGCGATCGAATATCTCCAGGGCCGCGGCTTCAAGGACATCTCGATCATGGAGGGCTCCTGGGTGGGGGATAGTACCCAGTCCGCCTTCTCCGCCGCCGGATACCGGGAGATCTCCAGGAAATACGGCGTGCCTCTGATCGACCTGCAGAAGGACACCTATACGACCTACGAGGCGAAAGGCATGAAGATCGCTATGTGCGATAAGGCGGCCGCTGTGGACTACATGATCAACATGCCGGTATTAAAGGGCCACTGCCAGACCATCGTCACCTGTGCCTTAAAGAACAACAAGGGGATCATCCCCAACTCGGAAAAGCGGAGGTTCCACACCATGGGCCTCCACAAGCCGATCGCCCATTTAAACGTGATCGCACCTAATGACTTTATCCTGGTGGACAATATCTGCGGCGATCTGGACTTCGAGGAGGGCGGGAACCCGGTGACCATGGACCGGATCTTAGGCTTTAAGGACCCGGTGCTCTGCGACAGCTATGTCTGCGACTGTATGGGCTACGGAGTGGACGATATCCCCTATATCCGGATGGCCGAGCAGCTGGGCGTAGGAAGTACGGATACAGCCAGCGCCAACTTCATATATTTAAATGAGGACCGGGTGGGCAAGAGCCGCTTTAAGATGACCCGCCGGGTGCAGAACTTAGCAAAGTATACCGATCCAAAGGATGCCTGCAGCGCCTGCTACGGCTCCCTGATCTACGCCCTGGACCGCTTAAACGATGCAGGCGCTCTGCAAAAGGGAAAGCCCCCCGTCTGCATCGGCCAGGGCTACAAAAAAAAGACTGGCCAGATCGGCGTGGGACAATGTACATGCGGGTTTGAAAAGTCCTTAAAGGGCTGCCCGCCAAAGGCGATCGATATCGTGGATTTTCTAAAAGAAAACTGGTGATCGCCAGACACCAGATCCTTCCCCATCTTCTGTACATCCCCTGAGGACCACAGGCTCTCTTTTCACGGCGAGGCCGCAAAACAGACATGGGGTGCTATGTAACTATCCATATCCTTATCTCATAAAGCCCCATCCCCAGCGTCCTCCTGCTTTTGCGGCAGATCTGCCGCAAAAGCACATATAGGATCGCTCAGGGAGGCGCTGCGGTCTTGGTGGTGCGATAATATGATCAGAGCCCTGCTGTTCATCCTGCGACTGAAAGAAAAATATACGGAGGACGAGATCTCCGTCTATGCTGCCCAGGCATCCTTTTTCATCGTCCTCTCCGCCGTTCCTTTTATCATGGTGCTCCTTTCTGCGGTCCAGCTGATCCCCACCGTCTCCAAGGCCGATCTTCTGACCGCTCTGCTGGCGATCCTGCCGGAGACATTGCGTGCCGCGATCTTCTCGATCATCAACGACCTTTTCACCCGGTCGCCGGGAAGGATGCTCTCCATCACAGCCCTTTTAGCCATGTGGTCCGCCTCCAAGGGGATGCTGAGCATGAACCGGGGCTTTGACCGGATCTATCAGTGCCATGGGCGGCGCGGCTATATCCTCTCCCGCCTGATCTGCACCGGCTACACCATCCTTTTTATGGCGGCCTGCGTCCTGTCCCTGACCTTCTTAGTCTTTGGGACCACCCTGCAGGCTCTTATGGTGCGGCTTTTTCCTGTGCTGGGCAATATCACCTTTTATATCATCAGCTTCCGCCAGCTGCTGGCCCTGACCATCCTGACCGTCATCTTTGCGGGACTCTACACCTTTATCCCGGATAAAAAGCAAAAGGTCCGCTTTCAGCTCCCCGGAGCGGTCTTTTCCACGGTCTGCTGGATGGGCTTCTCCTTTGTCTTCTCGATCTATTTTAACAATTTCAGCAACTACTCCTATATGTACGGCAGTCTGACGGCGATCGTGCTGCTGATGCTGTGGCTGTATTTTTGTATCTGCATCCTGTTTTTAGGAGCGGAGATCAACTATTTCTGGGAGAAGGCCCATGGGGAGCCGGAGGACCTATAGGCCGATACAAGAAGGGGACCGGCAAGACAAAGGCTCCGGCCCCCCTTCTGCTTTATGGATATAGGAACAAAAAACCTCCTGCCGCCCCTACGCCTTGATCATCACCGTAGGATACCCATAGCTCCTTACGGTCTGCTCCATATGCACCGCATTGTCCATGTTCAAAAACGCCCCCACCCGGACCTTATAAAGCCCATCCTCATAGACCAGAAACGCCGGGAAGCCCTGTCCGGTCAGCTGTCTTTCCAGCTGTTCGGCGTTCTGTCGGTCTTTATAGGCGCCCACCTGTACCTGGTAATAGACCGGGCGCTCTCTTTCCCGCAGGGTGGTGAGCACGCCGTCTGCGATCGCCTGGGCGACGGCTGTAAAGGACTGGTCGAAGAGGCGGTTGTCGGCCGGGTTATCGATAAATCCGGCTTCTATTAGCACCGCCGGCATCCTGGTCTGATTGAGGACGATCAGGCCCGGCCTCTCCTGTACCCCGAGATCTGCAAACCCGACGCCCACCAGTTCCCGCTGTATAGCCTGGGCCAGCTCCTCCGCCTCTGAACCGCTCTCATAGACCAGATCCAGCGCACCGGTCCCGCTCCCCGCCACCGGCATGGCATTCCTGTGCAGGGAGATAAAAAGGTCCGCGCCGGAACGATTTGCGATCGCCGCCTTTTGGGCCGGGGTCTGGGTCTGGTCCGTGGTCCGGGTATAAAGGACATGGATCCCCGCATCCTCCAGGATATCCCCTACGGCCAGAGCCAGCCTTAAGGTATCGTCCTTTTCCTTCCTCCCTTCAAAGACCGCTCCCGGTTCCTCCCCGCCATGTCCTGCATCTATGATGATCGTAGGCATTCCATCCATTTTTGCACATCCATTTTTCTCTTTATGATAAAGATATGCAGCAGGCGCCTCCTAGTTTCCTCGATCTTCGCCCGCACGGCCGCACAGCCTTATGTCTCCTCCACATTCACCCCACGTGGCCCCACATGGGTGGAAAATACGATCTGCGTGCTGGTCTTCCCGAATTTCTGCAGCTGTCCGATGAACACATCCAGCTCCATGGTGCTCTTGAAGGCCACTTTGAGGAGCATCGAGTGCTCCCCGGTCACACAGCTGCACTCCATCACATTAGGCACGCTCTCCGCGTACACATAGAACCGCTCCTTATCCTCCGGCAGCACGTCCAGATTGATGAACGCGATGATGTGATACCCCAGCTTGATCGGGTCGATCAGCGCATGGTACCCGGCGATCACCCCGTCCTTCTCTAATTTTTCGATCCGTGCCGAGACCGCCGGTGAAGACAAAAAGGTCTTCTCCGCGATCGTCTTCAGCGACATCCTTGCATTGCTCTGTAATAACCGTAAGATCTTGCGATCGATATCATCCATTCTCTCTGCCTCCCATCCGCTTTCCACAAAACCCTGCCCCAGGATCTGACAAAGCGCACCGCCTGTGCCTTTTGCCGGATCCTGCATAAAAGAAAAAGCGCACGGACCATGGATCCGAACGCTTTTGTTCTCTCTGTACTATACCTGTTTTTTTCCAAACTGTCAACCAGATCATGCCAAACTTTTGATCCGCTCCACGGCCTTTTTCGTAGCCTCGTAGCTCCCAAACCCAGTCAGGCGGAAATAGTGTTCTCCGCTGGGCCCGAAGCCGCTGCCTGGTGTTCCCACCACATGGGCCTTGTCCAGCAGATAGTCAAAGAACTCCCAGGAGGTCATCTCGCCTGTGTGGAGCCACACATAGGGGGAATCCACGCCGCCCACTACCTTTAAGCCCACTTCCTTTAAGCCATCCCGAAGGGTCCTGGCGTTGCGCATATAGTAGGCCACCTGCTCTTTGACCTCTTTCCTGCCCTCCGGGCTGTAGACCGCCATCCCGGCCTTCTGCTGGATATAGGGGGCGCCATTGTACTTGGTCCCGTGGCGGCGGGCCCACATATCATGGATCGAGGCATCACCGCTCTTTACATCCTTGGGGATCACTGTAAAGCCTAAGCGGACGCCGGTAAAGCCTGCGTTCTTGGAGAAGGACCGGAATTCGATGGCGCAGGTCCTGGCCCCCTCCACCTCATAGATGCTGTGGGGGACCTCCGGCGTGGTGATGTAGGCCTCGTAAGCGGCATCATACAAGATCACCGCGTCATTTGCGTTGGCATAGTCCACCCAGACCTTTAACTGGTCCTTGGTCCATGTGGTGCCGGTGGGATTGCAGGGATTGCACAGATAGATCAGGTCCGGCCTCTCCTTCGGCAGCTCCGGGAAAAAGCCGTTGTCCATGGTGCAGGGCAGATAGATCACATCGGACCAGGTCTCCGAGGCCGGATCATACTCGCCTGTGCGCCCGGCCATGACATTGGAATCCACATACACCGGATAGACCGGATCGCATACGGCGATCTTGGCATCGGCGGCGAACAGCTCCTGGATGTTCCCGCAGTCGCATTTTGCCCCGTCGGAGATAAAGATCTCATCGGCGTCTACCCTGCATCCTCGCTCCTGGTAATCCGCCTTGGCGATCGTCTCCCGCAGAAAGCTGTAGCCAAGGTCCGGCGCATAACCCTTGAAGGTGTCCTTCTGTCCCATCTCATCCACCGCCTCGTGGAGGGCCTTTACGATCTGAGGCGCTAAGGGCAGGGTCACGTCACCGATGCCCATGCGGATGATCTTGGCCTCAGGGTGTTCCTCCTGGTAGGCCGATACCTTTTTAGCGATCGTGGAAAACAGGTAGCTGCCGGGCAGCTTTAGGTAATTGTCATTGATCTTGATCATCGTATCATCGCTCCTTTGCATTTTTATCGTCGTCATCCGTCATCATGCCTCATCTATCCCGGCAGGAAGATCTCCCCGGTGAAAACTTCGGCGGCAGGGCCGGTCATGAACACATGGCCGCTCTCATGGTCCCAGCGGACGGTGAGATCGCCGCCCTTTAGAGAGACCGTGACCTGATCGTCCACATAGCCTAAAAGGCTTGCGGCTACGACGCTGGCGCAGGCCCCGGTACCGCAGGCCCAGGTCTCTCCGCTGCCCCGCTCCCAGACCCGCATCTTTATATGGCCGCGGTCCAGGATCTGGATAAATTCCGAATTAGTGCGCTCCGGGAAACGCTCATGGTGCTCAAAAGCCGGGCCGATCTTTTCCAGATCCAGTGCGTCGATCCCATCCATGAGATAGACGGCGTGGGGATTGCCCATGGAGATACCGGTAAAGGTATAGTCTTTTCCGGCCACACAGATCGGCTCCGGGACAGCGGAGGTCTGCCGGGGCTCTCCCATATCCACGGTCACCGCAGCCACCTTTCCGGCCTCCAGGCAAAAGGTCAGGGTCTTCACGCCGGCCCTGGTCTCCACGGTCATGGGATCTGTCACCGCGATCTTGTGGTCATAGACATACTTGCCCACACAGCGGATCCCGTTCCCGCACATATCGCCTTCCGAACCGTCCGCATTGAACATGCGCATGCGGCAGTCCGCCAGATCGGAAGGCTCGATCAAGATCAGCCCGTCGGACCCGATCCCGGTCCGCCTCCGGCTCACATACCGGGCTGTCCGGGCAGGGTCCTCTACCTTTTCCCGAAAACAATCCACATATACATAATCATTGCTGATGCCGTGCATCTTCGTAAACTTCATTACGTGGCCCCTCCTCAAAACGCCTCCTGCCCCAGGCACGATCTGGGCCGTCACAGCAGGCTCATCACCATCTGTGCGGTCTCCACCATATTGGTGCCGCTGTCCATGCTGCATTTTTGTATGTAACGGTGCGCCTCTGTCTCACTCATCTTGTTCCGCTCCATCAGAAGGTGCTTTGCCTGATCGATCAAGGCCTGCTCCTCTCTCGTGCGCCCTTGGGAGCATGGACGGGAGCGCCTTTTTTTCCGCGCCTGGGCCTGCACCATCATCTCCAGCGTATCCACCAGATCATGGACCTTTAAAGGCAGCGGCAGGTACACCACGCCCTTGGGACAAGGTTCCGTCCAGTGGCTGGGGGAAGTGAGCAGGAGCATGTCGATCGCAGAGGGCAGACATTCCCGCAGCTCTGCATAGACCATATCAGCAAACCGGTATCCGCTGACCAAGATCCCGCTGTCCCATTCATCACAGATGCTCAAAACCTGTGAAGCGGTATTGCAGACAGACAGGACCCTAAACCCGCTCCTCATCAGGATGCTCCTCACATTTTTCCCATCCTCCAGCTTTGAAAAGGCTACCAGGATATTCATCGATCGACCACCCCCTTTTCTCCGGATATGGAACTGCAGGTCAATATTTGTAAAGGTATTGGCCTACCTCCCAATCGGTCACCTGGGCCCGGAACTCCTGCCATTCTCCCTTCTTTGCCTCAAGATACTTGCTGTAGATATGCTCGCCTAATACGCGGCGGATAAACGGGTCCGCTTCAAAGGCTTCTATCGCTCGTCCAAGGGTACTGGGGATCTGACGGATCGCCATCGCCTTTCTCTTTTCATCCGGCATACGGTACAGGTTGCTCATCACCGGGGCGGACAGCTCCTTGGGATGCTCGATGCCGTCCAAGCCGGCTTCCAGGATCGCCGCCAGCGCCAGGTAGGGGTTCATAGCCGAATCCGGGCTTCTGAGCTCGATCCTGGTGTTCTTCCCCCGGGAGGTGGGGATCCGCATCACGCAGCTCTTGCTGGCAGAGGGGGTCCAGGCCGTATAGATCGGGGCATCATAGCCGGGGATCAGCCGCTTGTAGGAATTGACCAGCGGATTGGTCAGCAGGGCCATGCCTTCGATATGGGCCAGCACGCCCGCCATGAACCAGTACGCCGTCTGGCTCAAGCCCCATCCCTGCCGATCCTTTTTATCCTCAAACACGTTCTGCCCATCCTCGTCAAACAGGGAGAGGTTGATGTGCATGCCAGATCCGTTGACCCCTTCCTTTGGCTTTGGCATAAAGGTCGCATGGAGACCGTGGCGTTTTGCGATGATCTTCACCGCCATCTTAAAGGTCATGATATTATCGGCCGTAGCCAGCCCAGTGCTGTAATGAAAATCGATCTCGTGCTGGGCCGGCGCCAGCTCATGGTGGGAGGCCTCCACCTCAAAGCCCATCTCCTCTAAGTTCAGGACGATATCTCTCCGCACATTTTCCGCCAGGTCCAGAGGGCCCACATCAAAATACCCCGCCTTCTCATGGGTGGTCATGGTGGGGAGCCCTTCATCGTCCAGATGGAACAGGAAAAATTCGCACTCCGGTCCCACATAAAGATCATAACCCAGATCCTTCGCATGCTTCAGCGCTTTTTTCAGCACATATCTGGGGTCGCCTTCAAAGGGGCTCCCGCCTGGACGGTGTACATCACAGATCAGACGGGCCACCTTCCCCTGCTGGGGCCGCCACGGAAAGATCTCAAAGGTATCCGGATCCGGATGCAGATACATATCGGTCTCATCATCCCGCACAAAGCCTTCGATGGAAGAACCGTCAAACATGCAGCGGTCATCTAGAGCTTTTTCCAGCTGGCTGGAGGTCACTGCAACATTTTTCAACATCCCAAAGATGTCCGTAAACTGGAGACGGATGAACTCTACGTCCTCCTCCCTGGCTAAACGCAAAATATCCTCTTTATCGTACTTGCTCATGTTCTCTCTTCCCTCCATTGACAGAACGCTCAACGCTCACCTGCACAAAAATATAGCAGTTCCAGGGACATTTGTCAATCGCCAGGGGGAAAACCCTTCGAAAAGAAAGCGCCGGAAGGGCTCTGGTCGGAGCCGCCTTCCGGCGCTTTCATGATCCTGCATCTTTACGTTTCGGTCTTTATCAGAAAAATCCAGGGCCGCCCTCGATCCCGGAGGGCTCGGTGGTGGGCGTCACAGGACGGGTATCATACACGGTCGTCCCGCCAGGGGTGGTGGTGCCTGAAGAGCCGCCGTTTTCCGGGCCGTTCCCCGCCGGGCTGTTCCCGTTGGAGTTGACCGTATCGCCGTTCGTCCGTCCCTCCGTGCCGCTCGGATCGTTGTTTGGCCGCCCGTTGCTGCCGCCGGGGGAGGTGGGCTGACCGGCACCGCCGTTTGCATTGGGGCCGGCGGGAGAGCTTGCGGTCGGTGAGGTGGGATCGCCAGGCTCTCTTCCCTCTGGTCCATCGCCTTCCTCTGTCGGCCTGCGCAGGCCGGGATCGCCTATCAGCTGGTCGTCCGGCACATATTCATCGGACTGGGTTGCCGGGTCCTCTCCCTCTAAAGGATCTGCAGTCTCCCCATCCGGACCGGTGGTTGTCTCGACCACATTTCCATTTTCGTCTGTCTCCGGCTCGCTGGTGGCTTCTGTGCTCTCCTTTGCGGAGCTCTCCTCTGCCTGAGTCTCCTTCCGCTCTCCTGTATCAGAAGAGGAGGTCATCTTCTCCATATCCTCCTGGCGGACATCCTCGCCATGGTCCGCCTGCTTGGCACTGTTATAGGCGATATCCTCGCTGATCCGCCGCACCTGGCTGGAGGGCTTGTAATCCTCGGTCCCGAAAAGGAACTGATGGAGCTTGATCACATTGGACTCTAAAGTGACCGGGACCACACAGTCCAGCTTCCCCACGTCCTGGATCTTTAAGTCAAAGGGAAAGCCTTCCGTATCTCCCAGGTTATAGCGGCTGATCCCTCTTGCCATATCCAGCAGGTCTCCCGCCTCAAGGCTGTGGGCCACCTGGGGAAGACAGATCTCGATGATCGCGTTCAATACGCTCAAGTTCACCTTCTTCGCTTTTGCCAGGCACTGGGAGATCACCTCCCGCTGCCGCTGGGTCCGCTGGAAGTCCGTGTCCATCTTCCGCAGACGGCAGTACGCCACCGCCTGGACGCCGTCCAGATGCTGGAACCCCGGCTGCTTTAAATGCTTGGAATAGATCCCGGTATTCTCGGCCACGGACGTGATATAGCCATTGATCTGCTTAAACTCCGCCTCCGTGACCTCGATATCCACACCGCCCAGGATATTGATCCCGTCCGCCACTGCCTTCCAGTTCACGGCGACAAAATCATCCACGGCGATATCCAGATTCTCGTTCAATGCCTTCATGGCCTGCTCAGGGCCTCCCCTGGCATAGGCCTCGTTGATCTTCCGATAAGGGTTCTTCTCCCCCACCTTCAGATAGGTGTCCCGGTAAACGCTGACCATCTTGATCTCACCGTTCTCACGGTTCACACTGCAGATGATGATCACGTCCGAGTTAGCTCCTTTCCCGATATTGCCATCTGTGGAGTCCACACCGAAGACCGCCACCTTCCAGAAGCCCTTCTGGATGGTCTCCGTCTCGATATCCAGGTTGGGATTGAAGGTGATCTCCTCCATGTTCACATCCAGATCCGCGGTCATGTTCCAGATCCGGCTCACATAGTAGATCAGACCGCTGGTCACGCCGATCACCAGCAGGCCCAGGGCAAACATGATCCTCTTCCACACGGCCAGCCGCTTTTTCTTCTTCCTTTTGGCTGGTCTTCTCCCATGGCTCCTCATCTGTCGGGCAGCTCTGCTGTTTTTATCGATACTCATAAAAGTACCTCCTGTTTTCCATTTCTCCTCCCATCACAGCGTTTACTGCTAAAAAATGTCCACCTTGTATTATAGCAAAGGATATAGTGTGATTTATGACGATTTTCTTACAAATCTATTTCTTGTTTATAAAGATCCTGCTTTTTACAGGATAACGCAGAGAAACGTCCTAAAGCAGCCTTTTGATGACCGGGATACGTTTCAGCAGCAGGATCGGTATATACGCCAGCGCCATAGTGAGAAGGCACAGGATAAAGGCGGTCACCATAGCGTCGATCCCCCAAGTCTCCCGCAAAAGATCCCCGATCCCGGACAGGCGGACTTTCCGCAGTACATGCACATGGATCAGGTAGATCCCAAAGGTGCAGCCGCCCACAGACGCGATCAGACGGCCTGCCGCCTTAGGGACTTTGTATCTCGCGAACAGGTAGCGGACTGTGAGAAAGATCGTGGCGCAGTCGATCAGGACAAAGGAATTAAAGAAGGTCTGGGTATCCCATTCGCTCCACAGACCGGTCACCCCCGCCGCATAGCGGGTCATAAAAACGGTGAGGAGAAGGGTCAGGAGGTTCAAAGCCCATAGCCCGAGGATCTTCTTTTTGCAGGTCAGGATATCCACACGGTGCTGTAAAAAGTAGCCCAGACAGGGGTACAGCACGATATTGCTGGTCAGCCAGCCCACCCGCAGGTTCCCGTTCAATGTGATCTGCCCCTTCCAGACAAGGTATTCCGCCACCGGCAAGATCCCGTCAAAAAACACCGCCAGCCCGAACATATAATAAAAGGCATGGTCCGGCATGTTCTTTACCAGAGGCCTTAAAAAGGGCAGGCTCATCAGGAACGGGATGAACGCATACAGATACCAGTAGGGCGGGTTCCACTCAAAGGCGTACAGATAGATGAAAAAGGTCCGCAGGGAAAAGACCTGACGGCCCCGCAGCACCTCCCACAGATAGATCCCAAAGGAGAACAGGAGCAGGTCTGCCGCGATCTTCCAGATCCGCTTTGCCCAGATCTCCTTGATGGCCCCTTCTTTTGCCAAAAGAAGCGCCCCTGAGATCGCAAAAAAGAGGGGAACGGAAAATTTACACAGGACCGAGATCAAAAGATAGGACCAAAAGCGGAGGCTCGTCTGCTCCTGTTGCAGATAAAGGAAAAAACCCTCCGTCTCCGTGTGGTTAAAGATGACAAAAAAACAGGCGAGGATACGCATCGCCTCAAGATAAAGCTGGTCTCTCTTACCGCTCATACATTACTCCCTCCCGCAAGCAAGGCCCTATCACCGGATGCTCCTTGAGGGAGCTCCTTTTGTGATAGGACCTTGGCTTTGCTGCTCGATCAGGCCGCCTGTAAAAAAGATCGCATCAAACGGCAGCTTCCGCCGGAACCTGCGCGGGAGCCTCTGCCGGCACTTCCGCCGGCGCAGGGGCCTCCGCCGGCGCTTCCGCAGGCGCAGGGGCCTCTGCCGGCACTTCCGCCGGCGCAGGGGCCTCCGCCGGCACTTCCGCAGGGGCCGGTGTTTCTGCAGGCGCCGGATCTGCTCCCGGGCCAACATAGGTGGGAGCCTCTGTCGGCGGCTGGTATCCAGGTCCCAGCTCGACAGGCTGGGTCTCCGGAGCCGTGACCTCTGGCGCAGGCGTTTCCGCGGCCGGCTGGGTCTCTGCCGGGACCTCCGGGACAGGCGCCGGGGCTGCCGCCACCGGGGCGGCGGCCGGCTGGGCCGGCGGGGTATTCTTAAAGGCTCCCCCGCCGGAACCGGATGCATTGGTGCTCTTCGTGCTGCCTGTGCCGTCCTGGTTATAGCAGATCACCGGCATCCCGGCATAGATATTATCAAACAAGGTCTTGGCTTCCTGGTACGGCATATTGATACAGCCATGGGAACCATTGGTCTTATAGATGCTGCCGCCAAAAGTCCCCCTCCAGCTGGCATCATGGAAACCGATCCCCCGATTAAAGGGCATCCAGAATTTCACCGGGCTGGCATACCCCGGCCCCCGCAGCACAGCATCCCGCTGCTTATATGTAATGCTGAAGATCCCGGGCGGCGTGGTATAGCCCCTGGCCACATTCCCCGACACAAAATCGGACTCCATGAGCTTTGTCCCGTCCTTATATAAGATCAGATGCTGGGCGGTCAGATTGACCTCCGCATAGGTATCGCCGTAATCCTTGTCGTCAAAGCTGGCTCCCTCCTGAGCCCATACCGGCTGCCTCGTCTGACTCTCCCCGGAGGTGATGACCGCGGCCAGCTCCATCGCCTCCGCCGCCTGGTCGATCTTCCAGCCGTAGTCTCCGGTCACCTCTACCTCGGACCCATAGCTGGTGGCGAACCTCCTGGTGGTATAGGCTGTATCATACTTTTCTGCCAGGCTCTTCACATAGGCCTTGACCATCTCCTCATCCACCACCGGCTGACCCGCCTCGTCAAAGGAGACCCATTTATGGATCTCATCCCCGTTCAAGACCTCCTGCTGGCTGCCAAAGGTATACGCGATCTCCATGGTGGCATAGCGGTTCATCTTGTCCCTCTGTGCCGCCAGGACCGGGTCCTCCTCCTGCGCCGCATACCGCTCATAGCAGCCGGCTTCATCCAACGACAGCTCCGTCTTTAAGGCAAGGACCGCTCCTGACAGCGCCTCCGTGAACTTCTCCTTATCCACAGCCGTCCCCGGGTCCTCCGGTACGATCTCGTATCCCTGTCCCTGGATATACTCCGACAGATAAGCCTCCACATATGGCTGCACATAGTCCGGATCAAAGATCTGGAGGCTGTCCACATAGGACTTAAAGGTCTCCTCCTCATAGGCCACTGCCGCATCCACCTGGGAATCCTTACCCTTAAAATAGGACAGCCCCCAGAGATAAGGGTTCTGTCCCTCCATCATCTGCTCTAAGGTCCCGTCAAAGACCGTGTGGAGACCGATATCCTCCTTTGTGACCGTATGCTCCCGGCCTTTTCGCTCCAGCAGACGGAGCTCGTACCCCTCTAATGTGGATGCGATCTGCTCCTTCACTTCATCGATCGTCATCCCGGCCGCATCCTGGCCGTTGATCACGGTATTCGGAAAAAAAGTATCCTTATAGCTCTGGGCCTTCACCACATAAAAAGCGGCTCCCGCAAAAAGAAGGGCCAGACCTGCACCGCAAGCGATCTTGATCTTCTTCCCCCCAGTTTTCTTATCCTTCCCATCTGGCTTTGAAGGCCCTACCTTCAGATCGATCTCGCCCGCCTTTTTTGAGCCTGCTCCTTGTGTCGCCATCTTTTCTACTCCTTCTGCCACAGGCTCCATCTCCCTGTCTCCTGATCCCTGCCGCGCCTGTTCTTCTTCCTTTGTAGCTTCTCTGGGTCCATCTCCGGTTCTCTGCGCCGCTGCCCCCTTTGTCTCTGTCTCTGCATCTTTGGCCCCGGCTGCAAACGCTCGCTCTTCCTCCTGAGCTTCGTCCCGGGATCTTCCCTGCTTTTTCCAGAAAGCATCCTCATCCAGCTCCAGATCGTCTTCCCAGTCTGTCAGATCCTCCTCCAGGATGCTCTCGTCAAAGTCGTCATCCAGGTAATAATCATCTCCCAGCTGGTCCTCCTGGGTCTGCCCATTTTCGTCATGCTCGATCTCTTTCATAAATCTCCATCCCTCACTCCTCTTTATATCTTACGGGATTATAACATATTTCCCCTGCCGGGTACAATGGATTTTATTAGGAAAGCCTATTTTTCTTAAGGTTTTCAGCCAAATCTTAATCCTTCTTTAAAGCCATTGCAGGAAAGGTTTTTTCCGTGATAACATAGAGATATCAGAAACAACGGCCGGGAAAGGCCAAAAGGAGGAGATGTTATGAAAAAATGTACCCCCATGACACTTGGACAGTCTGCCTGTCTTTTACTGCTGGCCCTGTCCCTTGCCCTGACCGGCTGCGGCGGCGGCTCGATGTCAGCCCAGACTGCCGCGGAAACCTATGATATGGGATACTATGACGCCGCCCCGGCTGAGGCGCCTGCCCTTGTCGATGACTACTATGAAGGCAGCTACGATATCCCTCTGTACAACGACATAGCGGCAGAAACGACCGCCGCAAGCATTTTGGAGGAAGAACAGACCGACCGGTCGGAGGGGAAGGGATCGTCAGATACCGGCGCCTCCTCCGGCGTGACCCAGACCACCACTTCCGACCCGGCGCTGCCCATGGACCGCAAGTTGATCCGCAATATCGACCTAAGGGTGGAGACCACCAGCTTTGACCAGCTCCTGACCTCCATCCAGGCAAAGGTCAGCCAGCTGGAAGGCTACACAGAACAGTCCGATATCTCCGGGAACAGCATCACCCAGATGGGCCGCCCTTCCAAAAAATACGCCTCCATGGTCCTGCGCATCCCCGCGGATAAACTGAACACCTTCGTCTCCTATGTGGAGGCGGATGGAAATGTGACCTACCGCTCCGAAAACGTCAGTGACGTCACCCTGCAATACTCCGACTTAGAAAGCCGCTTAAAGACCCTGCGGATGGAGCAGGACCGTTTGTGGGAGCTGTTGGCCAAGGCTGACACCACGGAAGCCATCATCCTTTTGGAGGAACGGCTCACCGAAGTCTCCAGCGAGATCGAGACGATCGGCTCCAGACTCCGCCACATGGATAACTCCGTCACCTACAGCACCGTATATCTGGACATCACCGAGGTTGACTTAGTAAGCCCCACAGAACCGGAGACACCCTGGCAGCAGATCCAGCGCGGGTTCGCCCGGAACTTGAACGACTTAGGGACAGCCCTGACCGCTTTCTTCATCGGTCTTTTATCCAACAGTCCCACCTACGTCTTCCTCCTGCTGCTCCTTTTCGCAGCCTTCCGCCTGATCCGCTTTTTTATACAGCGCAACAGACAGACACCAAAAGCCCCCAAAAAAACAGGGAAAAAGATGCTCCGCCGCCTGCTGGGCAAAAAAAGATCCGCGGCAGCCGATGACGATAAAAAGCAGGAAGATCCGCAATAGCTACATACCCCATCCGCAAGGAGACCTTAGCGGGGGCTGTCGCAAAACACAGCTTATACGCGATATATGGCCACCAATCTGTGTGGTCTGACACCATATCGTATATATAGCGGCATTTTGCGACAGCCCCTTATCTGCCCTTTCGGAAGGCCTGTATCTCCTCTGCCAGCAGCCTTCCATTCTCTAATATCCCATCAAATGCCCCGTGCTCGTAAAAGCTGGAGAACAGGAGCCCTACCGGCACAGCCAAGATCATCCCGGCGATCCCCCGCACCTTAAAGCCTATATATAAAAGGAACAGGGTCATAAGGGGCGGCAGCCCCATGGCGTCGCCTACGATCTTCGGCTGGATGATCTGCCGGATCACCTGGGTCAGGATATAGAGCAGCACCAGTCCTGCCGCAAAGGGATATTCACCGGATAACAGCTTCACCAGCGCCCATGGCCCCAGGATGGTCCCTGTGCCGAACATGGGCAGAAAATCCAAAAACGCGATCAGCACCGCGAAGATCAGGCTGTGCTCCACCCCCAGCACCAGAAAGCCAGCGGCCAGCGCCAGCGCCACTATGAACATGATCCTGAACTGGGCCAGGAAATATCCGCCGATCAAATGCCTTGCATCTCCTTTTAAGTAAAGCGCATACTGCTTCATCCAGACCGGCACAAACTGCCCGATCTTCGCCCGGATATCCTCCCGCTCCGCGATGAAAAAGTAGGAGGACAGGACCGTGATGATGAAATTCACAAAGATGGACGGGATCCGTTTGGCCACATTTCCGGCCACCGCCACTGTGGGCTGGGCGATCGACTGGACCAGACCGCTCAGATACCCGCCTAAGTTATCCCAGAACTGGTAGAACAGCTCCTGGACCCCGGACGGGAAACGTACGAACAGATGGCTGAGCCTGCTCCCGGCCTGCAGGACCTCCGCCTTAGCCAGCTCATAGAGAGCGGGGATATCCCGTGTCAGCTCCGCCACCTCATAGACCAACCGGGAGACCAGAAGATAAAACAGTCCGATCACGCCGGCCAGGACCATGACCACGATCGCCACGGAGCTGTGCTTCCGCAAGATCTTCAGATGATCCTCCAAAAAACGCACCAAAGGGTTTGCCAGGCTGGCCAAGATCCATCCTGTGACAAAGGGCATAAAAAACCCCAGGACCTTGGGTCCTAAAAAGATCGCCAGCAGCCACCCAAAGACCGGCAGCCAGATGTTCAGCAGATACCGGAGGATCCTTGTCAAACGTTCCAACTCTGTCCCGCCTCCCTTTCTATAATTATTTTCAAATATCCCACACCGGACCGACGGTCTGTACACAACGGGCAGGCAGCCTATAGGAAGGCTTCCAAAAACCGCCGCAGCGCCTCCATCTCCGCATCGGTCCCTATGGTGATCCTAAGATAGTCCTCAAGCCTTGGCGTGTCAAAATACCGGACGTAGATCTGTTCCTTTTTAAGAGCCTGGAAGATCGTCTTAGCCGGAACGCGCTCGTGCGTGGCAAAAAGGAAATTGGCCTTGGAATCGGGGAAGGAAAAGCCCATCTTTCCCATCCAGTCCTTCGTCTCCTCTCTGGTCTTTATGATCTTATCCAGGGTCTGCCGAAAATAGACCTTGTCCTTTACCGCCTCTGCCCCTAAGATCTGGGAAGGACGGTTCATGGTGTAGGAATTATACGAATAACGTACATCCTGGAGCGCCTGGATCAGCCTGGGAGATCCGATCCCATACCCGATCCGCATCCCGGCCATGGACCGCGACTTACTGAAGGTCTGCACCACCAAGAGATTCTCATATCTGGGCAGCAGAGCCAGCGCAGAATGGCCTCCGAAATCCACATAGGCCTCGTCCACGATCACCACCACATCCTGGTTATGGCGGAGGATGTCCTCCACCTCCATCAGCCCCAGCTCCAGCCCGGTGGGCGCATTGGGATTGGGGAAGATGATCCCCCCGTTTTTCCGATAGTAATCCTCCTTCCGGATCTTAAAATCCTCATCCACGGCCGGGGTCTCGAAGGGGATGTGAAAAAGCTCCGCCCACACAGGATAAAAGGAGTAGGAAACATCCGGGAACAGGATGGGCTCCTCTCCGTTAAAAAAGGTCAGGAACGCCATCCCGATCACGTCATCGGAGCCCACGCCCACAAAGACCTGATCCTTTCCCACCCCATACTGCTCTGCCAGCACATCCACCAGGAGCGAGGAGGCCGGATCTGGATATTTTCGAAAGAGATCCGCATCCATCTCCCTTAAGGCCTTCTCCACCCCCGGAGCCGGCGGATAGGGATTCTCATTTGTGTTCAGTTTGATCAGACGGTCTCCTTTCGGCTGTTCACCCGGCACATAAGGGACCACCTTCCGTATATTCTTTTCCCAAGGCTTCATCGTTTTAACCTCCTTGACCACTTCTCTGCTGCACCTTCCCTTCTACAGACCGCACTCTTCTGCGATCTTTTTAAAGGCAGGCAGGGACCTCAAGATCTGCTCGTAGGAAACGCAGTAGGAGATCCGCACATACCCGGCACAGGCGAACGAGCTGCCCGGCACCACCAGCACATTGTGCTTTTTGCATAACGCACAGAACTCCTTTTCATCTTCCATCGGAGACTTTAGGAACAGATAAAAGGCTCCCTCCGGCTTGACACAGGAAAAGCCATAGCTGGTCAGAGAGTCATAGAGCAGATGCCGATTCTTATCATAGGCCTCCACATTGACCTTCTCATGGATACAGCGCTTGATCACCCGCTGGAAGAGTGAGGGGGCGTTCACACTGCCCAGCACCCGGTTCGCGATCACAGCCGCAGCCGTCACCTCCTTGGCATCGGTCAGCTCGTCGGGGATCGCCACATATCCGATCCGCTCCCCGGGCAGGGACAGGGATTTGCTGTAGGAATAGCAGACCACCGTATCCTTATAGTACTTCGTCACATAGGGGACCACGGCGCCGTCATAGGCCAGCTCCCGATAGGGCTCATCGGAGAGCAGCACGATCGGATGGCCGATCTCCCTGCTCTTCTCCTCTAAGATCTTCCCAAGACGGGTCAGCGTCTCCTCCGAATAGATCGCCCCGGTAGGGTTGTTCGGGGAATTGATGATCGCCGCCTTTGTCCTCGGCCCGATCAGGTCACGGAAGGCTGTAAGATCTGGCTGGAAATCCACGGTGTTCGCAGGGACCACCACCAGTCTGCCGTCATAGTTGCGCACATAATTCCCATATTCCAGAAAATAAGGTGCGAAGGTGAGCACCTCGTCTTCCGGGTTTAAGAGGGTCTTTAAGATGATGTTCAGACCACTGGCCGCGCCTACGGTCATGATGATGTTTTCCAGGTGAAAGCTTGTCCCAAAGCGCTGGTTGAGGGAAGCCGCGATCGTCTCCCGCACATCCTCATAGCCGGCATTGCTCATATACCCATGGATAAAGGTGGACTCCTCCTCTTCCAGGACATCCAAGATCGCCTTTTTCACAGTCTCTGGCGCCGGTACATTGGGGTTTCCCAGGCTGAAATCATAGACATTCTCCGCGCCGTAGATCGCAGCCAGCCTCTTGCCCTCCTCAAACATGGCGCGGATGGCCGAATTGTTCTGTACCAAAGGTCTCATCTTTTCTGCTATCATATGCTATATCCTCCATAATATGAAGACCTCTCCTTCTATCCAGCGATAAAAAGGAGAGGTCCTGCTCATCTGTATACAGGCAGATCTCTAGCCCAGGCTGCTGCCTACTCTTCCGCAGCGGCCACTGCCTCGATATCTACATCCGCCACATCAACGTCCGCCTGCTGCTCTCTTGCCGCAGCGGCCAAAGCCTTGATGCTCAGGCTGATCTTATGATCGGCCTCGTTAAAGTCAACGATCTTTGCCTCGATCTGCTGACCGATCTTTAACGCGTCAGCCGGCTTATCCACATGCTCCTTGGAGATCTGGGATACATGGAGCAGCGCATCCACGCCGGGCTCCAGCTCTACAAAAGCGCCGAAATCTGTCATACGGGCCACACGGCCGGTAACGATATTGCCTGCGCTGTATTTCTCCGCGGCGTTGGCCCAGGGATTAGCCTCCGGGAACTTTAAGCTCAGCGCGATCTTCTCGCCCTGGATATCCTTGATCAGAACGGTCAGCTGCTCGCCAGCCTTGAAGACCTTCTTCGGGTTCTCCACACGGCCCCAGCTCATCTCGGAGATGTGCAGCAGCCCGTCCGCACCGCCTAAGTCGATGAAGGCGCCGAAATCGGTGACGTTCTTCACAGTCCCCTCTACTCTGTCGCCCACCGCGATCCGCTCGAACAGCTCCTTCTGCATCGCCATCTTCTTCGCTACCATCAGCTGCTTCCTGTCGCCGATCACACGATGTCTCCTGGGATTGAACTCGGTGATCACGAACTCGATATCCTGTCCGGCGTATTTGGACAGATCCTTCTCATAAGTATCGGACACTAAGCTTGCCGGGATAAAGATCCTGGTCTCCTCCAGCATCACGCTCAGGCCGCCGTCCAGGACCTGGACCACCTTTGCGGTCAGCACCTCCTGGTTGTTGAACGCTTCCTCCAGACGCTTGTTGCCTCTGTCCACAGCCAGTCTCTTGTAGGAAAGAGCCACCTGGCCTTCCCCATCGTTCACCTTGATGACCTTGGCTTCCATCTCGTCCCCTACTTGTACCAGGCGGGTCAGGTCAGCATTGGGCTCATTGGTATATTCATTACGAGTGATGATGCCATCGGACTTATACCCGATGTTCAGCACGATCTCGTCTTCTTTCACATCGATGACCTTACCAGTGACGACCTCTCCTGTACGTATGGTTTTTAATGATTCTTCCAACATTTGTTCAAAACTTAATTCTGACATTAGTATGAACCTCCTCAATGATCTTTTTAGGGGTTGATGCCCCTGCCGTAATACCTACCTTGCGCACAGAATTTCCACTTTCAGGATCGAAATCACCCAGTGTCTGGATGTAATATGTGTTTTTACATTCCTTTTGACAGATCTCATAGAGCTTCTGGGTATTGGAACTATTCTTGCCACCAATGACGATCATGGCGTCCACTTTCGAAGCAATTCCCTTTGCTTCAACCTGTCTTTCCTGTGTTGCATTGCAAATCGTATTCAGGACAATTCTATCATAACCCTTTTTAAAAGTTTTTTCAACCAATTCTTGAAATTTATTGTAGTTAAATGTCGTTTGCGCAACGAACACTACCTTTTTTCCCTCTTCCGGAGTGAATCCGGCCGCTTCTTCATCCGTTCCTATCACTATAGTATGTGCATCTCCCCAGCCTTTGATACCTTCCACCTCAGGATGATGCGCATCGCCCACGATCACCACCTGATGACCGGCCTTTGATCCCTGCTCCACGATCTTGTGGATCTTCTTGACAAAGGGGCAGGTGGCATCCACCAGCTCCAATCCATTGTCCCGGATCAGGTCATAGATGGCGCGGCTCACGCCGTGGGAACGGATCACGATCACCCCACTTTTGATCTGTTTGAGCTCTTCTTCAGAATGGATGACCTTGACGCCTTTTTCCTCCAGATCTTTTACTACTTCTTCATTATGGATGATCGGGCCATACGTATAGATCTGCTCATCTGTCTTTCCGATCTGCTGGTAGACCTTATCGACTGCTCTTTCTACACCGAAACAAAAACCAGCGGTCTTCGCTACGATCACTTCCAATCCGGACCCTCCTCCTCTGCCTTAGGCACGAGGCCGCGCTCCTTGGCGATGGTGACGATCCGCGAGATCACCTGCTCGATATCCATGTCCGATGTATCCACCAGAACGGCCCCTTCGGCCTGTATGAGCGGGGAATGCTCCCGGTGCATATCCCGGTAGTCCCTCTCCTGGATATCCTTTTTAATCTTCGCCAGATCCCATCCCTCACCTCTGGCACGGAGTTCATCGTAACGGCGCTTTGCCCTGACCTGGACACTGGCCGTCAAATAGATCTTAACCTGCGCATCCGGAAGGACACAGCTTGCGATGTCCCTTCCATCCATGATCACATCCGCATCCCGGGCCAGCTGCTTTTGCAGCTCTACAAGCTTTTCCCGTACCGGGACATACCCGGATGTGATGCTGGCCATATCCCCCACCTCCTCGGTGCGGATCAGTCCGGACACATCCTCATCATTTAAGATGACCTTCTGGATGCCGTCCTGATAGCGGATCGTGACCCGTGCTTTTTCGCAGGCGGCTATGATACGCGCCTCATCCGAGGCCTGTATGCCTTCCCGCAGAAAATACAGGGCCATGGCCCGGTACATAGCACCGGTATCCACATAGATAAAGCCCAGACGCGACGCGATAGCCTTGGCGATGGTGCTCTTTCCAGCTCCGGCCGGCCCGTCGATCGCAATGTTGAAATGCTGCATAGCTTTTTCCTCTTTCTAGTCCCGGTCCACGGCATTGCTCCACAGCGGGATCTGCCCGTGGACAGAGACGTTTTCTATCCCTATCGTCACCTTTCTATGTGACCGTTAGGACCTCATGTCGTGGATGGGACGACGGTCTGTGTGCCAGCACATCCGTCATAGGGCAGGGACGCTCCCGCCGACCACCCGGTAGACCAGGCGATCTGCAGGTTATACCCGCCGGTCAGTGCGTCCAGATCTAAGACCTCCCCGGCAAGATACAGTC
>CAJUSS010000026.1 GCA_910588895.1 uncultured Lachnospiraceae bacterium
TGGGGCTATACCGCCTAATCTGAAATTACTTCCCTCTAACCGTAAACATTTGATCTCCCTGGTGTACTGCCGCAGGGTGTTGTCCTGCCGGTTCACTGCCTTCTTGCTGGCCACGAACATCCGCACCTTTGCTGCATCCCCATCCATCCCGCTGGGGACCAGCTCTGTGCATTGTTCCTGGATCTCTTTGCCATGGAAGTTGATATACAGAACGTTGCTCAGATGCTCCAGCTGGCCCTGGTCGAGATGTGGTGCCATCTCGTTCACTATGTTCTCCAGTATCTTCTCTACCATAACCTGCCTCCTTCTCTTTAGATGTCCTTATCATACTAAGAAGGGAGGCCCGCGGCCAGATATGACAAAAAGAGGGCTTGCAGCCCTCCTCTGGATATGGTATAGTTAGAGACAAGGGAAAGCCAGAGAAGCGGCCTACCCCCATCAGCAAGTAACTACCCTAACGGGCAGCCGTCACTATTGGTAGTAGTGGCGGCTATTTTCTGCCCCCGAAGATCGTATAGCACAATCCCACGAGGGCGATGATGAAGATACCTATCTGGATAAGATCCTGGTATGTAACATACATCAGCAAGCCCTCCTTTCTTTCGTCTGGAGGGTCGCCCCTCCGATAAAAGAGGGTAAGCCGCCTTTGCTCTCTGACTTTCCGTGTCTCGATTATAGCATGTCTCCCGATATCCGTCGATCGTTTTTTCCTATCTATCCCATATCTCTCTCGATCCGGCGCTCAGTAAAACAGCGATATCTATGACCTATCGATACATTTTATGAGTATGGCATGTCAACCAAATCCATCGATATGCGCAAGTATAACACAGGCAAAGAGACATCTAGATCCTTGATAGAAGGATATAGCGCAAATGGTGAGAACGTGTATGATCATTTTGTGCTGATCTTAGACCGATCCATCCTTTTGTGGAGGAGGATCTAAAAAAACGGGAGCATCCTCCAAGTCAAAACTACCTGCCTGCCAGCACATCCGATCTTTCGCGGACCGATCCTGCTATATCCCATAAAAAAGACAAAAAGAAGACCGCCAAGGGGATGGTGATCTTCTTTCTATGGGGTTTATCAATAAAAAACTTGTAAGCGTATGATCGGCGATATAGGGACTCCGCCTTATTTGTTCAGTATGACCCTATATGCCTCGGCCATCCCCTTCTCCTGGATCAGATCATAGTACTCCTGTACCAAGGGGATCATATCGGTCAAGTCTGCCTGCCAGTAGTCTTCCCTCTTCATGATCTCCTCTACAGAAGCGCTCTTCATGAACTGCATGATCTCCTCGCCGTCATTGGCCTTATCGGTGCGGTAGAAGGAGATCAGGCTGGCCATAGAGAAGGTCAGGGCCACCGGATATCTTCCAAATTTTTCTTTATATTCCAGAATGGTGGGCAATACACGCACCTGGAACTTGCTGACCGAGTTCAATGCGATGCTAAGCAGCATGTGCTTGATGAACGGATTGGAGAAGCGCTCCAGCACATCCCGGGCAAACTTTACATCAGTGTCGCTGTTCCCCAAGGTGGGGACGATCTCGTCGAACAGGCACCGCTCCAGATAGGACCGCACTACCTCGTCCTTTAAGCAATCGCCCACCGTCTCTAAGCCGTAGAGATACGCGCCTAATACCATAGAGGTGTGGCCGCCGTTCAGGATGCGGACCTTTCTCTTTTTATAGGGCTTTACGTCATCGGTCCATACGATATTGTAACCGGCCTTGTTAAAGGGCAGTTCGTCCTCGTGATGGCCGCCGATCACCCACAGATGGAAGATCTCCGCCGTATCGATCAGGTTATCGGTGTAGCCGATCTGTTTGGTCAGCTCCTCCACCTCGTCCCTTGGGTAACCAGTGACGATACGGTCTACCAGTGTATTGCAGAAATCATTTTCCCTCTCTATCCAAGCCTTAAAGTCATCGCACAGCTCCCAGAGGTCGGCATACTTTAACACGCAGGCCTTTAAGTTATCCGCATTGTTATCGATCAGCTCGCAGGGAAGGAGGATCATGCCCGGGAGCCCTGCCTGGAAACGCTTATATAAGAACTGGGTCAGCTTGGCCGGATAAGATCTGGGCGGCGTATCGGTCAGCTTCTCTGTGCCCAGATACTCGATCCCGGCCTCCGTGGTATTGGATACCAGCACCCGCAGATCCGGGCTGGTGGCTAATGCGATATACTCCTCATACTGGGTATAGGGATCCAATGCCCTGGAGATGGAGGTCACATGGGTGTGCTCATTGACCACCTGACCGTCATCGATCCCTCTGAGGAACAGGTTGTACTCGCAGTTTTGATCTGCCAGCATCTTGCACATCCCGCGTTCGATCGGCTGTACCACCACGATCTTCCCGTCATATAGCCCCTTCTCCTGTAGCTTGTGGAAAAAATAATCTACAAATCCACGTAAAAATCCGCCCTCGCCAAACTGAATCACTGTTTCCTTTACCTGTGTACTCATCCTTTGCTACCTCCATACGCATTGTTTTTGCAAGCATTTTGTAAGTGCTTACATTTTAAGATACATAACCTTCTCATTACTTTAACTAGGTTTACTATACTACATTTCCAGGAGAAAATCAATAGGATTCGAAAGCTTTTTGTAAGCGCTTACATTTTTATGTTTCTTTTCCCAGTCCGATAAAAAGCGCCCTCATCATGATCTGACCGACCAGAGGCGCGCCACTGCAAAATGCGGAGCTCCCCCGCGCGTCTGCGCCGAAAAGCTCCGCATTTTTCTCGCTCTCCCCGATCGACCGTGACCGGTCTATCTGGTCTCTGCCATCGCCTACCGTGACAGCATCGGGAGATCCTATATATCGCTCTTTTTACAGCATCCCATCGACCATAGCCTTCACAGCCTTGCCCATGGCATCGGACTTCTCATCCGCATCGGCCAGGGAAGTACCCTTGATGCCGTAGTAGAACTTGATCTTGGGCTCTGTGCCGGAAGGCCGCACGCACAGCCACGCGCCGTCTTCCAGATCGTAGTATAATACGTTGGATGCCGGAAGGCCAGTGGGCTTCACTTCGCCTGTGGCCATATCCTTGACGGTATCCAGCTTGTAGTCCCTTGCGGACACTACCTTGTAGCCGCCCACCTCTGCCGGGGTGTTGCTGCGCAGGGTCTCCATGATGGACTGGATCTTCGCCAGCCCCTCGATGCCCTTTAAGCCGATGGACTGGACGGCATCCTTATAGTAGCCGTATTTCTCATACATGGCCACCATGGCATCCCACAGGGTCATGTTCTTTTCCTTATAATATGCGGCAGCCTCGCAGAGTGCGGCGGTAGCGGAGATCGCATCCTTATCCCGGGCATACGCTCCGATCAGACAGCCGTAGCTCTCCTCCATGCCAAAGAGATAGGTCCCCTTTCCGGTCTGCTCGTTCTTTAAGATCTGCTGGCCGATCCACTTAAAGCCGGTCAGCACCTCCACCAGCTCACAGCCATAGCCCTTGGCCACTGCATCCACTAAGTTGGTGGTCACGATCGACTTCACCACCTCGCCGTCAGCGGGGATCTTCCCTGCGGCCGCCTTCTGGCTCAGCACATACTCGCAGAGAAGGGATCCGGACATATTGCCGGTCAGCGGGATATATTCGCCGGACTTGTCGTCCTTTACATAAACGCCCAGGCGGTCCGCATCCGGGTCGGTAGCCAGGACTAAGTCCGCATCCTTCTCCTTAGCCAGCTTTAAGCCCAGCTCGAAGGCCTCTCTGGCCTCTGGGTTGGGATAGCTTACGGTGGGGAAATCGCCGTTTGGCAGCTCCTGCTCGGGGACTACATACACATGCTCAAAGCCCAGCTCCTTCATCACGCGTCTGGCCGGGATATTGCCGGTGCCGTGCAGCGGGGTGTAGATGATGGTGATCTTATCCTGCATCTTGTCGATCGCGGCCTGGTTCACCACCTGTGCCTTTACCTGTGCGATATACTTATCATCGATGTCCGCGCCGATCACCTGGTATAAGCCGGCAGCGGTAGCGCTGGCCTCGTCCGTGACCTTGACCGTGGACAGATCCTCGATCGCAAGGACCTCTTCCGTGACCCCTTTGTCATGAGGCGGTGTGAACTGTGCGCCGTCCTCCCAGTAGACCTTATAGCCATTGTACTCCGGCGGATTGTGGCTGGCGGTGATATTGATACCGGCGATACAGCCTAATTCACGGACGGCAAAGGAAAGCTCCGGGGTGGGGCGCAAGGACTCGAACTTGTACGCCTTGATGCCGTTCGCGGCCAGTGTCATAGCGGCTTCCATGGCAAATTCCGGGGACATGTGGCGTGAATCATACGCGATCGCAACGCCCTTGGAGGCGCCGCCCTGCTTGATGATATAATTCGCCAACCCCTGGGTAGCGCGGCGGACCACATAGATGTTCATCCGGTTGATGCCCGCACCGATGATCCCCCGAAGGCCTGCGGTGCCAAATTCCAGATCCATGTAGAAACGCTCTTTGATCTCGTTCTCGTCATCTGCGATGGCACGCAGCTCAGCCTTGGTCTCCTCGTCAAAATAGGGGTTGGCCAGCCACTCCTTGTAAATCTTCATGTAATCTTTCATCTTTCTTTACTCCTCCTGCTCTTTTTGCCATGCCTTAAGACCGCGGCAGCCTTCCTGCCGGGACGACCGCTCCCCCGTCAAATCCCAGTCAGCCCCGCTCCAGGCCATGGACCGATTTATCTTTGGACATCCTATGTCCATCCGGCTCGGCAAACCTCGCCAAGTGTTCATATTATACCATATAAATGGGATAAAGGGAACGTGTAGTTGTGTATTTTTTCTGTATACATATACCCACATCACTATCCACACCTACGTCGATCGTTGTATAGATGGAGGCTCTACTGCCCCCACTCCCACAACCGCTCCAAAAACTTCCGTCTCTCCCCCTCCTGCTCCTGCAGCCCTACGATCTTATCCATGTTCCGCGCCGGTATCCACGCCTTATTGGCATTAAAATAGTAGTTGATCTGCTTCCAGTATTTTTCCGGATAAAGGAACAGATAATAAAGGCTCCGCCTGTCCGTTTGCTCCAGAGGGAGGATCTTCTCGTAGGCTTTCAGCATATCCATCCCCAGTTCCAAGCTCCAGCTGTGCTTTTCCATAGCCTTGCGCATGAACCGGTACAGATCTTCCATCTGCAGACCTAGATGGAGCCGGTTATAGCCAACTACCGCCACATATCCCTCTCCCATCAGGACATGGTGCTGATCTAAGTCCCCGTGGCACAAAAAACGGGGCTCCTGTCCATCCTCCCACAGCCCGCAGATCCCGTCTGCCGCTTCCTTTGCCTGCCGGAAAAAGGTCTCGAAGCTCTTCATCACGCAGAGTTCAAAATCGGTTTTTTTCCGTTTCCCGCGGATATAGGTCCTGGCCCGCTTCAGTTCCCGGTTATGCCGTTCCATGTCCTGGATCGCCAGGCTGGGGAGGGTAGATCCCATGATCCAGTCCTCCTTAAATGGGATATCCCGCAGGCATCTATGTAAACGGGCGATACAGGTCACAGCCTGACAGACTTCTTTTCCGTCCTTTAGGCTGCATTCCCGATCCCCGTACCAGTCCTTTAAGACGAACCGGGTCCCGTCCTCCGCCGTGCTCAAAAGCCCCTCCTCCATGTTCCGGACATACTGATCGGCCGCCAGCCCTTCCAAGCCCTTTAATCGGGTCAGCACCTGGTCCTCAAACTCCAGCCGCTTTATGGTGCCCTGGTATTCCCGCAGGCTCTTCATCCCCTGATCGGTCTCACAGATCCAGGCCCCCCGCCCTTTGCGCACAGCCTTGACCTGGAGCGCATATTGTTTTAAAACCTCCTCATATCTATCGTTCATGGACATGGATATCCCCCCTTACGTTTCTTCAGATGCCGTTTTGCCTTTGCCCTGTCCTCTTGCCGCAGCAAGACAAGACTACCGTCAGCAGCACCCGATCGGCTACTTCAAGCCTATGAAACATCCAGGTGGATCATGACTGAAAAAAAGAGAGGCCTGCAGCCCCTCTCTTATCGCACCGCTCGCAGGATCGCCTCTTCCATCACCTGCGCCGCCAGTGTCCCGGCCATATTAAGGTCAGCCTCCTCCTCTCCCAGGGAAGCGGCATAGATGGTATCTCCATCCGCCATGGTCCCCACCGGGTTGATGCAGCGGGCATAGGCGTTCCTGGCCATGGATGCGATCTTGGTCATCTCCGCTTTGGAGAACCTTCCATTGGTCACGATCGCTCCGATCGTGGTATTGCTGCTCATCAGATCCTTTTTCTGACCGATCGTATACAGCTCCATACAGGTATCCGCAAAGCCCAGCCCATCCTCGCTCCGCAGACCCGCCACTTTTTCCCCGGTCTTTGGGTCAAAGATGTCCCCTACCGCGTTGACCACCGCCACAGCCGCCATCTTGAGCCTTCCCACCGAGACCGCATAGATGCCCAGGCCAGACCGCATGGAACGGGCCATCCCGTACAGCTTTCCCACTGTAGCCCCTGTGCCGGCGCCTACACGTCCCATCCGGACCGTATAACGGTCCGCAAGTCCCTCTGCAGCTCCTTGTGCATCCTTCCTTTCCGCCCGTTCCGCGCACATTTCCGCGTCTGCACAGGCCGCATAGCCCATAGCGCTGTCCGGGCGCACATCCGCCCGACCGCAGCCCAGGTCATAGATACAGGACTGACAGACCAGCGGTACCTTTGCAAAGCCGGTCTCATACCCGATCCCCCGCTCCTCCAGATACCGCATCACCCCATCTGATGCCGCAAGGCCAAACGCCGAACCGCCGGATAAGACGATCGCGTTCACCAGGTTATCTGCCGTGACCGGCAAGGCCAGGGGCGTCTCCCTGGATGCCGGACCGCCGCCGCTGATATCCACGCCCACACGGGCTCCCCGGTCGAAGAGCAGGACGGTCACGCCGGTCATGGCCTTCTCATCCTGCGCATTTCCGATACGGAGGCCTTCGATCTCCATAAGCCCGATCTCTCGTACGATGCTTTCCTTTTCCATTTTTCCTTTCTCCCTCCCGGCTATCCCTCAGTCTGGCTGCGCCACTCCAGCAGCCGCTCCGTTCCAGACTGCAGGCCACTCTGTCTCTCAAGCCACACACACGCCGCTCTTTTGCAGTGCCGCCGCCAGCGAACAGGAGACCGCGCTGGCGATCAAGGTACACACCACCGCCTCGATCAGCCCCTGGAGCCCCACAAAGGCCGCCACGAACAGCAGAGGGTTCCCCACCCCCATGCTCTGGGCAAAGCCCTGGATATACTCCGTGTGGTAGAAAAAGGCCACCAGCGAGGACATGAACAGGACCGTGTTCAAAAGCGGGCAGGACAAGCTGGCGATCAGATAGGCGCTGCTCTTTGCAAACCGCCGGGCTGCCAGAAAGATCCGACCGCAGAGCCAGCCCTCCAGGATACGGGGCACGATACAGGTAAACGCCATGCCAAAAGGATCTATGCTAAAGAGCATGGCTGCCAGCGCGCTGCCCCCCATCAATCCCTGGATAAAGCTGGTCAGCCCAAAGGCCAGACCGCACACCGCGCCTCCCTTGGGCCCTAGAAGGACTGCCCCCACGGCCACCGGGACCGTCAGAAAGGTGATGGACAGCCCCGGGGTCCGCAGATAGCCCAAAGGTGTAAAGGCCATCATAAAGATGATCGCCACCATCAGTGCCATCTCTACCATGTAGAGTGTTTTTGCCGCATTTTTGTTCCTCATCTTCTCTCCTTTTTTGCCTGATAAAACGGCGCATACGCGTCCCCTGCTTTTCAGGACTTATCATTTTGGGGATAAAATACTATAGAGATAAAACCGAACGGTCCGCAAGATCCTCTGCCGAAGCATGCGCACAGGAAAAGTCAGCGCATCCGTCTCCGTGCAGAAGGCCGGGAGAAAGCTGCAGCAGGATAAAAGGAACATCAGAAAAAAGAACACCAGAAAACGTTTTTGGGAGGTTGCCGCCATCTGGTCGGCACTTCCTAAATGGATGATACTTTATACTCCGGCTCAAGCCGGAGGGCTGATGCGTTTCCATGCGGATAACGTTCTCATCCAGTATAACATAAGTTCTGAAAATTACAAGATTGGAATGGAAAAAGACAAAAAACTATGCTACAATCAAGATATGTACATTTGACCGGATGCCATGCAGACTTTTCCACATTTTTCGTGATATTTTCACAAGGTATCCACCTTGCCCATGTCAGAATGGATAAAAAACAAAAGAAAGGAAGTAGATCGGTTACCATGGAATTATCGACCACCCAGCAGCAGCGGCAGATGCTGTCCCAACAAACGATCCAATCTGCGAACATCTTACAGATGACTGCCCAGGAACTGTACACATACCTTCAGGAAACCTCATTAGAAAATCCGGTCATGGAGATCCGAGGGTCTTCTGCCCTGAAAGAGCATCCGGCATTCGGATCCGGCCTGCGCCGAAGGTCCGTAGAGAAGATCGAACAGCTGAACGCTTCGGACGAATCCAACCGATATTTTTACGAGCAGGAGCACCAGGAACGGGAGAACCGCGATCCCTTTGACTGGCAGACCGCCAAAAAACCCCAGGGCATCTCCCTGTCCGCCTCCCTGTGGGAGCAGCTAGTCTCCATCCCCTTCCGGCCCAAGGACCAGACGACCCTGCGCTATATGCTGGATTCCCTGGATTCCTGGGGATATCTACGGGAGCCCTTAGAGCAGATCGCGGAAAAGATGGAACAGCCCATGGAACGGATGGAGCAGCTCCTTTCCGTCGTCCAGGCCCTAGAGCCTGCAGGCGTGGGCGCCAGGAACCTTTCCGAATGTCTCCTCCTCCAGCTGCAGCGCCGGATGGAATGCCCCAAACAGCTGCGCTTCATCGTCACCGACTGCCTGGAGCTTTTGGCCAAGAACCAGATCCCGGCCATCGCAAAAAAAGCCCAGATCCCCCTCAAAGAGGCCTCCCGGCTCTGCCAGATCGTCCGCAGCTTGAACCCCAAGCCCGGAGCCGTCTTCTCCACAGAGGACATCTCCCGCTACATCCAGCCGGATGTGCTGGTCATCTCAAAGGATGGGGGATGGAGCGCCCAGCTAAATGACACATTGTATCCAAAGCTGGAGATCGATCAATATTACCGTCAGCTCGCCAAGACCACTGAGGAGGAAGATGTAAAGAGCTACCTCAAGGAGAAGATCGAACAGGTGAGATGGCTCCGCTCCTGTATCCTCCAGCGCAATGAGACGCTCCTTAAAGTAGCCTCCTCCATCCTGGAGCAGCAGCAGGACTTTTTCCGGTCCGGTCCATCGGCCTTAAAGCCCCTTAAGCTGTCGGATATCGCAAAATGTCTGGACATCCACGAATCCACCGTGAGCCGTGCCGTCCGCAACAAATATCTGCAGTGCAGCCAGGGGATCTTCCCCTTGAGCTACTTCTTCTCCGCCAAACGTCTGCCCTCTTCCAAGACGGCGGCACCGGGACAAGAGGAGACGGCGGTCTCTACGGCGACCGCAAAAGCCGCCCTCAAGCAGCTGATCCATCTGGAGGACAAAAGGGATCCTTTGAGCGACCGCGCCCTGGCCGAAAAGCTGGCCGAGGAAGGCATACAGATCTCCCGGCGTACTGTGGCAAAATACCGGGAGAACTTAAACATCCCCGATGCCAGCGGCCGGAAGGACTATAGCCTGTCTTAATATGAGACCAGATCCAAGGAGCAAGGCGCCCTCCCGATCCACATAAAAAGCCCCACGATATGAGCAGTATCTTGCCGCTGCCGGCAGAAGGGATACTGCTCATATCGTGGGTCATCTTTTTTGCGGCGCTCTTTCACCGCCGCCGCGCTTTCCTGGCCCGCTGCCTCTCACCGGTCCGCCCGACCCTCTACCGGTCTTCCGAAAGGCTTTCGGCCGCGCATCCGCCTGGCTTTTGGCTTTCATCCAGCCTTTCTGTCAGCCCTTTCCGGAAGGAAAGCCGTCCTAATAAGATCTCCTTCCGGTTCTCCCCCGGATCTTCCAGTACCAGATCAAAGAGTCTCGCCAACTCCTCTCCCAACGCTTTTCCCGGTGCCATGCCAGCTTCCAAAAGATCCTTTCCCGTGACTGCCAGTGTCTTTAAAGAGATGCAATCACCGGCCTCCAGGATCTCCCCGGCCGATCCTTTCAGCTCCTCCACGCCAGGTTCCCCCGCTCTTAGGAGCAGAAGATCTGCAAAAAGCTCCGTCCCCATCTGGCTCATCGCCCGGCGGATATCGGCCTTCCTGGCCGGGATCGGCCGGTCTGACCAGCGGACCAGAGTCCGCACCCGGAAGATCGTGTCATTATCCAGCTTCAGATCCTTCAAGATCTCCACAGCCGCCGCTTCCTCTTCGCGCAGTAAAAACGCGGCCCAGCGGAGATGCTTTCTGGCCGGGAGCTGTGAGAAGATCTCCGGCCAGCCGCGGTCCTGACCGCCGGCCTTTAGACGGCCCACGTCCACCTGGCAGAAGCGTTGGGATATATATGGGCTGATGCCCGCCTCATAGACCTGGCCGATCTGCTCCGGGCGGGCGGAGAGGAGCAGCTTGGTCAGCTCCGTGCAGATCCGCTCCTTGCTGACCTTGGCGATAGCCGGCGCGATCTTGCCGATCGCCTCCCAGGTCTCCTGCTCGATCCGAAAGCCTAACTGGGCGGAGAAGCGGATCGCCCGCAGGATCCGCAGCGCATCCTCTCCGAACCGGTCCATTGGATCGCCCACGCACCGGATCAGCCCTGCCCGCAGATCTTCCAGACCGCCAAAGGCATCCACGATCCCCGTCTCGTGGCTGTAGGCCATGGCGTTGATCGTAAGATCCCGACGGCGCAGATCTTCCCTTAAGTCGGAGGTGAACTGCACCGACTTCGGATGCCTCCCATCCTCATACTCCCCGTCGATGCGGTAGGTGGTCACTTCATAGCCCACATGGTCCTTCATCACCGTGACCGTCCCGTGCATGATCCCTGTATCGACCGTCCGTTTAAAGACCGCCTTCACCTGCTGCGGGGAGGCGGAGGTGGTGACATCCCAGTCCCCCGGCTCCCGTCCCAGAAGCGTGTCCCGGACACAGCCGCCTACGGCAAAGGCCTCATAGCCCCGGGTGTTCAGCCGCCGGATGATCTCCTCCACCGCCGCCGGGATCTGGATCCGCTCAGGGAGCTTGCCCTTCTTTGAGGCCGTATCTCCTCCGGCAGCTCCTGGCACCGGTCTCATCTCTTCCTGTTCTGCTGCTGCCTCTTTCTCACGCTTCAAATGGCCTCATCCCCATCTGTCCCATCTTAATATGCACGTCCCCAGTAGACCATCTTCTTGGCCGGCCTCCCACAGCATACGCAGGTGTCCGCCAGATGCTCCTGGGCAAAGGGCATGCACCGAGAGGTAGCTCCCGTCTCCTCCTTGATCTTGTCCTCACAGGCCCGGTCGCCGCACCACATGGCCTTGATGAAGCCCGCTCTCGTGTTGACCGTCTCCACCAGCTCCTCCCAGGTGACGGCGGTGGAGGTATGGGTATCCCGGTGGGTCCTGGCCCGCTCCAGCATATCCCCCTGGATCGTCTCTAAAAGGCTCTCTACCTCTTTCTCCAGGTCTGCCAGGGCCACGATCTTCTTCTCATGGGTGTCCCGGCGGACCAGCACGGCCTGCTCCTTCTCCATATCCTTGGGTCCGATCTCCACCCGCAGGGGGATCCCCCGCATCTCGCACTCGCTGAACTTCCAGCCCGGACTCTTATCGGTGTCGTCCACCTTTACCCGGAAGTTTGACAGGCGGTCCTTTAACTCTGCCGCCTTTTCCAGGACCCCTTCCTTCTGCTGCTGGATCGGGATCACGATCACCTGGGTGGGCGCGATCTTAGGCGGCAGGACTAAACCGTTATCATCGCCGTGGACCATGATCAGCGCGCCGATGATCCGGGTGGATAAGCCCCAGGAGGTCTGATGGACGTATTTTAACACATTATCCTTATCGGCGAACTGGATGCCGAAGGCCCTGGCAAAACCGTCGCCAAAGTTATGGCTGGTGCCGGACTGGAGGGCCTGGCCGTCGTGCATCAGGGCCTCGATCGTATAGGTGGCCTCCGCTCCCGCAAATTTCTCCTTATCCGTCTTCTGTCCGCGGATCACCGGGATCGCCAGCACCTCCTCGCAGAAATCCGCATACACGTTCAGCATCTGGATGGTCCTGTCCTCCGCGTCCTGGGCCGTGGCGTGGGCCGTGTGGCCCTCCTGCCATAAGAACTCCCTGGAGCGCAGGAAGGGACGGGTGGTCTTCTCCCAGCGGACTACAGAGCACCACTGGTTGTAGACCCGGGGAAGATCCCGATAGGAATGGATATCCTTAGCATAAAAATCACAGAACAGGGTCTCGGAGGTGGGCCTCACGCACATGCGCTCCTGGAGCTTTTCCTGTCCGCCGTGGGTGACCCACGCCGCCTCCGGGGCAAAGCCCTCCACATGATCTTTTTCCTTCTGCAAAAGGCCCTCCGGGATGAACATGGGCATATACACATTCTGTACGCCGGTAGCCTTGAAGCGGCGGTCCAGCTCCTGCTGGATGTTCTCCCAGATCGCGTAGCCTGCCGGCTTGATCACCATGCAGCCCTTTACGCTGGAATAGTCACAGAGCTCCGCCTTCTTTACTACATCTGTATACCACTGGGCAAAATCCTCGTCCATGGATGTGATGGCTTCCACCATCTTCTTGTCCTTCGCCATGACACACTCTCCTTTTCTTAAATCTAATCGTCCTCTTCGTCCGCCTTGGTCACGGTGAACGTGAACCGCTTCCTGGCCATCTCATCGCTATCCAGATACTCGTCGTAGGTGGTGATCTTATCGATCAGCTTACCCCCGATGATCTCCATGATCCGGTTAGCCGTGGTCTGGACGATCTGGTGGTCACGGGAGGAAAAGAGCAGCACGCCCGGGAACTTGATCATCCCATTGTTCAGCGCCGTGATCGACTCCATATCCAGATGGTCCGTGGGCTCATCCAGCATCAGCACATTGGCCCCGGAGATCATCAGCTTGGACAGCATACAGCGCACCTTCTCCCCTCCGGACAGGACGCGCACCTTCTTCACGCCGTCCTCCCCGGCAAAGAGCATGCGGCCCAAAAAGCCCCGGACATAGGTCGCGTCCTTTTCCGGCGAATACTGGGTCAGCCAATCCACGATGGTGTCGTCATTGTCAAATTCCGCGCTGTTGTCCTTGGGGAAATAGGACTGAGTGGTGGTCAAGCCCCACTTATAGCTGCCCTCGTCCGGCTCCATCTCCCCGGCCAGGATCTTAAAGAGCGTGGTCTTT
Source organism: uncultured Lachnospiraceae bacterium (assembly GCA_910588895.1). Lineage (GTDB taxonomy): Bacteria > Bacillota > Clostridia > Lachnospirales > Lachnospiraceae > Caccovicinus. The sequence continues at coordinate 13,293 of CAJUSS010000026.1, forward strand.
GCCTGCTCATTGGGCCCTACGAACGCCACCTTGTCCTCATGGCCTAAGATGAAGGAGACGTCATCCAACACCTTCACCCCGTCGATGGTCTTGCTCAAATGCTCCACGGTCAGGACCTCATTGCCGATCTCCCTGAAGGGCCTGAAATCGATGTAGGGGTACTTCCGGCTGGAGGGCTTGATCTCATCTAACTGGATCTTCTCCAGCGCACGCTTTCTGGAGGTGGCCTGCTTGGACTTAGAGGCATTGGCCGAGAAACGCTGGATGAACTCCTGCAGCTCCTTGATCTTCTCCTCCTTCTTCCGGTTAGCCTCCTTCATCTGCTTGATCATCAGCTGGCTGGACTCATACCAGAAATCGTAGTTCCCGGCGTAGAGCTGGATCTTACCGTAGTCGATATCCGCGATCTGGGTGCAGACTTTATTTAAGAAATAACGGTCGTGGGACACCACGATCACCGTATTTTCAAAGTTGATCAAAAACTCCTCCAGCCAGGCGATCGCGTCCAGATCCAGATGGTTAGTAGGCTCGTCTAAGAGCAGGATATCCGGGTTGCCGAAAAGGGCCTGGGCTAACAGCACCTTCACCTTCTGCGCGCCGGTCAGGGTGGACATGACGGCGTAATGGAGCTCCGTCTCGATCCCCAGCCCGTTCAGGAGGCTGGCTGCATCCGACTCCGCCTCCCAGCCGTTCATGGTGGCGAACTCGCCCTCCAGCTCCGCCGCCTTGATCCCATCCTCATCGGTGAAGTCCGCCTTCGCATAGATGGCATCCTTCTCCTTCATGATCTCATACAAACGGGCATTTCCCATGATCACCGTATCCAGCACCGGATACTGGTCGTATTTAAAATGGTCCTGCTGCAAAAAGGAGAGCCGCTGGCCTGGCGTGATGGCGATCTCCCCGCTGGTAGAATCCAGCTGGCCGGACAGGATCTTCAAAAAGGTAGACTTTCCTGCGCCGTTGGCGCCGATCAGGCCATAGCAGTTGCCTTCCGTGAACTTGATGTTCACATCTTCAAAAAGGGCTTTCTTGCCCAAACGCAATGTGATGTTGTTCGCACTGATCATATCATTACCTCATACTTTTCAAGCGGTCGCAGCTGCGGAAAGCGCCGCAGCTGCATATTTTTTGGTATCTATGCCACTTTCTACTATTATACATAAAACGCTTGTAATTTCAAGCATAGAATACACGCTGACCCTTGACAATGGTCACTATCTGCACCCACGCCGATCGTTGTACAGGTGCAGGCACATGACCGGCCCCCCGTCTGCATCCAAAGGGCCGGTCACAATGTCGCCGCCCTTGCCTTATTGTTTTTCGATAAATATTTATTGATTTTCGGTGCATGATGTGGTATCATAACCGTAACGACCGCCTCCGACCGCTACCGGAGGCCTGCAAAGGAGGGTTTCACCATGCACTGGTCCTATCACCGCTCGATCGTCTTGACCAAGCTTTGTATCCTGCTCTTTATGACCGGGTACTTTGCCGTACTTTTGGGCTGTCCCAGGATGATGGATGTGTTTGTCCGTTCCAGCTTTTCTGCCGCCGGGAAGAGCCCGTGGCTGTTCATCACCACCGTATACGTCTGCGCCATCCCCATCGGCCTCCTCCTCATGAACCTCTGGAAGCTGATCGGGGACATGGGCCTGGAGGAGATCTTCACCCCAGCCAATATCCGGCGTCTCAGGATCATCTCCTGGATGTGCTTTCTCACCGGCGCTATCTGCCTGGTCTCCATGGTCTACTATGTGCTCTGGGGGATCATCGGTGTGGCGATGAGCTTTATGGGGCTTTTGATCCGGGTGATCAAGAACACCTTTGAGCGCGCCAGAGAACTGCAGGAGGAAGTGGACTACACCATATAAAGGAGGCGACCATGCCGATCATAGTAAATCTGGATGTGATGATGGCCCGGCGCAAGATCTCCGCCGGTGAGCTGGCACAGAAGATCGGGATAACACCGGCCAATCTGTCCATCCTGAAAAACAATAAGGCCAGGGCGGTACGCTTTTCGACCCTGGAAGAGATATGCCGATGCCTGGACTGCCAGCCGGGAGATATCTTGCAGTATGTCCCCGCTGACCAGCAACGATGACTCTCGCCCCACACCCGCGCCAAAACGAAAGCGCGGCCGCGACCGTACAGGATAACCGATAACCCAAAAAGATCTGGACGATAAAGATCTAAAGAAAGGATGGTCTATCTATGGACAAAAATATGATCTCGCAAGAAAACTCTGCCCCGGAAGCATATAAGGCTCAGGCCACAGGCTCCCCGCAACCCTGTCCTCCAGAAGCTGCGGCTCCTCCGATCCCGCAGGAGCCCACCGCCGGAGGATCGGCAGCAGGACCCTCCGCGCCTTTGCAGCATCCTTTCTCCTACGGGGCGCCGCCGAAAAATCCTTATCCGGATGGGTGTTTCCATGACAAGAACAAGGAGCCGGCCGTTTTAAACACGCACCAGCTCCAGCTGAAAGACCATTTTGAACGGTATGGGCTCTTCGCCCTGGCAGTAGGTCTGCTGGCGGCGTTCTGTTTTTTCCGGAATCCGTCGGGGATCACCTATCCGGTGTTCGTCGCGGCCATCTATCTGGCCGCTTTTAAGCTGCTGCCCACCCTGCAGATCCCGGTCAAAAGGGATAGCCTCTTTCTTTTTGCCGCCGCCCTCTGCCTTGCCGTCAACAGCTGCGTCACCGCCAGCCCGATCCTCCATCGCCTGAACAGCATCGCCCAATTTTTGCTGGGCATCATCTTCCTGCTCCACCAGTGCTACGACGACCGCCAATGGAACATCGGGAAATACCTTCATTCCATGCTGAAGTTTTTGGGCTTGAGCCTGGCCTCCCTGCCCCTCCCCTTTTCCCATGGGATCGGGTTCCTGAAAAGCTTAAAAAGCGCCAGGAGCAAACGTCTCCTCGTGGCGTTCACCGGCTTTTGTGCCGGGATCCCGGCGGTCATTTATCTGGGCTACCTGCTGGCCAGCGCGGATGCGGTGTTTTCCTCTATGGTCCGCACCCTGCTGATCGACCTGCTGGACCCTGCTGCCTTATTTGAGCTCTTTTTGCTGGTGTTCCTTTTTGCACTGGGCTCTTATTGTTTCTTAGGCAGCGTCTGCTCCATGCAGATCTCAGCAGAAAACCCGGATAAGCGGAGATGGGACCCGCTGGCCGCTGTCACCTTCACGGCCATGATCTGCCTGCTCTATCTCCTTTTCTGCGGGGTCCAGATCCTCTATCTCTTCGGCCAGAAAGGCGGGCTGCCAGGAGATATGACCTACGCCCAGTACGCAAGGCAGGGCTTCTTCCAGCTCCTGGTCGTAGCTGTGCTGAACCTGTGTCTGGTCTTAAACTGCTTACGATATTTCCGCAAGAGCAGGGCGCTGTCCATCCTGCTCATCATCATCAGCCTCTGTACCTATGTGATGATCGCTTCCGCCGCCTACCGGATGGTCTTATATGTGGATGCCTATTCCCTGACCTTCCTGCGGATCTTTGTCCTTTGGTCCTTAGGCCTTTTATCGGTCCTGATGCTGGGCGTCCTGCTCCTGCTGTTCAAGGAACAGTTCCCGCTGTTCCGCTGGTGCCTGACCGCCATCATCCTGGCCTATGCCGCTTTTGCCTGGTGCCGGCCCGACTATCAGATCGCCCGATATAACATCGCCCGCCAGGACGGCATGATCGACCAGGAGAACTTAAACAGCCTGCTCCTCTTATCCACCGATGCCGCCCCGGCCATCGCTCAAGCCCAGATCGCCCCGGAGCTTTGGGGAGAGCAGATCTATCTCCATCGGCGCAACAGCCAGTATACCATCCTCGGCCCCAACGCCGGCACATCCCAACTGATCAGCTGCCTGCGCAATGTCGGCTGGCACTTTCCCGGCAAGTCCTGGGACGAGATCACAGAGCAGACGGTGCTTGACACGATAACCGGCTGGGATCCGGGTATCCTCCGCTACAATCTCTCCCAGGCCGCCGCCTGGCGGCTGGCAGGCGGCGGCAGGTGATCTTGCGGATCAAAGATCAGTCTGGCGCAGACGGTCAGAGCTGGGATCCTTCCGGCCAGACGTGCCATACTCTCCTCATCCTCGCCGGTCCAGATCCTGATACACCACCTGACCGCCGCAGATGGTCATCTTCACCTTCCCCTCCAGCCGCTGCCCTATAAAAGGACTGTTCGAAGCCTTGGAGGCAAAACGCTCCACCGTCCACGCCTCCTTTTCATCAAAGAGTACCAGATCTGCCGGAGCGCCCTCCTGGATCCGACCGCAGGCCAGTCCATAGAGCCGGGCCGGGTTCAGGCTCATCTTTTCCATCAGCTTTGCCATGGTCAAGTGGCCCTTTTTCACCAGATGGGTCACTGCCAAGGCCAAAGATGTCTCCAGTCCGATGATCCCGCTGGGCGCTTCCACCAAGGGCCGGGCCTTTTCCTCTGTACTGTGCGGCGCGTGGTCTGTCGCGATCATATCGATCGTACCATCCTTCAGTCCTTGGATCAAAAGCTGCCGGTCCTTCTCTGTCCGCAATGGCGGGTTCATCTTTGCCAGGCTTTTGTAGGTGAGCACCGCCTCCTCCGTCAAGGTCAGATGATGAGGGGTCACCTCTGCCCAGACCTTCGCCCCCAGGCTCTTTGCCAGACGCACCATCGCCACCGCATTGCCGGAGCTGATGTGCTGGATATCCACCTTTGCCCCCGTTTCCAGCGCGATCATACAATCCCTCGCCACCAGAGCATCCTCCGCCAATGTCGGAGATCCGTAGATCCCCAGCTGATCGGAGACCACGCCGTGGTTGATCCCATTTTGCCGGATAAAAGCAGGGTCTTCCTCGTGAAGACTGATTGGCAGGTCCAGCCTGGCCGCCTCCTCCATGGCCTTTTTCACAAAAGCGCCGTCCCGCAAGGGGATCCCGTCATCGGTAAAGCCCACCGCCCCCCCTTGCTTTAAGGCCTCCATATCCGTCAGCTCTCTGCCGCCAAAGTCCCTGGACACCGCCCCACAGGCCAGCACATGGATCCCCGTCTTTTTCCCTTCCTCTAACACATAGCGCAGCGTCTCCACCGTGTCCACCTTCGGCTGGGTATTAGCCATGCAGATCACGGTGGTGAAACCGCCATGGGCAGCGGCGGCGGCACCGGTATGGATATCCTCTTTGTAGGTCAGGCCCGGGTCACGGAAATGAACGTGGACATCCACCAAACCCGGGGCCACCACCAGACCCTCTGCGTCGATGACCCGCTCATACACCGCGGCATCCTGCTCCTTCTCTGTACCGGCCAGCCTCCTGGCCTCCTGTACTGCCGCCCCTTCTTTAGGCCCGGCCGACTGCCTGGCTGACTGCTCCTCTGCTCCCTCCATCAGTCCCTCAGCCTTGATGACCCTTACGATCTTGTCATCCTCCAGCACCACATCGGCGATCCCGTCAAAACCGGATGCCGGATCGACCACTCTGCCTCCACGGATCAATACCATATCTGCTCTCCTTTCCCTCCTGACCTTGGTATGCTGCCTTTCAGCCGCTCCAGTCAAAGCGCCATCATCTTAATCGCTGCCCGCACTTGGGGCAATAGTTTGGATCCCCCGGCGCTTCATACTTACAGACCGGGCAGCGCAGCTTCTGCGCAGGATCCGGCGCCTGACCGCCCTCACCTTCCTGCCCGTTTCCCTGTGCCCCCCCATAAGCTCCATAGGCCCTATAGACGGGCCTTCCATCTGCCACCAGCCTCAGATCCTGGTCCAGGATATCCATCCCTTCTCCTCTGACGATCGCCTTCCCTACCTGCGGATCCAGCTCGTACACCGCGCCGCAACAGGCCATCTTCACCAAAAAACGTTTGTTCCACTTAAACAAGGGGATAAAAAAGAAGCTGAAATAATGATAGCTCATCAGGATCTGGCACCCGGCCATGCTCCCGCAGAACTTGCATTTTAATGTACCTGTATATTGCAAGGTCTTTGAACCCTGCCCTATCCCTCCGATAAAGATCATGCTCTAGATCCTCCCTTTATAGCTCATCTCTTTTGTGACAATAGCTATTTTAGCACAAAATAGGTCCGGTGGAAATACAAAAAGCCAGGCCTGTTACAGGACACTGACTTTGTATCGTTATCCGCGGAGCCGATATCGGCTTTTCCCATCTTGTGTACATGCTGTTGTGAACGGCAGGGACGCAGACAGAAACCCTTCGCATAGCGGCCGTTCAGGCGGCCAAAATAGCCGATCCCTATGATCGGTCCCGCGCTTTAGGATGCCATATCCCTTGTCCTGCCATAAAAGGTCAGCAGATACAGACCGCACAGGCCTACCACGGCATAGATGACCCGTGACATCCAGTTGCTCCCAAAAAGGAAAGAGACCAGATTAAAATTAAAAAACCCGATCAGCCCCCAGTTTACCGCACCCACGATGCCTATGGTGAGCGCTGTACCATCTAAAGCTTTACTCATAGGAAAACCTCCTTAAATTCTTTTGATCTGGAGCATTGTACGATGTCTTTGCCTTTTGATCGGCGCACCCGCTCCACTCGATCATTAATAGAAAGTTTTCCTCGATCTTCGATCTCCTATCCGCGGAAAGATATATCGGTCATGGAGATCTCTTCCTTTTTTAGCCTTTTCTCCTCAGATCTTCTCCATCAGCTCCCGCTCCCGATCGTCAAACAGCAGCCGCTCATTGTACGCATAATATCGCGCACAGTCATACTCCTGCAAAAAACGCACCATATACGGGGATGTGTTCAGCTCTGTGATGAAGAGCACCATCTCCTGGCTGTCCCCAAAGGCAGCCTCCATAAAGTCAAAGCCATGCTCCAGCATCTGCGATAACTCCGCAGATCCCTCCTCGTACCGGTCGCTGTCCGCCGCAAACAGCTCCCGCAGGAGTGCCCATCCTTCTTCCATACTGCCGGATGGCCCAGCAGTCTCCTGGTCCAGATCCCCGCTTTTTTCCCACTCTCCGAGGGCCTGCAGATAGCGCTCCAGCTGCTTTAACACCTTCCGGCAGAGCACATCCTCGCGTCTAGTCAGCAACTCTTGTTTTTTCAGACTCTCCCAGCCCTGCTCCGTCTCCAAGATCAGCTCCCGCAGTCTGCCAAAGGGATCCTTCGCGGTATCATCTCCTCCATCCTCTGCCAAGGCCCCTTCGCTCCTCCTGGCCGTATCCTGTGTCAAAGGATCCCCCGGCTCCCGCCCGGCTGCCGGCACGGATACATCCATGCCCTGCCCGAACCGCTTCAAGATCCCCATGACCCGCTCCATCACTTCTTCCTGCTCCAGCACCTCTCTGGACCGCCGCTCCAGCCGGGCCAGAAGGATACTGATCACCCCCAGCCGCTCGTCAAAGGGCGCTCTTTCCAGCTTATCACAAAAGCTCTCCCGGATCACGCCGGAAAGGATCTCCTCGATCTGCTGCTCCTCTTGGTATTTCTGATACAGAGAAAGATAATTGGCAAAATCCTTGGCGATCTTGGGGTGCTGCAGATACTGGACGATCGTCTCCCGGTCCGCCTTCTTTCCCATCTCTTCATAGACCTGGATCAGTCTGGATAAGTCCTCCCAGCCCCTGGGCGTGGCAAAAAACTTCCCGTCCACCGTGGTCTCGATATGGCAGAGATACTGCTTTTTCGACTGCAGATAGGAACAGACCGCCGGGTGGATCCCCTCCCGAAGGGCATATTCCCGCCATACCTCGTAGTCTGGCTCCACTACGATCTTCTTGACCCGGTCTAAGGTGACCACGTCAAGATCCCGGACCGACTTATTATACTCCGGCGGATTACCTGCCGCCACGATCATCCACCCTTCCGGTATCTTGTGGTTCCCAAAGGTCTTGCACTGGAGGAATTGGAGCATGGTCGGAGCCAGAGTCTCGGAGACGCAGTTGATCTCATCGATAAATAAGATCCCCTCTTTAAGTCCTGTGGTCTCGATCTTATCATAGATCGAGGCAACGATCTCACTCATGGTATACTCTGTGGCCGAGTACTCTTTTTTGCCATAGTGCTTTTTACTGATATATGGCAGTCCCACCGCGCTCTGTCTGGTGTGGTGGGTGATCGTGTAGGCCACCAGGGCGACCCCGCATTCCTTTGCCACCTGCTCCATGACCTGGGTCTTCCCTATCCCTGGCGGGCCTAAGAGCAGCACCGGCCTCTGCCGGATCTGGGGGATCGCGTACTGCCCAAACTCGTCCTTATACAGATATGCCTCGATGGTATCCTTGATCTCTTTCTTTGCCCGTTTGATGTTCATCCTGTCTCCACTCCCTTTCCCCGCTCGTGAACATTTTCATGACCAGCCCGTTCATAGGCCCCCACCACACTTGCTCTCGCGGTCTGCCCGCGACGGGCGCTCTGCAAATCTATCCCGGCTGCTCCTCCAGCTCCTCCGGCGAGAGGATCAGCTTCATGGCCCATCCCGGCACCGACACATCCTCATAGTCCTCCTTCAGGAACACAAAGGCCGTGTCATAGGGCGGCTTCTGGACCGGATAGATCCCCTTCCCGTCCGTAAAATAGATCAATCCCTTCAGCCGGTGGAACTCGCCAGCAGCCATAAGCCCCGCTACATGGGCAAAGGCCGGGCGAAAATCTGTCCCGCCCTGTCCTATGATCGTAAAATGCTCCATGTAGGCCTTCATCTCCTCCTCACTGGTGATCCGCACATCAGAGCGGACCTTCTCGTCACACTGGAGGATATGGATATCGACCTTATGGAAATAGCTTTCCGAGGAGGCCAGAATGGAATAGGTCTCCTCCAGGAACCGCCGGATCAGCGGCCCCGAACAGGACATGGAGGTGTCGATCACGATCACAAAGTCCTCGATCCGGCAGACTTCCTTCGTTTCCAAGGGCTCTACCAGGGGCATATCGCCATACAGCTCCAGCCCGTAGGTATAGAAGATCGGATCAAAAGAGTCCGGATCCACCAACAGCTCCTCCCGCAGCACCGCAAATTTCTTTAAAAAGGCCCGGTGATCATACCGCTCCCTGTTCGCCACCTGCACCTGCTGTTTAAGGCCCCCGTCGTCCTCCCCCTGTTCCCCGGCGCTCATGGTCTCCATCTCTGTCTGCATCCTTTCCCGGTCATCCTTCCACTGCTCCTGACGGCGGACCATCTGGCTCTTTGGCAGCTTTTGCTCCCACAGGTCGTGGCCGTCCACATAAAACTCCTGCTCCAGGCGGTCCAGGCGCTTTTCATCAAAGGAAGACTCCAAAAGCTTCTTGTAGATCCCCTGGGCGTTCATCACCGTCAGCCCCGCATTTTTTAACCGCAGATAGGTCTCCCGCCGAAACATAGAAGGCGGCTTATGGACACATTTTACCACCATCCCGTCCACTATGGACTCCACTGCGATATCACAGGCCAAGTCCCACAGCGGGCCGCTCCGCCCTTTTCTGGAGTCCAGATGGCAGAACAGGCAGTGAAGGAGCACATGGAGGAACGCCCGGTCCACCACCACACGTCCCTGTCGGTACATCTCCAGCAAAACATCCGGATCATAATAGATCAAAAAGCCGTCCGTGGCGATCCCTTGCCGCCCCCAGTCCGCCTCAAACCCCAGGCGGCTCAAGGCTACATCCAGATAACGCATGTTCAGATAAAGTTCATTCCTGGCCATGGTCCAGATCTTTACACAGAGCTCTACCTGGTCCAGCTCTTCCAGCTGGCGGTGTCTTGTGGGATCGACCATACAAGATGCCTCCTTCCTAAACGAAATGGCCTGTTTCAAAAACAACACCTGTCCTGCCCATCTACAGGCGGAACCGCCTCTGCCGTTTTGGCTGCCAGGCAGGAACACCATCCCCCTCTGCCCCTTCTGCCGGATCCATACTCTCCTTTGGCCTCTTCCTGCGCCGGATGTCCATCAAGATCCCCAAGGCTTGGGGATCCTTTGCCATCCGCCCCTCCTCAAGCATCTCCTCAAGGCAGGCCGTCTTGCACCAGGATGCTTTTGCAGCAGCGCGCAAGAGAGCAAGATCCTTCTCCCGCTCCGCGATCTTAACGATCTCTCTCCCATGGCTGGCGGCGTAGGCCTCGTAGATCTGCCGCCGGTCCTCCATGAGCTGCACCGGATACAGCAGTCGTCCTAAGACTAGTTCCGTCACCAGCTCCGGCTTTTCCTGGACCTGGATATGGGGAAATAGCTTATCATAGGTCAGGTACTGGAACTCGGTGCCGTTAAATGCATTCCGATACCGATGGCCGCAGCCGTGCATCTCCTGGGTCAGGAGTCTGGCCGGCGTGTTCTCGATCGACTCCTCGTAATACTCCGGAAAGAGCAGCTTCGCCTTTAAGCCTCCGTCCTCCCCCAGAAGATCCACACGCAAGGTCTGCTTAAGCTCAGCCAGGATCTCCTTTAAACAGGACGTTTTTCCGGGAGCCATACAGATCGTCAGATGCCTCACTCCACAGCAGCCAGTAAAGAGTCCGGCTCCAAGGTCCTGGAGGCTGTCGGGGATATCCAGCCTTTCCAATCTGGAACAATTGTAGAATGCATAAGCCCCAATCTTGCGCAGGCTCTTTGGAAGGCAGACTGACCGGAGGACATCTCCCTTAAGGACAGGCGTCCCGTCCGCCAACGCGCCTGCGCCCACCAGATCCTCGTCAGAGGCGGTCGGCTCTATGGCAGCCTCGTCCATGTGCCATCCCGCAGGCTCTCTGCGGTCTGCCTCCCGCCCACAGGTCGTATCCTTAGTCTGATCTGACTGGCCCTCTGTGACCTCTGCCAGGTACTTTTGCCCCGGTGCCCGCCGCCTGACCACCTCGGAAAACACATAGGGCCCCAGCTCGGTCACGGCCAGCCCTCCGATCCGCTCCGGCAGCTCCACCTGCTCGTCATAGCCAAAGCAGCGCAGGATGCGGATCCCATCCCCTACTTTATCATATACAACCTTCATCTCTTTATCCAGCCACAAGCACGAGCTGCCGCTCTTTCCGTCTGCTCCTGGTCCGCTTTCCATCCGCTTTCCATCCACTTCCCGGTCCGCACCCCATCTGCTCCCTGCCTGTGCTCTCCTTCCATCCAAGATCACGATCCGTCTTTTTGGTTCACTGGTCCAGCTTTATCCCGGCCAGCGCCTGGGCAAAGGCGTTATTGACCGGCTCCGCCCCCTCCTTTTTCTGCCGCTCCAGATACCGGGCCACATCCTTTTTCGACACGCCTGCCCCTTCCTTCTTCCGTCGCTCCTGAAAGGCAGCCAGTTTTTCCTTATGGCCGCAGGCGCACACGAAGATCTGTCCGTCGCCTTTTCCTCGAAGCTCCATCTTTTTATGGCAGACCGGACATCTGGCATTGGAGGTCCGGGAAATGGTCTCCCGATGGCCGCAGGACCGGTCCTGGCAGACCAGCATCTGGCTGTTCTTGCCCTTTACTAAGAGCATCCGCTTCCCGCACTCCGGGCATCTGGTATTGGTCAGGTTATCGTGGCGGAAGGTCCCCTCCCCCTCCTTGATCTGCCCGATCAGCTCCTGGGCGTAGGCCTGGATATCCTGCATAAAGGCATCCCGCTTTAAACCACCTTTCGCGATCGTGGACAGCCGCATCTCCCACTGGGCCGTCAGCTCCGGCTTTTTTAGATCCTCCGGCACCAAGGTCAGGAGCTGACGGCCTTTGGAGGTGAGGAAGATCTCCTTCCCCCGCTTCTCCACCAGAAAGCTGGAAAACAGCTTTTCGATGATATCCGCTCTGGTGGCCACCGTTCCCAGACCACCGGTCTCTCCCAGGGTCTTTGCCATGGCCTTGTCTTTTGTCTCCAGATAAGCAACCGGATTTTCCATGGCCGATAACAGAGTGGCTTCATTAAAGGGGGCGGGCGGTTTCGTCTTTCCTTCCGTCATCGCAAAGGTAAGGCCCTCCAGCCGGTCCCCCACCTTGATGGGCGGGAGCTGCTGACTTTTGATCGTCCGACCCTCGCTCTCTGCATTCCCTTCGGCAGATCTTTCCTCTCCGTTCCCTGCATATCGGCGTTCCAGGTCCTCATCCTGCTCCCAGATCTCGCTCCCGTCCCACTCCGCGCTCTCGTCCCAGCTGCCTGTCGCGCCAATCCCAGCCGCCGCTCCGCCGCCCTCTCCATAAGCCGCCTTCCAGCCCATGTCCTTCACCACTGCCCCATGGGCCAGGAAACGCTCCCCGTCCACATCCACGGTCAGGGCCATCTGCTCAACCTGATAAGGCGGCAGCAGCACCGCCAGAAAACGCCGGACCACCAGATCGTAGATCCTCCGCTCGTCGATGGTCATATGCTCTAGCTGGACATATTGCTCCGTGGGGATGATCGCGTGGTGGTCAGAGACCTTTTTGTCATCCACGAAAAAGGGCTTTGCCGGCAATGGCTGATGGAGGAGCTGAGCCGCCAGCTTTTTATACGGTCCGGTCCCGCAGGCCTTCAGCCGCTCCTTGATGGTGGGCAGGATATCGCTGCTCAAATACCGTGAATCGGTCCTGGGATAGGTCAGCACCTTATGGTTTTCATACAGCCGCTGCATGATGTTCAAGGTATCCTTGGCCGAAAGATCGAACCGCCGGTTCGCCTCCCTCTGCAGCTCGGTCAGATCGTAGAGCAGGGGTGCCTGAGTCTTTTTCGGTGAACGCTTTACCTCCGCTACCACGCCCACGCAGTCTCCGCGCTGTCCCTTGCCCAGCCCGTCTCTCAGCCTGCTCCCCTGCCCGTCTCCCAGCCCGCTCCGCTGTCCTTTCCCCAGTCCGTTGCCCTGCTCCTGCAGTTCCTTTAGGATCGTCTCCACCCGGCTCTTGTCAAAGGTTCGGAAGCTTTTAGAGTGTGCCTCCTGCCAGGTCAGGCTCAAGGGCGCGCCGTCCCTTGGCTTCCATGCCGCTTTAAGACCATAATAGGGTTTGGGGACAAAGCTCTTGATCTCCTGTTCTCTCGCCGCGATCATAGCCAGAGTGGGGGTCTGCACTCTCCCACAGGAGAGCTGGGCGTTGTACTTGCAGGTCAAGGCCCTGGTGGCATTGATCCCTACCAGCCAGTCCGCCTCGGCCCGGCACATGGCCGCGTCGTACAGGCTTTCATACTCCCGCCCGTCTTTTAAGTGGGCGAAGCCCTCCCGGATCGCCTTGTCCGTCACCGAGGAGATCCAGAGCCTTTTCACCGGCTTTTTGCAGCCGGCCTTTTTTAAGATCAGCCTGGCCACCAGCTCCCCTTCCCGCCCGGCGTCCGTGGCGATGATCACCTGGTCCACATCCTTTCGGAAAAGCTGGGCCTTCACCGCCTGATACTGTTTGGCCGTCTGCCCTATCACCTCCAGCTTAAAGGGCTCCGGCATCATGGGGAGGTCTTCCATCTTCCATTCCTTGTACTTCTTATCGTAATCCTCCGGGTCCGCCAATGTCACCAGATGGCCCAGGCCCCAGGTCACGATATAAGAGGGGCCTTCGATCGACCCGTTGTTGTTCTTTCCACATTTCAATACCCGGGCGATATCCCGGGCTACTGATGGCTTTTCGGCCAATACTAAGGCTTTCATATCTGTCACTTCCTTTTTTACAGCGGTATCCGTACTGATCTTGAGGATCCTATTTTTCAGACAGCTCCAGCGGGATGATCGTAAGCGTTTTTCCCATAGATACCAGCAGTTTTAAAATTGTCGACAACTGGGGATCTGTTTTTCCGCTTTCCATTCTTGCGATCACAGACTGCCTAACCCCGGTCATATCCTCCAGTTCTCTTTGTGATATATGCTTTTCCTTTCTGGTCTTTATCATCTCTCCAACCAGCTTGACCATTAGATCATTTTCCGCGATCTCTTCCACCGTATAATGTTTCTTTCTGTATCCGCTCCAGCTTTCCCCCATCGGGGCGATCTTCTTTTCATTAGCCATCTTCTCTGCTCCTTTCCCTGAAAAGATCCGGTCTCTCAATGGGCGCAGTTCCCATATTTCCCCATCCAAATGCTTTACATATGGTTCTCCTGCCGCTGTCCCATATTCCATCAGTATTCCGATATACTGGTCAATCTTATTATATTTTATCCTTGCATCTTTACTTTTCACGGACTTCTTTTCCAACTTATCAAGGTATTCTTTGACTGGCTGATCTCCATTCGCATCCCGATAAAAATAAACCTCGTACATTGTATTGTCTCCCTTATCTGTCTATATGATAGCTTATAAGCATTCACGTGTCAATACAAAATATGCACATTATTTCCCGATCAACAACTATCGACATACTTTCCACGTCTGCGTATAATGATAGCAATGAGTAGCGATACTCAAAAAGCGGAGGACTGGGCTGTAAGTGGACGGTGTCGCCATCATGGACACGCCTCTATTGACGATCTCTATATGCTCACCCTCGTCCCATGAGAGAATGTCTGCGAATGTATACGATCGTCTGAAAGTCAAGCATTTTCCTTGCATTTTTTTCAAAAAGTATGGTATAAACTAGATAGAGAAAGAGTCGTCCTCGAACCCCTTGTCCCATTCCCTGAATGGTTGACTGGTTCTATGAACGGCTCTTCTTATTTTCTCCTGTACACTTTTAATACTTCCCCTTTTTTCATCAAGACTACTTTTTCCAGGAAACCGACTCTAGGGGATATGTACAGGTTTTCTATCTGTATCTCAATATCTTCTACACTCAAAGGGCAATCCGAAATATTTATAACAAGATCGTCTGCTTCCCATCCACCTTATATATCGTACCATCGACCATATATCCCTGTCGTTCAGTGACAGTGCCTTTTGTTCCTTTTGTCCTTGTCCATTCTTGCGTGATATCATTCATGGGGTCAATTTTATCAACTTTTTTTGTCCAGTAGGTAACACCGTTCTGAGTGTATCCATCCAGCCCAGGCTTGTCACCACCACCGACAAAGGTCTCTTTCCACTCCCCATACGTCATACCAGCCGGTACATAGTATGTCTTCCCATCCTCACCCCTGGCTGTCCGCTCTCCGACCTGCCCGAAGGTCTTATCAAAAGGTGGTATTGTAGTAGACCGGCAGTATACATGGAAGGGCTACGCCGTTACCCCCAGCTCGAAGTCCTTCATAAAGAATACCATCCCGGTGTTGTGGAGATGGGCATTGACGGACCAGAGGGCCCCCTCGAAAGCGGCCTGGCGCTCTGTCTCCATATCTCCCAACTTTCGGCAAGCCTAACTTGCTCCTGTTCCCACAGTTCCATCTGCAAGTTTCATCTGCCAAAAACCGGACAGGTCCTCCAAAGAACTTGCTGCACTAAAAGTGCTATCGGCAGATAAGAAGGGATAACGAACAAGAGCGGATGGAGAGGCCCCCATCCGCTCTAAACTGCTCATCCAGAAAACACCTTGCTCGATCCGCTAGAACACCCGTCGGGCATGTTGACCTTTGCCACGTCCTCCACGATATTCCCATTTTCCCGGAACCCCCGCCAGACATTTTCAAAAAAGCTGTCATCTGCCGGGATCTCCCGCCGTTTTCTCCAATGGATGGCACACTGTCCTTCCTTATAGGCGATCTCCTGGATCTGCTCCTTTCCTTCTCCTTGATCCAGGCTGGACCGGAACCGCTCATCCTTTATCAGCAGCGGAAGGCTGCCGTTTTCATCGGTATAGAGCGCGCTGCCCCTAGATCCTCTTTTGGCTGTGCCATAGTCTTCCATGGCCGACAGATATACATACTGGCAGATCAAGGTCTCCCGGAGGCGGTACAATACAGGGAGCTGACCCCTGTCCTTTATCCGGATCTCTTGGCGAAGACCAGCCAGCTCCTTTTGGATCGCCTCCCTCGCCTCCCGGATCTGCTGGACATCCCGGATGATCGAGCCGGTCCGGCTCATCCGTCCGGTCACTCTTTCCCCGGCAGCCTCCAAGATATCCGTTCCGCGCGGCCAGCCTGACCGGTCCGCACTGGCTGTCCCCTTCTCCAGGGCCCCTTCTCCGATCTGGATGAACGCCCTGATCTCCTCCTTAAAATGCTCCAAAAATGTCTCTGCCTCCATAGCCTCGCCCCGGCATCTGACCGCGATATAACGGGCGGCCCGCATCGCCCCTACCTGTCCTGCATTTAACGCGGTCCCGCCAGGCCGATAGACCCCGTGGGTCCCGCTGACCTCGCCTGCCGCAAAGAGGCCTTTGACATTGGTCTCCCACCAGGGTCCCACCGCCAGCCCGCCATTATTGTGCTGGACGCATACCGCGATCTCCAGCTTCTCTCTGGTCAGATCCACACCTTTATCCAGATAGAGCTCCACAGACGGACGGTTCATATGCAGGAGACGTTCGATCGGTGTGCCAAAGCAGGCATCCGCCTTTTTTAGATATCGATATGCTTCCTCCGCCAGCCCCCCAAAGTCGACCTTTCGCCCTCCCGGGTTCTGCATAACGTCCAGGAACACCCTCCTCCCTTTGATACAGCTTTCCTGATAGACCAAAAGATCGATCACAGAGCTCCCGTCCTGCGCCTTACGCACATCAAACGGCCATTGATACCCCTTTAAAAAGATCCTTGACAGCATATCGGCGCGGTCCGGGAAAGCGTCCGATAAAAACTCCCGTTCATCGCTCCCGTCCTGCTTTGTGGAGACAAAGCGCGGCAGCACCTGCATGTAGGTCCCGCTGACGTTCCACCTTGGCTTTATGGAGGCCATGCCGCACTGCCACTCGGTCAGGTTCTTTCCCCTGGCTCCGGCTTCAAAAGCGATCCCCGTAGCGCCATGATGCCCAAGGGGGTACACACTGTCCCGGTACATCCCGGCCGGTCCTCCTGTGGCCAGGAGCATATTTTTACAAGCGAACAGCACATAGCCTCCTGTTCCTGTATCAATGGCCAAAAGGCCGTAGGCCCTGCCCTCTTTCACCAGGATCTTGATCGCCTGCATGTGGTCATATATCGGGATCTTCTTCTCCTCGACAGACCGCTGCAGGCATTCCACCATCTTTTTTGAGGTATAGGGCCCCGCGCTGGTAGCTCGACAGCCTGGGTCGTGGTCCGTCTTATAGCCTACGAACGCCCCATATCGGTCCTGGGGGAAGGGGACCCCCAGCTCCACCAGCTTGAAAAAAGCCGGCACAGAACCGGCCGCTTCACATAAAGCATGGTCCCCGTCCATGCACTGCCCATCATACAAGACCTGTGCCATGGCCCGTATGCTGTCCGGATCCTCTCCG
>CAJUSS010000027.1 GCA_910588895.1 uncultured Lachnospiraceae bacterium
ATCGCGATCGCCATGGCCTGTACCCCAAAACTTTTGATCGCAGACGAGCCTACTACCGCGCTGGATGTGACGATCCAGGCTCAGATCCTGGATCTGATGCGGAAGATGCGCCAGCAGTACCAGATGTCCCTGATCTTGATCACCCACGACCTAGGGGTCATCGCCAGTATGTGTACCAGGATCATCGTCATGTATGGCGGTCTGATCGTGGAGGAGGGCGATGTGCGGGATATCTTTTATCATACCGCCCACCCTTACACGAAGGGCTTGCTGGGATCTGTCCCCAAAGCGGACGGAGAGCGGCTGATCCCGATCTTTGGGACACCGCCAGATCTTTTAGATCCTCCAAAGGGCTGCCCCTTTGCGGCCCGTTGCCCCTATGCCATGAAGCTGTGCCACGGGTATCAGCCGGAGCTGGCGCTGGTGGGAGAAGGCCATAAGAGCGCCTGCTGGCTCCACAATGCCAGCGTGAAGGCGAAGCGGGGCGTGCAGCTGTAGGCCGCCGGCTACGGATCTGGGAGTAGCAGGCTAGAAGCCGCGGAGCAGGAGTGCAAAAGGAAGAAAGGGAGGAGCGGTCATGAGCATCAGCAGCAGCCGTGAGACCTGTCTGGAGGTAAAGAACTTAAAAAAATATTTCGAGCTGAAGGCGGGACTCTTTAAAAAACCGAATATCTTAAAAGCAGTGGATGATGTTTCCTTTTCGATCGCGCAGGGCGAGACCATGGGGCTGGTGGGGGAGTCGGGCTGCGGCAAGACCACCATCGGGCGGACCGTGCTGAAGCTGTATGAGCCCACAGCAGGGACCATCCTCTATAAAGGACAGGATATCACTGCCCTGGGCGATAAGGAGATGAAGGCTTACCGGAGGAAGATGCAGATGATCTTCCAGGATCCCTATACATCCTTAGATCCCAGGAAGAACGTGATGGACATCATCGCGGAGCCGATCCGCTTTATGGATCTAAGGCAGGGAAAGGATGTGGGCGACAGGGTCCGGGAGCTGGTGGAGCTAGTCGGCTTAAAGCCGGACCATATCAACCGGTATCCCCATGAGTTTTCCGGCGGCCAGCGCCAGAGGATCGGTATCGCCAGGGCGCTTGCGGCAGAGCCGGAGTTCATCGTCTGTGACGAGCCGATCTCCGCGCTGGATGTCTCGATACAGGCCCAGATCATCAACATCTTAGAGGAGCTGCAGGCAAGGTATGATTTTACCTATCTGTTCATCTCCCACGACCTGGCTATGGTCCGGCATATCTCCAGTCAGATCGGCGTGATGTATCTGGGAGATCTGCTGGAATACGGCCAGGCCGATGAAGTATATGCCCATATGCTCCACCCGTATACCAAGGCGCTGATCTCTGCGGAACCGATCGCAGACCCGGATCTTGCGGCAGCCAGCCAGCGTATCGTCCTGGAAGGGGATGTATCATCCCCCATCGACCCAAAGGACGAGTGCAGGTTCTGTTCCCGCTGCCAGTATGCAAAGGACGTATGCAGGCAGTCCCGGCCCCGGCTCAAGAAGGCAGGAGACAGCCATTATGTGGCCTGCCACCTGGTCTAGCCCCTGTCGCTGCCGGCCCTTGCGCTGCAGATGGATAAAAGCCTGCTGCGTGTCCAGATGGCACGGCGTGAAAGCGCCAGGGAGTTAGGTAACCTACAGTATCCTGCGGGCGGATCCGGAGCCGGCCCCATAAAGGCGGTCCCGGACGGACCGATCGGATAGATCAAAAAATCATCAATATCAGGAGGAGAACATTATGAGAAAAACTTGGCTTGGCATCGTACTTACAGCAGCCATGACGGTATCTCTGCTCACCGGCTGCGGCGGCGGTGGCAGTACAGAGGGTACCACTGCAGCAGCCGGTGACGGAGCGCAGACCGAGAGCACGGCAGCCGCAGGCGGGTCTGACGAGACGACCCAGGCGGCAGAGGCAGGGGAGAGCACCGGGGGCGGGAACATCCTGACCTACGCCATAGACGCAGAACCGGAGACCTTAGATCCGGGCATGTGCAATTATGCAAAAGCTTCTGCAGTCCTGCTGAACCTGTTCAACGGCCTGTACCGTTATTCTGATGACGGGAGCAATGTGGAGCCGGCTATGGCAGAGGGATATACCGTTTCTGATGACGGTCTGGTCTATACATTTACGCTCCGCGAGGGCTTAAAATGGTCCGACGGTTCTCCGCTCACAGCAGAGGATTTCGAATATTCCTGGAAGAGGGAGTTAGATCAGGAGCTGATCAGTCCTGCCGCCTGGAACTTGTTCGATATCGTGAACGCAGAGGAATACAACAATGGCGAGTGTTCGGCAGACGAGGTAGGCATTAAAGCATTGGATGAAAGGACTCTGGAAGTGACCTTAAAAAATCCCACCGCATACTTCGTCAGCCTGACGGCTTCTTCTAACTGGGCTCCGGTGAAGAAGGATATGGTAGAAGGTTCCGAGGCCTGGGTCAAGAGCGCAGACACCTATGTCTGCAACGGCCCCTTCATGTTAAAGGAGATCAAGCCTCAGGCAGGCTATACGTTGGTAAAGAACCCGAATTATTATGACGCAGAGAATGTAAAGCTGGATGGCGTGGAGATCGTGATCATCGAGCAGGCAGAAGCGGCGCTCTCCGCCTACAATTCTGGCGATATCGATGTGATGACCGGCAACTCCGTGGGGACCCAGGCTATGTCCCAGTATGGCGGCAGCGACGAGCTCACCGCCCATGACCTGATCGGAACCTCCTATTTTGACTTTAACTGCTCCAAGGAATACCTCACGTCAGAGGTGCGCAAGGCCCTCTCCATGGCGATCGAGAGAGACACGATCAACCAGGCAGTGGTCCCATCTAAGCCAAAGTCGGCCTTTGCATTTGTCCCCTATGGGATCCCCTACGGCGACGATGGGGTGAACTTCCGTGAGAAGGTAGGCGAGACATTGATCAAGGAGGATGTGGAGGCGGCCAAGCAACTCCTTGCAGATGCCGGCTATCCCGACGGGGAGGGCCTGCCCACCCTGCAGTTCATCATCACCAACACCCAAGAGAACAAGGACAAGGCGCAGGTCATGCAGGCCATGTGGAAGGAAAACCTTGGCGTCGAGTGCGAGATCGTGACCTACGAATCCAAGGTCTACTGGGATGAGCACGGCGCAGGGAATTTCGACGTGGCATTTGACGGCTGGACCGGCGATTACTTAGATCCCAACACCAACTTGAACATCTTCAACAAGGGACGTATGGAGAAGGAGTGCCGTTGGCAGAGCGAAGAGGCCCTGCGGTATGACGACCTTTTGAACCAGGCGGCTGCCAGCGCGGACAATGCAGAGCGTATGGAGATCTTCACCGAGTGTGAGGCGATCCTCATGGACGAGATGCCGGTGCTGCCCCTGTACTACCGCAATACCATGGTCTTGGCAAAGCCCTATGTCAAAGGCTTTACCGTAGACTTTGGCGCACATCCGCTGTTCAGGTGTGTTGCTGTAGAATAAGAGCTGGCTGCAGATAAGAGATAGAAAAGGCCCGGGCGTGCATAGCACCTGCCGGGCTTTTTTGGAGCATGGAGGACCGTCTCTGGCAGGTATGCCAAACGCTGCGATCCGCTGCGGCAGGGGTCTGCAGGAGACTCTAGGAGGCGGCCGCGGCATAGGCGGGCCTCACAGGGACAGGCGGATATAGCAGAGACGATCATGAAAGAAATGGAGAAAGAGATGGTTTATCCAGAGAGATTACGAGAAGGGGATACAGTAGGGTTGGTGGCGCCGGCTTCTCCGATCACAGAGGAGAGGATAGGACTCTGCGTGAAGGCCTTGGAGGAGCTGGGCTTAAAGGTAAAGGTAGGTCAGACACTGGCCCGCAGCGGCCGGATCTTCCAGGAGCTGGAGGAGGAGAAGAAAAGAGAAGGTGCGGAAGGGGCTGCGTCCAGCGGCAGCAGTCCGACCGGTCCACAGAGGGAGGATGGCGTGGCCGGCTATCTGGCGACCGGCTATCTGGCCGGAAAGCCGGAGGACAGGGCACAGGATGTCAATGGGATGTTCGCTGATCCAGCGGTCAAAGGTGTGATCTGCGCCAAAGGCGGCTATGGCAGCGCTCAGATCATGAGGTACTTAGACCAGGCGGTCATACAGAAAAACCCGAAGATCTTTTTAGGCTTCTCCGACATCACCAACCTGCTGGACATGTTCAGTCAGAGATGGGGCATGGCTGCCTATCACGGCCCTATGCCATCCTCCAATATGATCGACCCGCCGATGGATCTTTACACCAGCGACAGCCTTAAAAGAGCGGTCTTTACCGACTGGCAGGAGCTGGACTTTGAAAACCCGCCGGAAAAACCCCTTGAGACGATATCCGGCGGTACAGCCCAGGGCCGCTTGGCAGGCGGCAATGTCACGGTCTTCGCACGCATGACCGGCACCTTTTACCAGGCAGATACAAAGGATAAGATCCTCTTTTTGGAAGATGTGACCGAGCAGGTCCCCTCCATCGACATGTATCTTACCCAGATAGAGAACGCCGGGCTCTTAGATGGTGTAAAGGGCATCCTGCTGGGCGACTTCAACGAATGTGAGAACCGTTATCATGCGAGCTATCCTGCAGGAGCGCTCCTGGCAGACCGCCTCAGAGCACGCGGCATCCCGGTCCTTTCCGGTCTCTGCTGCGGCCACAGAAGGACCACCGGCACACTTCCTATGGGGGCATGGTGCCAGCTGGATGCAGACCGGCAGACGGTCCGTTTTTTGCGGAGATAGACAGCAGCGATCAGGTTACTATCCACACCCACGCCAATCGTTGTATAGGTGCAGGCGCATGATCGGACAGCCGGCTAAAGCAGCTCCGGGAGGGGCCTGTCACAAAAGGAGCCCCGCTTTTGTAGAAGAACGCCGGTCCCCCCGCGGGGTCTTTCACACGCCCTAGTACCGCTGCGTTCTTACCAAAACACCGGAGCGAGAGCGCGGCGACGCCCAGACAAACCCCTCCCGGAGCGGACCATCTGCGACATATCTAAGCGATAAGACTCCCTGGCGTGGGTGTGGATAGTAACGCGATCAGGCCCCTTCCCCCGCATGCCGCTATTTTCCGTGGACGTGAGCCATTTCTTGTGCTATAATAGTATAATTAAAGAAAAAGCAGCGGATCGTGCCGAAAGTGATAGGAGAAGGTTATGAATGATAAGGTTCGGGTGAAAGGCCGTTTGAGCTTGTATATGCAGTGGCCCCTGTTATTGTCGACCTTGCTGATCATCGTTACCATGGTGATCGGTGCTATGAGCATACGGGCCGGGGCGGTCATGAGCGGGTTCACGGTCTTATATATCCTGATCGCGCTGTGGATCTATCTGTACCAGAGAAAGAATGTGCTGGCCGGGATGGTGGAATTTTCTTCCGAATATGCATGGATCCAGAAGCAGCTTTTATCGGAGATGATGCAGCCTTACGGGATCGCTGACGAGAAAGGGCGCCTGCTGTGGATGAACCAGGCATTTGCAGAGCTTTTAGGAGTGGAACGGCACAGCAGGAAGAGCCTGATGACCTTGTTCCCGGAGATGACCAAAGCCCTTTTAGAGGATAGATCCCAGGCTGTCAGCGTCCATACGTCCTACCAGGACCGGAATTACCGTATGGATCTGAAATGGGTGGCTTTAAAGGACGCCGGGTCGCTGGAGATCACGCTGGGGAGAGAGTTTGCAGAGGAGTATCTGCTCACAGTGTACCTGGCAGATGAGACCGAAGTCCTCTATTATAAGAAGGAGATCAGCGACCAGAAGCTGGTGGCCGGTCTGATCTACCTGGATAATTATGACGAAGCCTTAGAGAGCGTGGAAGAGGTAAGGCGTTCCCTGCTCACCGCATTGATCGACCGAAAGGTGAACAAATATATCTCCGCCATGGGTGGGATCGTGAAAAAGCTGGAAAAGGATAAATATTTCTTTATCGTCA
Source organism: uncultured Lachnospiraceae bacterium (assembly GCA_910588895.1). Taxonomy (GTDB): domain Bacteria; phylum Bacillota; class Clostridia; order Lachnospirales; family Lachnospiraceae; genus Caccovicinus. The sequence continues at coordinate 5,928 of CAJUSS010000027.1, forward strand.
AACAGCATTTTGCAGAGAAGATCATGGAGGACCGATTCGCCATCCTGGAGGATGTAAAGACCGTGAACATCGGCAATGACATGTCGGTCACTCTGAGCATCGGCATGGGGATGAGCGGAGACTCCTATATCCAGAATTACGAGTATGCCCGGGCCAGCATCGATATGGCGCTGGGACGCGGCGGCGACCAGGCGGTAGTGAAGGATGGGGAGCGGATCCAGTATTTTGGCGGAAAGGCCCAGCAGATGGAGAAATCCACCCGTGTGAAAGCCCGTGTGAAGGCCCATGCTTTGAGGGAGCTTTTAGAGAGTAAGGACCGCCTGCTGATCATGGGGCATAAGATGCCGGATATCGATTCACTGGGAGCCGCCATTGGGATCTACCGGATCGCCACCTCTCTCAATAAAAAGGCCCACATCGTCATCAATGAGGCGACGATGTCCATCCAGCCTATGCTGGACCGGCTGCATGAGAGCCCGGACCATCCCGACGATCTGTTCTTAAACGGGGCTAAAGCAGCGGAGCTGGTGGATGCGAACACGATCCTGGTGGTGGTGGATGTGAACCGCCCCAGCATCACGGATTCGGCTGCTCTTTTGCGGATGGTGAAGACCATTGTGGTATTGGATCATCATCGCCAGAGCAGTGAGATCATTGAAAATGCCGTGCTCTCCTATGTAGAGCCCTATGCGTCCTCGACCTGTGAGATGGTGGCGGAGGTGCTCCAGTACATCGCGGACGGTATACGGATCAAGCCGGTGGAGGCGGATGCCATGTATGCGGGCATCGTGGTAGATACCAATAATTTCACGAACCAGACCGGCGTACGGACCTTTGAGGCGGCTGCCTTCCTGCGCAGGAGCGGCGCCGATGTGACTAGAGTGCGGAAACTGTTCCGGGATAACATGGCAGAATATCAGGCTAAGGCAGATGCGGTCCGTCGGGCGGAGATCTACCGGGAGGGCTTTGTGATCAGCGTGTGCCATGCAGAGGGCTTGAGCTCTCCTACGGTGGTGGGGGCCCAGGCAGCCAACGATCTGTTGGAGATCAGCGGGATCAAGGCGTCCGTGGTGCTGACCGAGTATAACCATGTGATCTATGCCAGCGCCCGGTCGATCGACGAGGTGAACGTCCAGGTGATGATGGAGCATCTGGGCGGCGGCGGTCACAGGACTGTGGCCGGAGCCCAGTTAGAAGGTGTGGATGAGCAGCAGGCCAGGCTGATGGTGAAAAATGTGATCGATGAGATGCTAGAAAAAGGAGATGTTTCATAATGGATATCGTATTGTTAGAGGATGTAAAGTCCCTGGGGAAAAAGGGACAGCTGGTAAAGGTAAATGACGGCTATGCAAGGAACTTCATCCTGCCCAAAAAGCTGGGCGTGGAAGCTACGGCAAAGAACTTGAACGATCTGAAGCTGCAGAAGGCCAATGCGGAGAAGATCGCGGCCAGGCAGCTGGCAGAGGCTAAGGAGCTGGCAGAGAAGCTGGGCGGGCTTTCCGTCACGATCTCCATGAAGGCGGGAGAAGGCGGAAGGGCGTTTGGATCCGTATCCGGCAAGGAGATCAGCAAGGCGATCACAGAGCAGCTGGAGCTCGACATCGATAAGAAACGATTCCAGATGCCGGAGCCGATCAAGACCTTCGGGACCCATGAGGTGCCGATCCGGCTCCATAAAGATGTGACCGCAAAGCTGGCGGTGAAGGTGGTAGAGGCATAGACAAAACGCCGCCGGTCTGGTGGAGCGGGATAGGATGCGCCTTGCCGGATGAGCAGGGCACGGCCTGCGGCACGGATCGGGATAGGAGTCTTGCCCTGCAGGCCGGGAGCGATCTTGGAATACGGATAAAAAAGGCCTTGCCCTGCAGATGGGGTGAGGCCCCTGTTATATGAGTGCGGAGGATTAGAGATGGAAGAAGCGCTGCTCAAGAGAGTGCTCCCCCACAGTGTGGAGGCGGAGCAGGCTGTGATCGGCGCCATGCTGATGGACCAGCAGGCGATCATAGACGCATCGGAGGTCATCACGGCAGAGGATTTTTATCAGCGTCAATACGGCGTGATCTTTGGGGCTGTCGTGGAGCTGTTCAATGAAGGCAAGCCGGTGGATCTGGTCACCCTCCAGGACCGCCTGAAGGAAAAGGATGTGCCGCCTGAGGTCAGCAGCATGGAGTTTATCCGGGATATCTTCGATCTGGCCACCATCTCCACCAATGCTAAGATCCATGCCGCTATCGTGCGGGAGAAGGCCACTCTGCGCCGTCTGATCCGGGTCAATGAGGAGATCGCCAACACCTGCTATATGGGAAAGGACCGGCTGGAGGATATCATGGCCTACACGGAGAAGGCGATCTTCGACCTGCTCCAGAGCCGTGACAGCGGCAGCTTTGTGCCGATCAAGCAGGTGGCGCTGAATGTGCTGGAAAAGATCGAGGCCGCATCCAGATCTGGCGGGATGGTCACCGGGATCCCCACCGGGTTCATCGATCTGGATTATAAGACCTCCGGGATGCAGCCCTCGGATCTGGTGCTCTTAGCCGCCCGACCCTCCATGGGAAAGACCGCTTTTGTGCTGAATCTGGTGGACTATGTGGCAGTGCGCAAGGGCCTGCCCTGTATGGTCTTTAGTCTGGAGATGTCCAAGGAGCAGCTGGTGAACCGTATGCTCTCCATGGAATCCAGCGTAGATTCCCAGAAACTGCGCACCGGCAGCCTGACCGACGCGGACTGGGACGCGGTAGTAGAGGGGATCGGGATCATCGGAAATTCCAAGCTGATCATCGACGACACACCTGGCATCAGCATCACCGAGCTGCGGAGCAAGTGCAGGAAGGTGAAGCTGGAATCCGGCCTGAGCATGGTCATCATCGACTATCTGCAGCTGATGAGCGGCAGCGGCCGCTCCGGCGATAATCGACAGCAGGAGATCTCCGAGATCTCCCGTTCCCTAAAGGCGCTGGCCAGAGAGCTGAACGCGCCGGTGATCGCGTTGTCCCAGCTGAGCCGCGCCTGCGAATCCAGACAGGATCACCGCCCCATGCTCTCGGATCTGCGCGAGTCCGGAGCCATCGAGCAGGATGCGGACGTGGTGATGTTTTTGTACCGGGATGACTACTACAATAAAGATACGGAGAAGCCTAACGTGGCAGAGGTGATCATCGCCAAGCAGAGGAACGGCCCGATCGGGACAGTAGAGCTTTTGTGGCGACCGGAATTTACCAAATTTGTGAATATGGCAAAATGATCGGATATCCCACCGTGTATGTGTATGGCCTTGGAAAGGATGCGCATATACGGGGGGATCTGTTTTTGCGGAATGGACAGGGCTGGGCATTTGTGCTATGATAAAAGGCAACGATGAGACAAAGGATCTTTATGGAAAAGAAAGTGCGGATGCTATGGAGACGAAACGAGTGATCATAGGGGATGCAGCCCATCCCCGTGACGAGGAGCTTTTGGAGGCGGCGCAGATCTTGCGGGAGGGAGGGCTGGTGGCGTTCCCTACGGAAACGGTCTATGGCCTGGGAGGAAACGGGTTGGATGAACGTTCGGCCAGGAAGATCTATGCGGCCAAGGGAAGGCCTTCGGATAATCCATTGATCTTGCATATCGCTTCTATGGAGGCGCTGGGACCGTTGGTGGCGGAGATCTCGGAGGGGGCAAGACGGATGGCTGCGCGGTATTGGCCGGGGCCTCTGACGATGATCTTTCCAAAGAGCAAGATCGTGCCTTACGGGACCACAGGCGGGCTGGATACTGTGGCGGTCCGGATGCCGGCCGATCCGGTGGCAAGGCGGCTGATCGCCCTGGCCGGGGTGCCGGTGGCGGCGCCCAGCGCCAATACATCTGGACGGCCCAGCCCGACGACGGCAGATCATGTATGGCAGGATATGGAGGGGAAGATCGATCTTCTGGTAGACGGAGGACCGGTGGGGATCGGACTGGAATCGACGATCGTAGATGTGTCTGGTCAGGTCCCGGCGCTGCTGCGGCCGGGGGCGGTCACCAGAGAGATGGTGGAGGAAGTGCTGGGCCCCACAGAGGTGGACCCGGCAGTGGCAGGCCCCATCGCAGAGGGGACAGCGCCGAAAGCGCCAGGGATGAAGTATAAGCATTATGCGCCCAAGGGAGAGCTGACTCTGATCCAGTTAAAGGAGGAGACAGTCCGGGAGCTGCACAGGCCGGGGAGCCCTCTATATGAGCAGGTGCGGTCGGAGATCTCCGCATTTTGGAAGGAGTCGGAAAAGGCAGATGTAGAAAGTTTTTATATGGCCCGGATAGCAGATAGAGAAGCATGTCGGATGGAGGCTGCAGGGGCAAAGGTGGGTGTGATCTGTACCGACGAGACGATCGCGGTCTATCGGACCGGCTTAAAACGCAGCATCGGAAAGCGTTCCCAGGCGGACACAGTAGCCCGCAATCTGTATGGGGTCCTGCGGGAGATGGATGATCTTGGCGTTGCGTACATCTATTGCGAGAGCTTTGCAAAGGACCAGATCGGCTTTGCTGTCATGAACCGCCTGGACAAGGCAGCCGGTCACAGGATCTTGAAGGTATAGGCGTATAGGAGCTTTGCAGAAAGGCTAACCTATCAAGGAAGAAGGGGCCGCGGAACCGATGACACCGGCGCAAGATGTATGCGAGACGATGGGCGCAGGCGCAGGATGGATACGAGATGGATGCCTGAAAAAAGGATGGATGCCGAGAGATAAGACGGGAGGAGCTATGGGAGAAAAAAAAGAAGACTATATCACGTGGGATGAATATTTTATGGGAGTGGCAGAGCTGTCCGCAAAGCGGTCCAAGGATCCCAGTACGCAGGTAGGCGCCTGCATCGTCAGCCAGGATAACAAGATCTTGTCCATGGGCTATAACGGGTTCCCTACAGGCTGCTCCGACGATCAGTTTCCCTGGGGCAAAGAGCATGAGCTGGACGATCCCTACAATGCAAAGTATTTTTATTCGACCCACAGTGAGCTGAACGCGATCTTGAACTACCGGGGAGGGAGCTTAGAGGGGAGCAAGCTCTATGTGACCCTGTTCCCCTGCAATGAATGTGCCAAGGCGATCATCCAAGCGGGGATCAAGACATTGATCTACGGCAGCGATAAATATGCGGATACCCCTGCAGTGCGGGCATCAAAGCGGATGCTGGACGCGGCGGGTGTGGCCTATCACCAGTATCACCCTACCGGAAGGGCGATCACGATCCATGTGTAGGGCAGCCGGTCCCCGCAGTGCGTCCGAGCCGGGCATCACTTCCGATCCCCCGGATACGCCTGGGCTGTGCACCTCTGCCGACCATTCTGGTGCGTCCGGGTCATGCATCGCTGCCGATTCGTATGTCGCGGTGGATATCGAGACCACGGGCTTGGGGTTTAAAAAAGAGAAGATCATCGAGATCGGGGCCATAAAAGTGCGGGAGGGTGAGGTGGAGGACGGCTTCCACAGCCTGATCGATCCACGGCGGGCCTTGGATGAGAGGATCGTCGATCTTACCGGTCTTACAGATCAGATGCTGGCCGGCAGTCCGGGGATAGAGGACGTGATCGGGGATCTGGTGGATTTTTGCAAAGAGCTGCCCCTTTTAGGGCATCGGGTCTTGTTCGACTACAGCTTCTTGAAAAAGGCGGCTGTGGACCAGAAGATCGTCTGGGAGCGGGAGGGGATCGATACCCTGTTTTTATGCCGGATGTTCATGCCCCCGGAGGAAAAGAAGAACCTTTCCGACGCCTGCTTATTTTTCGGCGTGGAGGTGGAGCGGAGCCACCGCGCGCTGGAGGATGCAAAGGCGGCGCATCGCTTGTACCAGGCCTTAAAAGAGCGATACAGCGGGGAAGATCCCGGGCGGTTTGTCCCGCGGCCGCTCGTCTGCAAGGTAAAACGGGAGCAGCCGGCCTCAAAAAGGCAAAAACAACGCTTGCAGGAATTACTAAAATATCATAGAATAGAAACGTCTATGCAGATCGACTATCTGACCAGGAATGAAGCATCCAGGCTTACGGATGTGATCCTGGCACAAAGAGGAAGAGGTGAAGAGCCATGATGAACTTTCATGATAAGAAAACGAAAAAGATGGTATCTACAGTGATCGTAGTCGTGCTGGTGATCGCTATGGTAGTCCCCGTGCTGGTCTACCTTTTGTAAGACTGATGCCTGACGGATGGCTGCGATAAGGGGCAAGGAGCGTTTATGAAAAGAGATCGGGTTAGGACAGGGACGGCCTTTTGGGCGGTATGCTTTAGCCTTCTGGCTGTCCTGTCAGTGCCGGCGGCACAGACAACGTTCCCGGAGGGCCTTTCTCTGGAAGGGCAGGACCTGGCCGGGCTTACTTTAGAGGAAGCAAGGAAAAAGGCAGAAGAATGGGCGCTGCTCATGGCAGGCCAGACCGTGGTCTTGGATGTGAGGGGCGAAAGGGTTTCCACCACTGCAGCCGATCTGGGGTTTCATTGGGATAACGAAGAGGCGGTCTGGGAGGCGCTGGGCGAGTACGAGAACAGCAGCCTGGTCAAACGATATATGCTGACCACGGACTATAAAGAAGAGCCGATGGATATCCTGCTGGAGACTTCCGTGGAGGAAGCGGCGCTGCATGCCTTTGTAGAGGAAAACTGTAAGGGGCTGGAGGCCACCGGGCAGGATGCGTCGATCGTCCGTGAGGATGGGCAGTTTTATGTCACGCCGGAGGTGGTGGGCGTGGAGGCGGATCTGGAGGCCACCCTGTCCGCGCTGCAGGGTGCCATAGGGGCGGGGCTGGACCGCCCGGTCATGGTAGAGGCGGTGACAAAGGAAGACCCGCCGCGGCTCACGGCCCAGGCCCTGGAGACCATACAGGATGTGCTGGGGACATTTTCTACGGATTTTTCCAGCAGCGGAGCAGCACGCTCCACGAACCTTTCAGTAGGGGCAGGAAAGATCGACGGGCATGTATTGATGCCGGGGGAGACCTTATCCGGCTATGAATGCCTGCAGCCCTTTACGGTGGCGAACGGTTATCAGACGGCGGCAGCCTATGAAAACGGACAGGTGGTGGACAGCATCGGCGGAGGTGTGTGCCAGATCGCCACGACCCTTTATAATGCGGCGCTCTTAGCGGAGCTGGAGATCACCCAGCGGCAAAACCATTCCATGAGCGTCAGCTATGTACAGCCCTCTCAGGATGCGGCGATCGCCGGTACCTATAAAGATATAAAGATCACCAATCCGTACGAGACCCCCATCTATGTGGAAGGCTATACAGAAGGACGGCGGCTGTATTTTACGATCTATGGGCAGGAGACCCGTCCGGCAGGGCGGCAGATCCGTTTTGAATCGGAGACCCTGAGCGTGACCGATCCCGGGGCACCGAAGGAGGTCCTGAACCCTTCTTTAGCGCCGGGGACCAGAAAACAGGTCCAGTCGGCCCACCGGGGGATCAAGTCCAGGCTGTGGAAGGTGGTATCGATCGACGGTGTGGAGACTGAACGGACGATCCTGACCACAGATACCTACAATGCATCTCCTGCCGTGGTCCAGGTAGGACCGCAGCTGCCTGTGCTGCCCTCGCCAGCGCAGCCGGAAGCCGTATCTCCGGGCGGAGAGCAGGATCCAAAGCAGCAGGCTCCAGGCGATGGATCCGATCCCACCCAGCCGTCGCTGCCGGGCGGAGAAGCCTCCAGGCCTCATATACCAGGAGGCGCACTTCCCGATCCCCAAATGTCAGAGACCACACCACAGCAGACGCTGCCGTTGACACCAGAGGAGCAGCCCCAGACGCAGCCGGACGCACCGGGGAGTCATGCTCCGCAGCCGCTGACGCCGGAGACCGTGCCGCAGCAGACCCAGCCGCTGATACCGGAGACCACATCACCTCAGACCCGGCCGTGGGTGCCGGAGACTACGTCCTCACAGCCGTTATCCCCAGAAACGACGGCTGCCGCGACCCAGCCTTTCGGGCAGGAGACGACAAGGACTCCCGGCGGGGCGGAGCAGTCGGAAGGATCCGGAAGGCAGCTGGTGCCTACAGTAGGAGTGGAACGATGATGGGAGCGGGGGGGCCGTGCAGCAAAGAGTCTATAGGGCAGGCAAAGCCGGGCCAGGACCTTTTGGTGATCGGCCAGATCGGTCAGCTGGGGACACGGATCTTGTCGGCAGCCTTTAAACAAGAGCTTACCGGGTGGTTTTCCAAAAGCTATATCAAAAAGCTGGAGAGCATCCAGGGACTTCAAGTGGATCCTTATATCGAGAGGATCCAAAGGCAGGGTGTGACCGGGATCCTATCCGCAGGAGAAGGCGGGATACTGAAGGCGATCTGGGATGCTTCCGGGGCCTGGAGAGTGGGCGTTTCGTTTTCCCTGCGAAAGATCCCGGTGCAGCAGGGGACGATCGAGATCTGCGAGCGGTGCGTCTGCGATCCCTACCGGCTTTGGTGCGGGAACTGTCTGGTCCTGGCGGCTGAGAACGGAGGGCAGCTGGCAGAGGCCTGCGAGGAGTGGCAGATCCCGGCGGCGGTCATCGGGATCGTGGAGACCGGGACAGCAAGGAAGCTCCGTCATGGGGAGGCGACCGGTTATCTGGAACGCCCCAGGGAGGATGAGATCTATCGGCTATTGGGAAGGGACAGGGCGGATCATCTGCGATCGGCCATAACGACAGAAAAAGGATGAACGGAGGAGTTAGTTATGCGGGAAAAGATCTTAGCGGTGATCGAAAAGAACAGCCGTATCGATATAAAGGACCTGGCGGTCTTACTGGGAGAAAGTGAGACAGCGGTAGCCAACGAGATCGCAGCCATGGAAAAGGAGCATATCATCTGCGGCTACCACACCTTGATCAACTGGGACAATACCAGCGATGAGAAGGTGGTGGCGCTGATCGAGGTAAAGGTGACCCCCCAGAGAGGGATGGGTTTTGACAAGATCGCAGAACGCATCTATCAATACAGCGAGGTGAATTCAGTGTACCTGATGTCAGGGGCTTATGATTTTACCGTGCTCATCGAGGGGAAGACCATGCGCCAGGTGGCACAGTTTGTTTCGGAAAAGCTGTCCCCCATGGAGTCGGTGCTGAGCACGGCCACCCATTTTGTGCTGAAAAAATACAAGGACCATGGGACGATCATCTCCGAGACGGTCCAGGATGAAAGGATGCTGATCACGCCATGAGAAACCCTTTGTCGGAAAAGATCGTAGCGATCCCGCCGTCTGGGATCCGCAAGTTTTTTGATATCGTCAGCGAGATGAAGGATGCGGTATCTCTGGGCGTAGGCGAACCGGATTTTGACACGCCCTGGCATATCCGGGAGGAAGGCATCTATTCACTGGAAAAGGGGCGGACCTTTTATACGGCCAATGCAGGGGTGAAAGAGCTGCGGCAGGAGATCAGCGCCTATGTGGAGCGGCGGATGAAGGTCTCCTATGACCCTATAAAGGAAGTGATGGTGACCGTCGGCGGCAGCGAGGCGATCGACGCCGCTATGCGGGCCATGCTGGATTCGGGCGATGAGGTGCTGATCCCTCAGCCCAGCTTTGTCTCATATATGCCCTGCGCTATATTGGCGGACGGGAAGCCGGTGGTGATCCAGCTGGAGGAGAAGGATCGGTTCAAGCTGACCCCGGAAAAGCTTTTGGAGAAGATCACGCCGAAGACAAAGATCTTGGTCCTGCCCTTCCCCAACAACCCCACCGGTGCGGTCATGGACCGCCAGGAGCTGGAACAGATCGCCCAGATCGTGGAAGAGAAGGATCTGTTCGTGCTCTCGGATGAGATCTATGCGGAGCTGACCTACGGCCAGGAGCATGTGTCCATCGCCTCCCTTCCGGGCATGAAGGAGCGGACGGTGATGATCAACGGCTTCTCCAAGGCCTATGCCATGACCGGCTGGCGGTTAGGCTATGTCTGTGCGCCGGCTCCGATCCTGGCACAGATGCTGAAGATCCACCAGTTCGCGATCATGTGCGCCCCTACCACCAGCCAGTATGCGGCGGTATCCGCCTTGCGGAACGGAGATAAGGATGTGGCGGTCATGCGGGAGTCCTATGACCAGAGACGCCGGTATCTGCTCCACGCATATAAGGAGATGGGCCTGGAATGTTTTGAACCCTTTGGCGCATTTTACACCTTTCCCAGCATCAAGCGCTTTGGCATGACCTCGGACGCCTTTGCCACACGGCTTTTGGAGGAGGAGAAGGTAGCTGTGGTGCCGGGTACGGCATTCGGCGATTGCGGGGAAGGTTATCTGCGGGTCTCCTATGCCTATTCGCTGGAAAGCTTAAAGGAAGCGCTGGGCCGTATGGAACGTTTTATCCGGCGGCTTGACGGAAAGGGCTGATCATGGATATCGTGTTGTACGAGCCGGAGATGCCGGCCAATACGGGAAACATCGGAAGGACCTGTGTGGCCACCGGGACCAGGCTCCATCTGATCCAGCCGCTGGGCTTTAAGATCAATGAGAAGTCCTTAAAGCGGGCCGGATTAGATTACTGGGATAAGCTGGATGTGACCCTCTATGCGGACTTTAAGGACTTTTTGGAGCGAAATCCCGGCGCTAAGCTGTATATGGCCACGACGAAAGCGAAAAAGGTCTATACAGAAGTGTGCTATGCGCCAGATTGCTATCTGATGTTCGGGCCGGAGAGCCGAGGGATCCCGGAGGAGCTTTTGGTGCGATATCAGGAAACCTGTGTGCGGATCCCCATGTGGGGAGATATCCGTTCCTTGAACCTGTCCAATTCTGTGGCGGTCCTGCTCTACGAGGCCCTGCGCCAGAATGGTTTTGAGAAGATGACCAGGGAAGGGCAGCTCCATCATCTGCAGTGGACAGAGCGATGAAGATATAGGCAGCAGATGGACGCGCATGTCGGGAAACGACGATCAAAAGCGCTTTTTAGATACAGATAAATGAATAAATGACCTGCCGTTTACCTATAATAGAAAAAACAGGTAAAGGCAGGTTTTTTTATGGGGTTATTGCAGGACATCCGGCAGAGTATGCCTATAGCGCGGTCCATGGGAGAGCACTATCTGGGCTTTAAGTCCGTTCCGGAGATCTTTTACTATAATACAAGGCCGGAGTTCCACCCGGAAGCATTGGCCGGGAAGCTTAAGGAGCTGATCCGGGAGGAGATGGAGAAGGGAAAGAAGGGCGTGGTGTTTTTATGCATCGGGACCGACCGATCCACCGGGGACAGCTTAGGACCATTGATCGGGCATAAGCTGCAGGAAAGAGAGAGAGGAAAGTGGACGGCTATATTCGGCACATTGGACAGGCCGGTCCACGCCATGAACCTGGAACAGTACCAGGAATTCGTGGCAAGGAATTTTCCGGATCGGATCTTGATCGCAGTGGACGCATCGGTGGGGAGCGCGGAGCATGTAGGCTATGTGACAGTGGGCAAAGGGGCCATAAAGCCAGGGCTGGGGGTCAGCAAGGATCTGAGCGAGGTAGGGGACATCTTTATCACCGGGATAGTAGGAGGCTGTGGGGATCTGTCTCCGGTGATGCTCCAGAGCATCCGCTTATCGGTGGTGATGCGGATGGCAGATTGCATCTGTCAGAGTATCGGTCTTGTCGAAAACTTATGGGATCTTTCTTCTGTGGTTTGACAATCTTCGTAAATACGATGTGCTATGCTCATACAGACAAAAAGACTTTTATGTGTGGTGATGCGTCGCTGACGGCGCATAGAGGTTTAGGAAAGCAGGTGGATCGTATGGGAGAGTTGTATGAACCCTATCCCAAGCTGCCGAAAAATATCCGGCAGATCGGGGAGCGGGATGATATCGTCAGAGTGTATGTAGAAGATTATGTGAACACTTATCTAAAACGGTTGTTCCCGACAGGTGGACAAGACCTGCGCGCGGGGGTATTGCTGGGGAGTACGGAAGAGCATGGCGGCCTCACCTATGTGTTCATAGACGGTGCATTGGAGATGGAAGGCGTGACGGAGGAAGGGGAAAAGGTAGCTTTTTCAGAGGAAGCCTGGAAAAAGGCCTATCAGCAGATGGAGGACGTGTTCCCTAAGCGGACCGTTCAGGGCTGGTTCCTCTGCGGTGTGCCTGGCTGCCTTTTGAGTCCCTTAAATTATTGGAAGCAGCACAGTCAGTATTTTTCCGGAAAGCATAAGCTGATGTTCTTGAACAGCGGGCTGGAAGGGGAAGAAGCTTTTTACATAACCTCCAGTGACGGTTTTTATAAGCTGCGAGGCCATTGCATCTATTATGAGCGGAATCAGATGATGCAGGACTATATGGTATCCAGAAAGGATATCCAGCGGGTGGAAGCCGGGGGCAGCGACCCGGTCATCCGAGATTTCCGCAAAAAGATGGAACGGAAAAAGGAGATCGCAGCCAGCCAGGACCACACCATCAGCTTCCTGCGGGGGATGTGTGCCTGCCTGGCGATCCTGGCTCTGGCTGGGGGCGTGGCGGCAGTCAACAGTGCGGAAAAGATGAAGGATATGGAGACTGTGATGGCTTCTGCGCTCCCTGTGGTCTCCGAGGCCGGAAAGGACTACCTGGCCCGTGCAGGCCTGGGGCTGTCTGCCCAGCCTGGTACAGGTGGGCCAGACCAGGCCGCCAATGCCACAGATCCCGCCCGGCGCACAGATCCTGACGGGGTCGTGATAGAAGAAGTTTCCGGCGGTATCTTTCCTTCACTACCTGCAGGAGCGGACGATCCCTCCGGACAGGGAGCGGAGCAGCTTCCCAAAGCAGAGGGCGGCCCGCTGGTTGTCGGAGGAGAGGAGGACGCCTTGACTGCGGAAGAGGATCCTGCGTCCCTGGCTGCCGGAGGGACTGAGGGGCAGGCAGATGGCACGGCCTATGCAGATAGCGGCCAGACAGACGACTCCTATGGACAAGCTGTGGGGGCAGCGTCCGGGGAGGACGGGGTACAGAGCCCAGGAGATGCGGTCGCCGTCAATGCAGCCGGAGAGCGCGTAAAGGGGGACAAGACATCCCCCGGCACAGAAGACGGACAGGAAGGCTTGGCCGGATCCGGCCAGGCAGAGGAAGACCAGGGGACCGAGGAGGAGGGAGGTGAGGCAGCAGAAGCCTTTGCCGCCCGCCAGCTGGAACCAGAACCTGGACAAGGGGTCTATGTGGTGCAGCCCGGAGAGACCCTTTATGGTATCTGCTTTAAGCTGTACCAGAACCTGAGCAAGATCGATGAGATCTGCCAGATCAATGGGTTAGAGGATATCGACATGCTGGAAGCCGGGCGGAGGCTGATCGTTCCGTGATCGACCGGAAAGACTGGCGCGGATGTGAAAGGCGTCCATAAAACAGCGGTTTTGGCCGCGCCGAAAAAAGGGGTGCGTGTTGTGCCAAAATGTTGTATAATAAACACACGAGTTGCAACAAATGCGGAGTGTCAGTCGGTTTAAGCCACTCCTCGAAAGGTTAGGAGATACCCATGGATAATATGGATCCCATGAACCGGGAGATGAAGAAACAGCAGCTGCGGAGACGGATCGTGTCCGGCCAGGAAAAGGAAGAACGCTATCCAGAGCCGTTTGAGGAGGAGGACGAGGCCGAACAGGAGCAGGAGGAGCATCGGCAGGGAACGAGACTAAAACGCCTGGCGGTCGTTGCACTGATAGTGCTGGTGCTCACGTCTGTCGGGGCAGGTGGGATCTTTTATTGGAAGAGATATCATCGGTATACAGAATATAGCATCACCTGGGAGCAGGATCTGCTGGCCGGTGGTCTGGGAGAGGCGCAGACGGAGAGCAGCTTTATCGGCTATCTGGACTTTGGGGAGGACATCATCCGCTATACGAAGGACGGCGCATCTTACATCGATGCCCGGGGAAAGACCGTCTGGGTCCAGACCTACGAGATGCGTTCCCCGATCGCCGCGGTAAATGGAGACTACGCGGTGGTGGCCGACCAGCAGGGGAATTCCATCTATATCTTTGATAAGAGCGGCTGCCAGGGTGTGGCCACTACGTTGCTCCCGATCCTTCGGGTGAGCGTTTCCGGTAAAGGCGTGGCCGCCGCTGTCCTGGAGGAGCCCAGGTCCAATTACATCGTCTGGTTCCGCAAGGACGGGGCAGCCCTGGACATCACGGTCAAGGTCAGGCTCTCCGGCGACGGTTATCCTCTGGACATCAGCCTTTCCCCGGACGGGACACAGATCATCTGTTCGTATATGTATATGAACAATGGCGCGTTGGATTGCCGGGTAGTGTTCTATAATTTTTCGGAGGTGGGGAAAAGCGCCTCCTCTACCCGGATCGTAGGCGGTTTCGACGAGCCCTTTGTGGGAGGGATCGTGCCGAGGGTCCATTTTCTGGACGATATCTATTCCTTTGCCTGTTCGGACAAGGGGCTGACGTTCTTCAGTTCAAAAAACCTGACCTCGCCGGAGCTTTTGCAGCAGGTGACGGTGGAGAGCGATATCCTGAGCTTATTTTATTCGGACCGCTATGTGGGCATGGTCCTTATCAATACAGAGGGAGAGCATCCTTACCGCATGGAGATCTACCGCCCGAACGGAGAGCTGGTCTTAAAAAAAGGATTTGACTTTCAGTACCAGCATGCGTCCATCTGCGGAGAGCAGGTCCTGCTTTGGAATGAGGACAGCTTTCAGGCTTACAATATGTCCGGGACCGAGGTGTTTGGCACAAGCTTTGAGGATGGGGTATCTAAGGTGAGAGCAGGAAGACATCCTAACAGCTATATCGTGATCGGTCCGCAAAAGATGCGGGAGATCACCTTGCAGCGATAAGGATCAAAAATAAAGGAGATGAAAGACATGGAGAAAAAATGTATCGGGATCGACATCGGAGGAACAACGGTAAAGCTCGGGGTATTTAAGACGGATGGCTCGCTGCTGGAAAAATGGGAGGTGCCTACCCGAAAAGAAGAGGGTGGGAGATACATCCTTCCTGATGTAGCATCGGCTATCCTTGCAAAGCTCCAGGAGCTGGAGATCGCCAAGGAGGATGTGACAGGCGCCGGTATGGGCGTGCCCGGACCGGTGATGCCGGACGGCTATGTGGAGGTGTGCGTGAACTTGGGCTGGAAGGATACCAACCCGCAGCAGGAGCTGGAAAATCTGCTGGGCGGTATCCCGGTCCGCCTTGGCAATGATGCCAATGTGGCGGCTTTAGGTGAGATGTGGCAGGGCGGCGGAAAAGGCTACAGCGATATCGTGATGGTCACCTTAGGGACCGGCGTAGGCGGGGGGATCATCATCGATGAGAAGATCATCGCCGGAAAGCATGGCCTGGGCGGCGAGATCGGCCATATCCATGTCCGGGATGGCGAGAAGGAGCACTGTAACTGCGGCGGCGTAGGCTGCCTAGAGCAGGTGGCATCGGCTACAGGGATCGCCCGGGAAGCCAGAAGGACCATGGCCGCGCTGGACGGGCCTTCTGCTATGCGCCAGTTCGGTGATGAGATCACGGCGAAGGACGTGCTGGACTGCGCAAAAGCCGGAGATGCCATGGCAAAGATGGTGATGGAGAC
This sequence comes from uncultured Lachnospiraceae bacterium, assembly GCA_910588895.1. GTDB lineage: Bacteria > Bacillota > Clostridia > Lachnospirales > Lachnospiraceae > Caccovicinus. The sequence continues at coordinate 21,378 of CAJUSS010000027.1, forward strand.
GGTGGGCCGTTATCTGGGCATCGCCCTGGCGCAGGTGGCGCTGACCGTGGATCCGGATGCCTTCGTCATCGGCGGCGGTGTGTCCAAAGCCGGTCAGTACCTGATCGATGTGATCGAAAAGTATTATCAGCAGTATACCACGATCTCCTCAAAGAAAGCGGTCCTGGCGCTGGCTAAGCTGGGCAATGATGCCGGGATCTATGGGGCGGCGCGTCTGGTGTTGGATTGACAGAGCGGAGGCAGGATAAAGACAGCTGAAAACAAAACACTTCTATGGGGGTGTCGCAAATAGCCGGTATATAGGAGATATATGGGCGGTATTTTGCGACAGCCCCATTTTTGCGCAGGCCTTTCCAAAAGCTGCTTTAGTCGGCTGTCTTTTACAACACTTAGCGAGGTGTGGATAGTAACGGTTAAAATGCAAAAATGTGCAGATTTACGGGAGAGCATTTACTCCAGTGAGATATTGTGCTAACATGATGGGCATAGGGGCGGTCGGACCCAGCAGCTGCCAGCGGTTTGGTTGGAAAGAAGAGGGGAAAAAGACGACGGAGAAAGGGAGGCAGAAATGAAGTATATCCGATATAGATATGAAGGAGAAAAATATTTTGGAGAGTTGAAGGAGGATGTGGTTTATGAGTTAGACGGCGACTATATCCTTGGTGCTGAGCGGACAGGGGTGAGGCGGAGGCTCGGGGAAGTGGAGCTGTTGATCCCGTATGTGCCCGGTAAGATCATCGGTGTCGGTGCGAACTACAGATCGTTTTTAGATGCCAAAAAGATGGGATACCCGGTCCGCCCCCGCATCTTTCAAAAACCAAAGACCGCAGCGATCCGGTCCGGGGAAGGGATCCGCCTTCCGGACCCGTCCCATGTGGTATACTATGAGGGCGAACTTGCCGCAGTGATCGGCAAACGGTGCTCCAAGGTGAAGAGCGGGGAAGCCATGGGCTATGTTTTTGGCTATTCCTGTATCAATGATGTCACCGACCATACGATGTGTGAGGAAGACGCGATCTGGGCACGGGGAAAAGGCTGTGATACCTTTGCCCCCATCGGACCGGTGGTCACTGACGAGATCGATCCGGAGGATGCTATGCTGGAAACGAGATTGAACGGAGAGGTGGTGCAGCATATGTCAACGTCTGACATGAACTTCCATATCCCGGCTTTGATCGAGTTTATCAGTGCCTATATCACATTGGAACCGGGGGATATCATCGCCACCGGGACGCCGGCAGGTGCAGGCGCGCTACATCCAGGAGATATAGTAGAGGTCAGCATTGAAGGGATCGGGAGCATTTCCGATCCAGTGTTCTGAAAGCGGTGGCATGAAAGATAGGAGATATCAAGGCTCCGGGAGAAAAAGGGAGAAAAAACAGCGACAGATCGGACGATCAAAAAAGCTATCGCAAAAGGAGATCCTTCTCTGTTCTTGCGATAGCTTTTTTGTATACGATTTTTGGAGCTTACTTTGGTGCCCAGGCCCCATTCTCATCTACAAAGTGACCGTCGGGGGTGGTGGTGTTTACCAGCATCTTTCCATCGCTCCCTACATAGTAACGATCTACCCATTGATCGACTACCTTGTAGCCGGAGGCATCAAAGAAATACCAGAAGCCGTCGATCTCGCGCCACGCCCCCTTTGGGACCTCGCCAGAGGTATACTGGTACCAGGAGCCGATGTCATCCTGATGCCACTCGCCGACCATACCGGTATCGGCGGAGGCATGGGCTTTGATGAAAGCCAGCTTGGTCTCATCTACAGACAGTACCGGGGAGCTGACCCATTCGCTGCTCTTAGTCCGCCGGAAGGCACCGTTTGCCCGGACCTGGAACACATATTCGCCGGTCCTGGTGATCTTCGTAGAGAGGTTGTATACATTTGCCGTGGTGGTAGGGGCACTGGCTGTGCCTACCAATGTGCCGTCACGCTGGACCCGGACCGAGTAATCCCCGGCTCCCGCCACCTTCTCCCAGGTGGCGATTCCTGCGTCGGTCCAGGCAAGAGCGGTGGGGGCGTTTAAGTCCCCTTCACCCAGGTCCTTCAGACGGACGGATAAGGTCATGGTCGCATTGCTGTTGCTCCGGGCGGCTTCCTGGAAGGAAGCGCCTTCACCGTCCAGCAGGAAGTAATTTTCTTTGATGCTGGAAAAATAGCAGTCTTCCTCCGCATCCAGGATGATCACGGCGTAAGGATAGGTGGAACCATCCTTGCCATCGGGGAACAGGGACACAGAACGGACATTATAGCCGTCCCCGCAGTCCACATCCAGATCCGCCCAAGTATCGGTGTTCATGCTGAAGGACAGAGAGACCTGGCTGATCTTCTCTCTGGCATATGCGGCCGCTGGGGCCAGCGTAGAAAGAAGGCTCGCCGCCATCAGGATAGAGATAAAACGTCTTGCTCTTTTCAACTTAAGATGCCTCCTCATATTTTCGTCATTTTGTTAAAGATAAGGTTATTTTACCACAGTGTGGTAAGGAATGAAATAGGGGGATATCTTTCTTTTTTCTTACGATATGCGAATGGCCGCTTTTCATACCCACGCCAGTTTCTGTATAGATGCAGGCGCATGACGGATCACCCGTCCGCATCCCTTTAGGGGGATCCGGGCTTTTGGATGCTGGGCAGCTGGCATGCGATAGAGCAAAAGGCCAGCCGACTAAAACAGCTCCGTGAGGGGCTTGTCAAAGATCCACGGCCCGCGGCAGGCTGAAGATGAACTCGGTGCCCACGCCTTCTGTGCTGATCACGTCGATATTCTCCCCGTGGGCCTGGACGATCTCCTTGACGATCGACAGCCCTAGGCCGGTGCCTTTTTTGTCCTTTCCTCGGGACAGGTCGGTCTTGTAGAAGCGCTCCCAGATCTTCTTTAGGCTGTCCTTGGGGATCCCGATGCCGGTGTCTTTTATGGAGACAAAGATCTTCTCGTATTTAGGCGAAGCCTGGATGTAGATGATGGAGTCGTTATGGCTGAACTTGATGGCATTGTCGATCAGGTTGTACATCACCTGCTGGATCTTGCCGAAGTCGCCGTAGACCATCTGGATGCTGTCGGCGAAGGTGAGCTCAAAGGCGATGTTCTTCTGGTCGCAGGTGCCCTCAAAGGAGGCGGCCGTGTCCTTGATCAGCCGGTTGATGTCAAAGTTGGTCCGGAAGAGGAAGCCCTTGCTGTCTAAGGAGTTCAGGGTGAGCATCCCCTGGGTCAGCTTGTTTAAGCGTTCGGTCTCGGCGATGACGCGGGTCAGATACTTCTCCTGCATCTGGGGCGGGATCGTGCCGTCGATGATCGCCTCTAAGTAGCCCTTGATGGAGGTGAGGGGGGAGCGGAAATCATGGGACAAATTGGCGATGAAGGTCTTTTGGTAGTCCTCGATCTGGTTCAGCTTATCCGACATATAATTTAAGGTTTCCGCAAGATAGCCCATCTCATCGTGGGAGGACAGCTTGATCTGGTAGTCCAGGTTTCCGGCGGCATAGGCGTTGGCCCCGGCGGTGATCTTCTTTAACGGGAAATAGACCGTTTGGGTGAAGATCAAAAGGATGATCAGGGACAGGAGGAAGATGATCCCGCAGGTGATATAGACCACGTTCAAGAGCCCGTCCCGGGAAGCTTGGATCTGGCTTATGGGCATGTGGATCAGGATATAGCCGTAGGTGGTGTAATTTCCTGTGATGGGCGCGGATACGCTGAGCACATCATAAGGAAAGGTCCCATAAAAATTCCCGATCCCGTAATTTCGGTTCCCCAAGGCCGTGGGGTCAAAATCTACGGTCAGCCCTACCCGTCCGCCACCGGGGTCGGCGGTGATCGTCCCGTTCCGGTCCACGATCCAGATCTCGGACCGCAGGCTGGGAGAGAGGATGGAGAGCTGTCTGGCCACGGTGTCTATGCTGGCCGTCCGCCCGCTGTAGAGCGTGCTGCAGTGGGCGGCCAGCTGGTTGGCCTCATCATAGAGCAGGTCAGCCTTTTCCTGCAGCAGATAGCCATAGGCCCGGTCCGAGGTGTAGGTGCTGATGAACAGGAATCCGAAAAGGCCGAAGACCACATAGCCGAAGATGAACTTGTAATAAAGAGAGCGGATCATCGCTTGACCTCGAACTTATAGCCGATGCCCCAGACCGTGGAGATCGACCAGTTTTTATGGTCCTTGATCTTCTCGCGCAGGCGCTTGATATGGACGTCCACGGTCCGGGTGTCACCGATGTACTCATAGCCCCAGATGTGGTCTAAGAGCTGCTCTCGGGTGAAGACCTGATTGGGGGAGGAGGCCAGGAAATATAAAAGCTCCAGCTCCTTGGGCGGCATCTCGATCGAGTGGCCCATGTAGATCACGGAGTAATTGGTCAGGTTGACGATCAGGTCAGGATACTCCACATATTCGCCCTGCTGGTCTGTGGAGGGCGTGGGGGGCTGGGGAGCGGCCTGGCAGCGGCGCAGGACCGCCTTCACCCGGGCCACCAGCTCTTTGGAATCAAAGGGCTTCATCATATAATCATCGGCACCCAGCTCCAGGCCCAGCACCTTGTCAAAGATCTCGCCCTTGGCGGAGAGCATGATGACGGGGGTCTGGGAGATCATCCGCAGCTCCCGGCAGACCTGATAGCCGTCCATGCCGGGGAGCATCAGGTCTAAGAGGACCAGGTTCGGTTTAAAGGTCAAAAAGACCCGCAGGGCTTCTTCCCCGTCTCCGACGATGCGGGTCTCGTAGCATTCTTTTATGAGGTAGAGCGAGATCAGTTCGGCGATGTTGGCGTCATCGTCCACGATCAGGATCTTTTGCTTTTCTGCCAAAGTGATGTGACCTCCTTATTAAAGATCGATAGGATAAGTGGTTATCGAAAGAGTTACATTTGGTCCGCGGCGGGTCACTTAAAGGTAACGATCGTGACCCCGCTGTCTCCCTCTCCGAATTCCCCCAGCCGGAATTCCTTAACATATTTCAGGCGTTTCAGATATTTATGGATCCCGGCCTTTAATGCGCCGGTGCCGCGGCCGTGGACCACCCGGACGGAGGGGAGGTGGGAGAGATAGGCGTCGTCCAGATATTTGTCCAGGGCAAAGCAGGCTTCATCCACGTTCATCCCGATCAGGTTGATCTCCGGGGAGATGGTGGCGGATTTGGCCATCTGGATGCGGCTCTTGCCGCTGCCGAAGCCCTTTGATCCGGAAGCGCCGGCGCCGTGGCCCTTTGAGAGTGTGGGGCCGGTGATGTCCGGTTCGTTCAGTAGCTCTAGGTCTTTTACGTTCACCAGAGAGCGGAGGATGCCCATCTGGACATACAGGTCGCCTTTTTCGTTGGGCAGGGAGCTGACCGTGCCTTTTAATCCCAGGGTAAGGACCTTTACGCCGTCGCCCAGCTTCAGCTTCTTCGGGGAGATGGTCTGTTTCGGCCCTTTCTGCTTGATGGCCAGCTTCTGGTCGTTTTCCTTGATCTTGTCCCGCAGCTTGGTCCGTTCTGCTTCCAGCTGGCGGTTGAGGCCAGAGTCGGCGGAGAGCTTATTGATCTGCCGGATCGTCTGGTCGGCGGTCTCCTTGGCCTCCTGGAGGATGCGCTGGGCTTCCTCAGCGGCGTTTTTCAGCAGCTTTTCCTTGCGCTCGTCCAGACGCTCTTCCTTCTGGGCCAGACGGGCCTTGAGCTGGGTCACTTCTTCTTTATAGGCACTGATCTGGGCCTGTTCCTGCTCGATCGTGACGCGGCTCTCCTCTAAGTGGGCTAAAAGGTCCTCGAAGGCCTCGTCGCTCTCCTCTAAATGGGACTTTGCATCCTCGATGATATAGTCGGGAAGGCCCAGCTTTTTGGAGATGGCGAAGGCGTTGCTCTTTCCGGGGATGCCGATCAGCAGGCGGTAGGTGGGGCGCAGGGTCTCCACGTCAAACTCGCAGCAGGCGTTCTCCACACCCGGCGTGGAGAGGGCAAAGACCTTCAGCTCACTGTAGTGGGTGGTGGCCATGGTGCGGCACTTCATATTGTGGAGGAAGCTCAAGATGGCGATGGCCAGGGCGGCTCCCTCCGTGGGGTCGGTCCCGGCACCCAGCTCGTCAAAAAGGCAGAGGGAATGGCTGTCCGCCTGCTCCAAGATCTTGACGATGTGGGTCATGTGGGCGGAAAAGGTGCTCAGGCTCTGCTCGATGCTCTGCTCATCCCCGATGTCGGCGAAGACTTGGTCAAACACAGCCAGCTCCGATCCGTCAAAGGCCGGGATATGGAGGCCTGCCTGTCCCATCAGGGTGAAAAGGCCCACGGTCTTTAAGGAAACGGTCTTTCCGCCGGTATTGGGCCCGGTGACGATCAGCAGGTCGTGGGCCTTGCCCAGCTCTAAGGAGATGGGGACCACCTTCTGGGGATCTAAGAGGGGGTGGCGGCCATCCTTGATGGAGATGTAGCCCCTGGTATTAAAGATGGGCTGGCTGCCGTTGTGGTGGCGGGACAAGCCGGCCTTGGCAAAGATGAAGTCCAGCTGTCCTAAGATCTCCTGGTCGGTATGGATCTGCATTGCGTAGGGCGCGACCAGGTTGCTCAAGGTGGCTAAGACGGCCTCGATCTCCTTTTTCTCGGCCAGCTCCAGCTCCCGCATCTCATTATTGAGACGGATCACGGCCATGGGCTCGATGAACAGGGTGGCGCCGGTGGAGGATTGGTCGTGGACCATCCCGGGCACCTGGTTTTTATACTCCGATCTGACCGGCAGGCAGTAGCGGCCGTCCCGCATGGTGATGACGGCATCCTGCAGATAGGTGCGGTTGGAATTTAAGATCGCATTTAGCTGGCCATGGAGCTTGTCCGCGGCATTTTTCATAGCCCGCCGCACCTTGCTAAGGCCCGGGCTGGCATCGTCACTGATCTCATCCTCGGAGAGGATGCAGCGTCGGATCTCATTGCTGACAGAGGGCAGGGGCTCTAGATCCCTAAAATACTCCTCAAGAGAATCGGTCAGGCCATCGGCTAGATCGCCGCCCTCATGGCGGCCGTATGCTCTGGCTCTGGCTGCGATGGTCAGGATGGATCCGATCGCAAGGAGCTCGATGGGATTTAAGGAGCTGCCGATCTTTAGGCGCTTTAAGGACCCGGATACATCCTTGCATCCGGCAAAGGAAAGGCTGCCTTTCATCCGGATCCGGCTGGCGGCATCCGTGGTCTCCTGCTGGTCTCTGCGGATCTTACTGATGTCCGAGGAGGGCAGCAGAGAGGCGCATAGCTTCCGGCCTAAGGCGGAGGTGGCGTAGCCTTTTAACTGTTCGATGATCTTATGATATTCAAGGGTCTGTAATACTTTTTGATCCATGTTAACTTACATTCCTTTCGCTTCGCTCAGGCACAAATAGACAATGAAATAGCAAGCTTTGTGCCTTCTTTTACTTTATTTCTGTGTTATACTCTCCTTATGCAGGTACACTACAGAGCACGGAGGAGGAAGTAGAATTGATTCCTCCATTTCCCGGAATAAAGTCCGCATTTTAACATGTGTCGGCTGTCTTTTCAAGCACAAATGAGTGGGCTCTGAACCCGAAACCTAATTATTGTCAAAGCAATTCCTTAGGTCTTTCTTTGCTGGACAGCCAGTCAATGCCTGCTTTTTCATAAGGAGGTTTATTTTATGTTATCTGTGAAACACTTTGTCTGCTGCGGCATGGACGTCCACAAAAAGTTTATAGTTGCTACCATCGCCGTTACAGACTACCGTGGCGTTACTTCTTACATTAAAAAAAGGTTCGCCACTTTCAATTCTGACCTCAAAGCCCTCAAAAAATGGCTCCTTGACCATAACTGTACTGAGGTCTGTATGGAATCCACCGGTAAATACTGGATTCCCGTTTTTAATATCCTGGAAGATTCCTGCCATGTCGTTGTCGCCAATCCCAAATATGTCCGGGCCATCAAAGGCCAGAAAACAGATGATAAAGATTCTGCCTGGATTGCCGACCTTTTTAAATTTGACATCGTTCCTTCCAGCTACATTCCCTGTAAGGAAATCCGCGCTTTGAGAGAGCTGTTCCGATACCGTCAGAAACTGATTGGCCACCGCAGCAGCGAGAAAAACCGTTTCCAAAACGCCCTTACCGTCTCCAACATAGCGCTTTCTTCCGTACTCACAGATATTTTTGGGAAATCAGCAACCGCCATTGTTGATCATATCCTCACCTGTGACGTATTTGACCCGGAACACTGCAAATCCCTGCTTTTGAAAAAGGCCAAGGATAAAGCTGATGACGTAGTAAAGTCCATTCTCGGTTATGAACTGCGTGGTGACCGATCGCTTAAGATAAAGGTCTGCAGAAAACACTTCGGCCATATCAATGAGTGTGTTGACACTCTGGAAAAAGCGATTTCAGACCTGTCTAAACCTTACCACAAATTCATTGAACTGGCTACCACAATTCCGGGAATCACTCAAAAGTCAGCTTCCTTTATCATTGCTGAAACCGGGGTGGATATGGCGGTATTCAAATCCTCGAAACGTTTATGTTCCCGGGCCGGACTCACTCCCCAAAATAATGAAAGTGCCGGCAAAAAGAAGAGTGTCCATATTTCAAGAGCCGGTGTTTACTTAAAACCCTTGTTGGTTCAATGTGCAAACGCAGCAATCAAAGATAAAAAGAATCCTTACTTCAAATACAAATATGACCGTATCAAAAAACGCCGTGGACACAAACGGGCAATCATCGCCATTGCACGCATGATGCTGACCTGCCTGTACCATATGTTTTCAAAGCAGGAAGCTTTCAATCCTGCTGATACGGATTATTCGGCTATTCCTGAAGAAATGTACCTGAAATTTCAGGAACAGTACGATAAAAACGCAATCAAACGGTTGGAGAAGAGAGGCTTTACAATTATTCCTCCTGTTACAACAGCCTGATACCCTCCACTTATAGAATCTTCCTGAGAAAGCGGCAGTTTACTGGTGCTCTGGTACTATGTTGGCTTTTTTTACATTTTTCTTTCAACCTATC
>CAJUSS010000028.1:0-6024 GCA_910588895.1 uncultured Lachnospiraceae bacterium
GGCAAACCCCGCGCCCAGGTGTATACGCAGTTTGCAAAGGCCTATGCCTCCATGAACGAACGGCTGGGAAAAAAACAGTATCTGGTCCCATACCTGATGTCTTCCCATCCAGGCTCTTCCCTGAAAGAGGCGGTGGAGCTGGCGGAGTACGTCCGGGATCTAGGCTATATGCCGGAGCAGGTACAGGATTTTTATCCCACCCCCTCCACGATCTCTACCTGCATGTACTATACCGGGCTGGATCCCAGGACCATGGAGCCGGTCTATGTGCCGGTGAGCCCCCATGAAAAGGCCATGCAGCGGGCGCTGATCCAGTACAAAGATCCGCAGGTGTATCCGCTGGTGGAGGAGGCCCTGATCAAAGCCGGGCGGAGGGATCTGATCGGTTTTGGGCCCAGCTGTCTGATCCGCCCCAGAAAGACGGCCGGGACTGGCTCCGGACCGCCTGGAGACGGGACAGGGACAAAGGGCAGGCGCGGCGATAGCCGGATTGCAAAAGGCCGGGCAGCACAGGCAAAGACCGGCCCGGCTTGGAGGGAAGATGAACGGCGGATGGAGCGAGAGGTCTCTGGCGCAGACCGCCGCAAAAAGAGGAAGACCATCCGAAATATCCATAAAAAGAAGAGGTGAGCCATATGAAAAGCTGTAAGAAGATCGCGATCGTTACCGGAGCATCCTCCGGGATGGGGAGAGAGACCGTCATCCGGCTGGCGGACCGTTTTGGCGGCCGTCTGGATGAGATCTGGGTGATCGCCCGGCGAAAGGAACGGATGGAAGCTCTCGTCGGCCATGTACCGGCCGCGCTCCGTCTTTTCCCCATGGACATCACAGACCGGATCCAGCTGGAACGGTTAAAGATGGCATTGGAGGAGGAGAGGCCAAAGGTGGTGTTCCTGGTGAACGCCGCCGGTTTTGGAAAGATCGGAAGAGTAGGCGCGCTCCCTCTGGCGGATGAGACAGGGATGATCCAGTTGAACTGTCAGGCGCTGTGCATGGTCACCCACCTGGTGCTGCCCTATATGGCTCCCGGCGGACGGATCTTGCAGTACGCCTCGGCGGCCGCCTTCCTCCCCCAGCCAAGATTTGCCATCTATGCGGCCACAAAGGCCTTCGTGGTCAGCTACAGCCGGGCGCTCAACGCCGAACTCTCCGGAAAAGACGGGAAGAAGGTCCATGTCACTGCCGTCTGCCCGGGGCCGGTAAAAACGGAGTTTTTTGACATCGCGGAGACCGCAGGGAGCATCCCGCTCTATAAACGGCTGGTGATGGCCGATCCGGTCAAGGTAGCGGACAAAGCCATCCGGGACAGCCTGATGGGAAAGAGCGTATCCATCTACGGCCCCCTGATGCAGGTTTTTGCCCTCTTGGCCAAGGCGACCCCCCATTCCTGGATCCTTCCTTTTTTCGGATAGTATCCACCCCCTGCCAGTCAGGCGATGATGAGAAAGGACAAACGAGCGGCCGTAAAGCACGAGAAAAAAAGTAAGACTGCTATCTCAAAAAGGATGTGCGAGGAAGGGATGATCGACCGATGAAAAAAAGAAGATTGGAACAAGGACAGTATGGCTACCGTGACCAGCACAAGAGGCAGCAGCTCTTGCTGATCCTGCTGGGCGTTCTGGCGATCCTCCTGCAGCTTGGCGCCAGGAGGTTCACCCAGCAGGATGCCTTTAAAAATATCCTGACCGTCATGGCGATCGTGTCCGTCCTCCCGGTGGCGAACCTGGCTGCGCCTTTTCTGGCCGCCTTCCGCTACAGGACCCCGGGACCGGACTTTTATCAGAAGCTTTCCCCCTATGAAAGCCAGGCAGCTGTCCTTTACGACCTGATCCTCACATCAAAAGAGCTGATCATGCCTATGGACGGAGTGGTGGTCCATCCTTTATGCGTCCTTTTTTACTGCTCTGACCCAAAGCTTCCGGTCCAAAAGGCAGAGGCTTTTTTAAACGATATGTTCCGTTCCCTCCATCTGGATCCTCATGCAAAGGTCTTTACGGAGGAAACGGCCTTCTTTAAACGGGTCGCGTCCTTAAAGCCCTCTGACGATCATGAGGATGATGGGAGCGTTGACTATACGATCCGATCGCTGAAGGCTCTTTCGATGTAAGATCTTTGCCCATTCCTAAAATATGCGATCTTTCTAGACATATGCGACTTTCTACATGACAGGTGGTGTGAACGAGCATGCAGGTATTTACGATCAAAGAAAATGAAGCCGGACAGCGGCTGGATAAATTCCTGGCCAAATATCTGACCCTGGCTCCGAAAAGCTTTCTATATAAGATGATCCGAAAAAAGAACATCACGCTGAACGGCAAGCGGTGTGAGGGGAACGAGCGGCTGGTCCTGGGCGATGAGGTCCGTTTTTTCCTGTCGGATGATACGATCCAAAAGTTCACGAAACGCCAGACGTACGATATCTGCACCCCGGAGGCGGCAGAACGCCTCCGTGCCAGATGGCCTTATCGATGGAAGATCGTCTACGAGGACGCCCATGTCCTCTTGATCGATAAGCCCGCCGGACTGCTCTCCCAGAAGGCCAGGGAAAGCGACCGTTCTCTGGTGGAGGAGATCATCGATCACCTGCTGGCCTCCGGTCAGCTTTCTCTTGAGCAGCTGGAGACCTTCCGCCCATCGGTCTGCAACCGTCTGGACCGGAACACCAGCGGGCTCATCGTGGCCGGCAAGTCCCTGGCAGGGCTCCAGGTCATGTCCCAGGCCTTTAAGGACAGGAGTCTGGGAAAATACTATCAGTGCATCGTGGCCGGCAGGGTGACCAAACGCCGGCAGATCGAAGGCTTCCTGAAAAAGGACGAGAAGACCAACCAGGTGAAGGTCACATCTGCCGAGACAAAGGGCAGCCTGCCCATCCGCACAGCTTATACGCCCCTGGCCGGCAATGACGCCTACACATTGCTAAAGGTCCATCTGCTCACCGGCCGCACCCACCAGATCCGCGCCCATCTGGCCTCCATCGGCCATCCGATCCTGGGAGATGCCAAATATGGCTCCAGGAAGATAAATGACGCGGTGCAAAAACGTTATGGGATCCATTCCCAGCTCCTCCATTCCTGGAAGCTGGTCCTGCCAGAGCTTTCGGAGCCATTGATGCCATTGAGCAGAAGGACCTTTACCGCGCCTCTGCCCGAAAGCTTTCAAAAGCTTAGCTTGCGGGAAGGCTTTCAAAAAGTTATCCTCTAGTCCGTGCTTGACATCGGACCAGCGGCAAGGTATAGTATTTAAGAGATCAGGTGCAGGCCGGCAAAGGTCTGTGCACAGAACAGACGAAGAACGAAACGAGCAGGAAGGGATAGGATATGGCAAAGATCATTTTAACAGGCGACAGACCTACAGGAAAACTCCATGTTGGCCATTATGTGGGATCTTTAAAACGGAGAGTGGAGCTACAGGAGTCCGGCGGATATGATCAGATCTTCATCATGATCGCAGATGCCCAGGCATTGACCGACAATGCCGACGACCCGGAAAAGGTCCGTCAGAACATCATCGAGGTGGCGCTGGATTACCTGTCCGTAGGGCTAGATCCCGCAAAGTCCACCTTATTCATACAATCCCAGGTCCCGCAGCTGTGCGAGCTGTCCTTTTACTATATGAACCTGGTGACCGTATCCCGTCTCCAGCGGAACCCCACCGTAAAATCCGAGATCCAGATGCGGAATTTTGAGGCCAGCATCCCGGTAGGCTTTTTCACCTATCCGATCAGCCAGGCTGCGGATATCACCGCGTTCAAGGCGACCACCGTGCCCGTAGGCGAAGACCAGATGCCCATGATCGAGCAGACCCGTGAGATCGTCCACAAGTTCAATACGGTCTACGGAGAGACCCTGGTGATGCCAGATATCCTCCTGCCGGAGAACAAGGCCTGCCTTCGCTTACCGGGCACCGACGGCAAGGCAAAGATGAGCAAGTCCCTGGGCAACTGCATCTTCTTATCGGATACAGAGAAGGATGTGCAGAAGAAGATCATGTCCATGTTCACTGACCCGAACCATCTCAAGGTGGAAGATCCGGGCCAGGTGGAGGGCAACCCGGTGTTCATCTACTTGGATGCGTTCTGCCGGGATGAGCATTTTGCAAGGTTCCTTCCGGAGTATGAAAACCTGGATGCCCTCAAGGCCCACTACACACGAGGCGGCTTAGGCGATGTAAAGGTAAAAAAGTTCCTGAACAAGGTGCTCCAGGAGGAGCTGGCGCCTATCCGCGCGCGGCGGAAGCAGTTTGAAAAGGATATCCCCGCTGTCTATAAGATCTTGGAGGAGGGCAGCCGGAAGGCCGAGGCGGTAGCTGCCCAGACACTGGCAGATGTAAAGCAGGCTATGAAGATCGACTATTTCGCGGACCAGGCCCTGATCGCAGAGCAGGCAAAGCGTTTTGGAGAAGGATAAAGACCATGAAGGGGCTGTCGCAGGATAGGGATATGGACCCGTTATTTTGCGACAGCCTTTCTTTCGGCGCTGTATCTAGGTCCGGCGCCGCAGGAGGCCATATCGGAAGGGACATGGCCGGGAGGTAGATACAATGGGGACATGGCATACCAGAGGCCTTCGCGGCTCCGGCCTGGAAGAGCTGATCAATCACACCAATGACCGCTACAAGGAAAAGGGCCTGGCCCTGATCCAGAAGATCCCCACCCCGATCACCCCCATCGAGATCGATAAGGCCAGCCGCCATATCACGCTGGCCTATTTCGGACAGAAGAGCACCGTGGATTACATCGGGGTCGTCCAGGGCATCCCTGTCTGCTTCGACGCCAAGGAATGCCGCACGGATACCTTCCCCTTACAGAACATCCATCCCCATCAGATCGCCTTTATGAGGGATTTCGAGGCCCAGGGGGGGATCGCGTTCATCCTCCTGTCCTACACCATCCGGAATGAAGTCTACTATCTGCCCTTCGATCATGTGGCCTCCTTTTGGGAGCGGATGGAGAACGGAGGACGGAAGAGCTTCACTTATGGAGAGCTCGACCAAGACTATGCGGTCAGATCCCATCGGGATATGTATGTCCACTATCTGGAGCCGCTGCAACGGGATCTGGAACGACGGGAGAGTGAAAAGTAACAGGAACCGGTTGACAACTCCTTGTTTCTTTCCTATAATGAGAAAGCACGTTGATAGTTCATCACTGTACCATGCGAAAGTGAAAGGAAGACCTTATGGCAGATCGATTGATCCACACCCCCGAAGGCGTCCGGGATATCTATGACGCAGAGTGTCTGCAGAAGCTGAAAGTACAGGAGAAGATCGTGGATGTCCTGCATCTTTACGGGTATCGGCACATCGAGACCCCCAGCTTTGAGTTTTTTGACATCTTCAGCAAAGACCGCGGGAGCGTCGGCTCTCAGGAGATGTTCAAATTTTTTGACCGGGATAATGCTACCTTGGTCCTGCGGCCGGATATGACCCCGGCGATCGCACGCTGTGTGTCGAAATATTTTGCGGATGAGACCATGCCTCTGCGCCTCTGCTATCTGGAGCGCACGTTCACCAATAAGACCAGCTACCAGGGACGCTTAAAGGAAGCCACCCAGACCGGCGCGGAGATGATAGGAGATGATTCCAGCGATGGGGACGGCGAGATGATCGCCATGGTGATCGATTGCTTAAAAGCCGCCGGACTGGAGAGCTTCCAGGTCGAGTTAGGGCAGGTAGAGTTTTACCGCGGCTTGGTGGAAGAGGCCGGGATCGATGGAGAGACCCAGGAAAAGCTGCGGGAGCTGATCGATAATAAGAACTTTTTTGCCGTAGAGGAGCTTTTAGATTCCTGCTCCATGAGCCAGCGGTCCAAGGAAGCCTTTCTGCGCCTGCCGGAGCTTTTTGGATCCATCGACCGGATCCGAAAGGCCCGGGAGCTGACCGATCATCCCCGCGCCCTTTTTGCGATCGAACGGCTGGAGAAGGTCCATGAGATCATAGAGAATTATGGTCTTTCCGGCTATGTTTCCTACGATCTGGGGATGCTGAGCAACTATCAGTATTATACCGGGATCATCTTTAAGGCCT